>CABXQY010000001.1 GCA_902514485.1 uncultured Candidatus Poseidoniales archaeon
TGATTGGTCAGTAGATCAAGAACTTTTATTGAAATCTCTTAAAATTAGAGGCGAACAAATGAGACCTAGGATTGGTGCAATAGGTTCAACATTGAAATGGAAGGCTTTCAAAAAAGCCGCAATAAACTATGGCGTTAATGAAGAATGGTTCAATTCAGCAAGATGCCCCATAGGAATAGACATAGGTGCAGAAACACCGGAAGAAATTGGATTAGCTGTGTGTGCAGAAATATTACTACTAGAGAAAAAAGCATAGATACGGAGAACTGAAAAAGAAGTAATCTCTCGGTCATATAATGAAGAATCTGACCGTGGCTCTTGTGTTAGTAATGACACTCGCATCATTTAGTGGATGTTTGGCTAACGAAGTTGAAAAGGACGATGTTATTGAAACAGAAAATGACTTCAGAACTTATTCGATCGTCGCACCAGTTGATACTGGAATTAATGTATATCATGACCATTTCAGAACAAATGAAACTTATCCACAATGGCTGTTAGAAGGATTAGGAGTAACAATGACCTGTGAACTAACATTTGTAGGAAGTTGGCAAGAAAGATATGATGCAGATAAGGAATCATGTTGGGACATCATAAATTCAACAGATATCGTATATTTCCCAGGTACAAAAATAATAGGCACTACACCAGATGATGAAACCGACATACCGATACTTGATGACCCCTCAGATGGGCATGGTTCAGCGGTCACTGGGGCTGTTTTAAATGCTAATCCGGATGCCATAATATTCTTTGTCGAGGGATTCAGTGATGCTGCAGTATTAGCTGCAGCAAATCAACCATTAGTAGACATAATAACGACAAGTTTCGGACCTATTGGTTCAATACCTGTGCCAGGTATTGAAGATGCAACAAAAGTTGCAGTAGTACAAGAAAAGAAAATTCATACTGGTGCGGCTGATAATTCCCCTTCACCAGCAGTTCAAGATTCTACAGCAGGCCCTCCTTGGAGCATAGGGGTTTCAGGATATGCTGAAGAAGGTGATGATCAGAAAGAAACTATGAGTGGTTCATATCCCGATATTGCAGCAGATTGGACCCAAGTATTACCAAATCATGATGACATTGATGGTTATCATGAAACTAGTGGCACCTCTTTTGCAACCCCGAGGACAGCAGGGCTTCTATCAAAAATTATCCAACAACTTAGAACTGAATCTGAAGATTATTCATCAGGCGCTAGCCCAGATACAAGAGGTGGTTTCTTAGTAAATGGAAACGACCTAAATATCTCACAGGCACAAATAAGAGACGCACTGAATCTTTCTGCTTGGTATCCCTCATTCAGCACATGGGACCCCTTGTCAGGAACGACTCCAGTGTCTCCGGTAGCCCCTTGTACACAACTTGGATGGGGAGTTGTTAACGAATCAAATGTACAGCCAATTATTAATCATCTTAATGGTATTAGTATTCAGCCAAATAGACCTTCTGATGTAACTACATGTATGGAAACAAATCAACAGATTAGAGAATCTTACTGGAATTAAACAGTATCGGCGGATTCAATAAGAAAGAAGCATAGCGCACCATTATGCGCAAGGTTGTCCTAAGATGGAAGACTAGTTCTTTACGCGGCGCACAGGGGATTTCAGAAATTTTAAAAATTTGTGAAAGAATAGAAATTTTAGGGCATCTTTCAATTACTAAACAGGGAGTAACACAATTAGCCGAAATTAAATTGAAAGATGGTAAAAAAGTTGAAGAATTCAATAATTTAGATAATTTCGAAGTAATTAAAGTTCACGAAGAAAATGAAGACGGTGTTTTAGTCAGTCTTTTTTGTAATCATAACTTGGCAGTTTCTGCAATTGAATTGTCCAATATTCATATCCATCCGCCTTATGGTATTTCTGAAAAAAATGGGATGGAAATGAGAATTTCTGGACTATCAAACTCAGTTAGAAGATTTATTCAACTAATTAGAATTGTTTTACCTCCTGATAATATATCAGTGCAAACATTTCAAAAGGAAAATAATGATAATGTATGGAAAACTCTTCTTACTGAAAGACAAGTTGAAGTTTTATCCCATGCCATAAGGAAAGGGTTCTACAGTATGGATAGAAATGTGACTCTAAAACAACTTGCAGATGAGATGCAAATGGCTAGAAGTACGTATGGGGAACATATACGAAGAGCAGAAGTTGAAATAATGAATAAAATATTCAATGATCTGAACTAAGTCAGAAAGCCTTGAACCGAATACTAAAATGGAAACCCCTTTTGGTAACGTTGTTAGCATGAGTGTCATACGTCTTCCAATGCTCCCTGGGTCTGAAAAAATACCTTGGGAAGCAACCATAAATGGCAAACTAATTTCCAAACCAATTGAAAGCAATTCAATACTTCTAGATGTTTTGAGAGATCAAGTCGGAACTCTTGGTGTAAAAAGAGGATGTGACATGGGAACCTGCGGTTGTTGTTCAGTATTAATTGATGGAAAACCAAAACTTTCATGCCTTGTTCTAGCTCAAGAAGCCATTGACTGTGATATTACAACAGTTGAAGGATTAGCAGATGGCCATCACCTTCATCCTATTCAAGAAATGTTTGGAGAATATGGAGGGAGTCAATGTGGATTTTGTACACCAGGATTTTTAGTGGTAATTTCTGCTCTATTGGAAGAAAATCCATCTCCTAACGATTCCGAAATTAAAACTGCAATTGAAGGAAATCTGTGTAGATGTACTGGATATCAACAAATTGTCGACTCAGTGAGAGCGGCAAGCGAATTACTAAACTCAGGAAAAAATATCAATAATTCTACAGAACCTAAGAGTAATCCTAATCCAGGATTTGATGAATGAGGAATTTTTATGAGTGAAAAAGAAAAGAAAGAGATGGTTGGTTATAGACAACAACCAGGTAAAATCTCTTTCTCAAGACCTGGTTCTGGCGGAAAAGGTCCCTTCAGCGAGCCTCGAGATGAAGAAATGATTCCTGAAAGCCAAGGAGGAAAAAAGGAGCAACCTTGGGGAGACCATAGACATGATAAATTGATTACTGGAAGAATAGTAGGTAAACCAACTTCACTTGTCGATAGTAAATGGAAAGTAACAGGTAGAGCAAAGTATGGCGATGACATAAGATTACCAAATGAATTGATAGGTAAAATAGTTAGGTCACCCCATCATTATGCAAGAGTATTATCTATTGATTTATCTAAGGCATTAGAATTACCAGGAGTAGTATCTATAGCAACTGGAGATGATGCAAGTAACAAGTTCGGCGTTCTTCCGGTGACTAAGGATGAGCACGCTATGGCAGTAGAGAGAGTGAGACATATCGGGGATTTAGTCGCCTGTGTCGCAGCAGAAGATGAAGCCACTGCTTTGGAAGCAGTTCGATTAATTAATGTAGAATATGAAATTTTAGAATCAATACATGACATGAAAGATGGTCTGAAAGACTCAAAAGATCCAATTCACGATAGAGGAGAATATCATATTGGTGAAGCAAATGTTCAAAAAAGAGTTTTTCAAGAATTTGGAAATATAGAATCAATGCAAGAAAATGCAGTTGTTAGCCATAAAAATAATTGGTTTTTTAATGGAGTAAATCATGCTGCTACGGAACCACATGCAGTGGTTGCTGATTGGGACCCCTCTGGTAGATTGACACTATACACACCACAACAAGTACCTCATTATGTACACAGAGCATTAGCAGACGTACTAGAGATACCAATGCATCAGATAAATGTCCATAGGACATTCGTAGGTGGAGGTTTTGGAGGTAAGTCAGACCCATTTCCACATGAAATGTGCGCTTCAATATTAGCTAGAAAATCTGGTAGACCTGTACGAATTACATTTGACCGAGAAGAAGTATATTGGATAAATCGGGGAAGACACCCCTCCCATATCGAAATGAATCTGCATGCAGATAAACAAGGTAGACTCTGCGGTATTGAGACTGACGCCCTTATTGACGGAGGAGCTTTTGCCTCCTTTGGTCACGTTACTACTTACTATAATGGAGTACTACATACAGCACCTTATGAAATAGGAGCATTTCATTATACAGGAGCAAGAGTGTGGACAAACAAGCCAGCAAGTGGAGCAATGAGAGGCCATGGAGCTGTAAATTCTAGGTGCGCGGTTGAGGTAGGAATAGATGATATATCTGAGAAACTACAAGTAGATCCCATTTCATTTAGACTTGCGAACCTGCTCCCACCAAATTCTGCTACGATAACTGGTTTTAGAGTAACAAGTATAGGCATGAGAGAGTGTTTAGAAAGAGTAATGGAAGAATCTGGTTGGAAAGAAAAATTTAGAAAAATGCCTCTAGGACATGGTATTGGCATAGGCTGTGGATTCTTCATTTCCGGAAGTGGTTTGCCTATTCACTGGGACCCAAATAAATTCCCTCATGCAACCGTGCATCTGAAAATTGATATGGATGGTGGAGTAACAGTTCACACAGGTGCTGCAGATATTGGCCAAGGGTCAGATACTGTAGTGGCCCAATCAGTTGCAGAAGTACTTGGATTACCACTTGATATGATTAGAATAAAATCTAGAGAAACAGATACATCTCCTGTAGATTTAGGGTCATATTCTTCGAGAGTTACTTTCATGAATGCAAACGCGGCAATATCTGCAGCAATGAAAATCAGAGAAGATTTACTTAATGCGACTTCAGAAATTACTGACGCACCTGTAGAAAAATTAGTAATCGGTGATAGAAGAATTTTCAGAAAAGATGACCCAGCAGTGGGCGTATCATATCTAGAAGCATTGCATAAGGCACAAGAAGAGAGAGGAGCATTAGTTGCATCGGGAGCATATAGAACTCCACCAATGGGTAGAGCACACAAAGGTGCAGCGGCAGGATTAGCACCCGCTTATTCATTTTCTGCTTATGTCGCAGAAGTGAAAGTTGATGTAGAAACTGGGCAGACGAAAGTTGAGAAAGTCTGGGCGGCTCATGATTGCGGTAAAGCATTGAATCCACTTGCAGTTAAGGGGCAAATAATAGGTTCTTGTCATATGGGTATGGGACAGGTTTTGTCTGAAGAAATGCGATATGGTAGAACTGGTAATTTAATGAATACCGACCTTCTAGATTACAAAATTCCAAGTATACATGAAATGCCAGAAGTGACTCCAATAATTGTGGAGTCAAATGACCCAGAAGGACCATTCGGAGCAAAAGAAGCGGGTGAAGGACCACTCTTACCAATTTTACCAGCAGTTTGTAATGCGGTTTATGACGCAATAGGTGTCAGAAGTAATGAACTACCTATAACTCCCGATAGACTATACAAAGATATTGAGAAGAAATGTAGGGAATTAAAAATCGAGGAACCTATTGATCTTCCTTCTCCTCGCTTAGAAACTTCAAAATTACAAAAAACTCTAGAGAAGAGAGCAGAACAACACTCAGTAAGAGACAAGGAAAGAAGACTGAAATCCGATATCAAACCTTATCACAACGGAGCGTTATTTGGAATGGACCCAACAATCCCTCCGGATGAGGTTGATGAATCTTGGAAAGTCACTGTAATTCCATCAAAGAAATATTTGGAAACACCTCGTTTAGCAGGAAGTGCGTGGTTGCATACAGAAAGAAGGAAAAGAGGTGAATGAAATGAAAATGCCTCCATTCAACTTACATATACCAACCAGTATAGACGAAGCAATAGAAATTGCTAAAGATTTAGACTCTAATGGAGATGAATTTGATTGGGTCGCAGGAGGTACTGATTTACTTCCAAACTATAAATGGCACCTAAATTCAAAGAAGAATGTAATTTCATTGGCTAAGATTTCACAGTTAACTGAACTATCTGAAACGCACATTGGAGCAATGGTGAGACTGCAAGATTTAGCGGATTCAGAACTAACTCATCCCGTTCTTGTAAAATCAGCTAATTCAATAGCCAGTATCATGATTAGACGATCAGGAACAGTAGGTGGGAATATTTGTTTGGATACTCGCTGTTACTGGTATAATCAAACCGAAGATTGGAGAGAATCAATAGATTGGTGCCATAAATGTGACTGTGGAACGGGAGCAGATTGTAGAGTTATACCCAATCAAAATACATTATGCGTAGCCACGTATCAAGCAGATCTAGCGCCGGTACTGATGTGTATGGGAGCCAGAGTACACTTGATATCTATATCAGGAAAGAGAGAGATGTTATTGAATGACTTTTTTGAATTAGATGGGATGAAAAAGAATAAATTATTGCCTGGAGAATTACTTACTCATATAACCTTACCAGAAGAAACTTTGCAATGGAATGGAGATTATCAAAAATTACGTCAACGCGAATCTTGGGATTTCCCGGAAGCAGGTGTTGCAGTTCTTTGGAAGAAAGATGGTGAAAACCTTAAGCAATTAAGAGTAGCAACCACAGGTTTAGAATCAATACCTGGATATCATGAAGATATATCTTCTGAATTAGTCAAAGATTGGAATGGAAGGGAGAGTATCAAACTTCTATCAGAACAAATCAGAAAGGCAGTGAAACCTGTCCAAAATACATGGTATACCCCATCATATAGAAGAAAAATGGTGAAGGTATTAACAAAGAGAGCCTGTAAGGGATTATTAGGTGAGTGAGATGAGGAAATTTGTTTATTTTGTTGTGCTTATATTTTTATTTTCCAATTCTGCTATGCTTACCTATGCACAGGAACCAGAGTTAGGTAATTGGGAGCTAGGGATAAAATATATCGCAGACGATGAAGGTAAAGCATTTGTTCTAAATGAAAATGGAGAACGAGTAATACAATTCTATGTCCATAATACTGAAATGTTTGAAGTTGAAATAAGTTTTGAATATGAGCTGCCTTTTGAAGGACTTGCGAATGGACCAGAATCAGAAAAAATACAGGCAGGAGATAATGAAACATTCAACCTCCTTATAGAGGATATAGATGTTTTCGATTTTGCAGCCATGTCTAAGGAAGAAATGAAAATTACAGCGACTTTAGTATCAAGGGCTGGGATCGCAGTGGTTATTCCTGAAAATCAAGAGGCAGTAGCAGATATTGAGATTCCGACAATACATTCAATCACAGTAGATATAGCAGATCCTGCGGGAGCAATGAACGCTGGGACCGATATGGTCCTGAGAGTTACTGTGACTAATGATGGAAATATAAAAGATAAAGTCGGAGAAATTGATTTGTCAGATAATTGTCCATTAATGACATTAGATAATGGATTAGATAAGTTACTTGTAACAGATCTTGAGATAGGGCAATCGGCAAATGCAGACTTGAAAATAACTGCATCAGATAGTCATCCAAGGAAGAATTGTAAATTAGAGGTCGTAATATACTCTAATGGGGCGATGAATACAGGGAACTCAAGAATATCAGAGGATGAAACCTCAATTACTGTGGAACCTCCACTTGCTAAACCTGTAGATGATCAAGATGATGATGATGATGAAGGCAGTGTTTCAGAAGTGGTAGATTCTAGTCTTCCGGCTCCAGGAATAGGTATAATTCTACTATCTTCAATCATGGCTCTATTTTATGCAGGAATAAATAGTAAGAAAAGATACAATTAATCTAAAAAATGAGTCACTATAGCAGTGCTAAAAATACACTTCGGATAATATAAACAAGTTGTTGACCTGAACTAATGGCAGCAACATATAACTGTCATTCATCAGTGGGTTGAGTTACTGTCAGCGTTTGCTATGTTCTATATTAGAAAAAAGGATTGATTTATTGTGGCCGAAGAAAATGAAAATAATCTCGATTTTAATACAGTAGTGATAGGCTCTATAGCCGTAACTGTTGTACTTCTTTTACTAGCACCAATGATTATGGTTATCGGGAAAGACACCTCATATTCAGCCTATGAATCTGATGATTTAGCACAACTTAGTGAGATGAGATCGGACATGTCAGACCCTACTGGACTTCCAGATAGTTACTTCATTGCAAACACAATGTCAACTCCAATGCTAGTTAATGACTGGAAGGATCCTCATCGTACAATGTTAGTGATTGTTTCACCTGAGAAACCAATAGATGAAACAGCAGCAGATGCAATTTATGACTTTGTTACTGAGAAAGGAGGAAAGGTGATAATTGCAGCAGATAATACCAATGCGAATCGATTAGCTTCAAAATTCGGAGTATCATATTTCGATTCGCCACTATTAGATCAAAATCAGCATTGGCTAGAATATAACGAAGATGGGACAACTGCGCTACCTGTATGGCAGAATGTTTGGAGTGTTGCCAGTGTTGAGAACGATGTTAATGAAATGGAAGCAGGTGCTGCTAGGAAAGGTTGTTCAGAGTTTCAAATTTCAAATAATGATCCTAAGTCCTGTAGAATACCCGTCATGTTCCGTTCCCCTACTGGAATAAGATTTGAACCAACATCTGAGGACTTACCACAACAAAACCCAGATAATCAGAGACAAGTGAGTGTTCTCGCATCAGCATCCTCATCAGCATTCATAGACATTGTAGGGGATGGAGATTCTAGTAATCCTGCAAACCCTGCACCGGGAGATTTATCTTTAATGATACGTGTAGATTACCCTAATATTCCTGTTTACGATAAAGTGACTGGAAAGGGCGGATTTAGTGACTTGGAAGAAATAAAAGTAACTGGTAGTATTGTATTCGTTTCCGATGATGAGGCTTTTTCAAATAGACTATGGGATATATCCACAGCTGCTGAGACAGGAATGAGAAGTTCTTGTGAAGGAGTTGTAGAATCAAAATGTTGGATGAATGAAATTAACGACAACAATGACTGGAATGGTAATAGTGTATATTTCCAGATGCTAATACATTCAATGATGGAATTTGACAATACTCAACTTTCTAGCCAGATTAGACAAGACACTAGTAATTTCCAAATTGTTTTCGATGAAAGCAGACATGTAACTGGTACTATATCCGCACCATTCGTAGCCGCTATGTCTACAGTTGTTTTGCTTACATCTAATACATTCCTTAAATGGCTAGTAGTTCTTAATGTAGGTTTGCTGCTATTGGTATCAATGATGGTCATTCCTGAGAAAGAAAATTGGAGACATGTATTTGATCTAACTCGATTTAATCAAAGACCAAAAAAGTTGGATTCGAGTACATACAAACTAAGAGTCAAGCAGGCACTATTTACTAAAGTCAGAGTACATCATGACCTGACTCGTGACCAAATGGCTTCAAAACCCCCTGCAGAAGTCCAAGCAATGATAGGCGACCCTAGGCTAGTCGAACTAGCCTACAGCCAAACACGTACATACTCACCCCAAGAACTAAGGCAACTTATGATAGCAATTAGAAAATGGGGTAAGAATTAGAAAATTGGAGAGATAAAAAATGAACGCAACACCACCAGCAGAAAAACCAGCAGCACCGCAAGCAGACGCGGTCAGTCAGGGATATGCAAAGAAAGCCGAAACCGTCCGTGGATCTAAGAAAATGAGTGAAAAACTCGAAGCTGTAGGAGCAATTGCAGAAGCAATTAGTCTAGAGGTACAGAAAGTTATTATTGGGAAAAGCCACGTAATTGACAATGTTATGGTTAACATTTTGTCTAACGGTAACCTTCTATTCGAAGATTACCCTGGACTTGCAAAAACACTGATGACCAACACCTTCGCAGACGCATTAGGATGCGATTTCAAGCGTGTACAATTTACGCCTGATTTGCTTCCAGCAGATATTACTGGAACAAATATCTATGATGCAAAGAAAGGAGAATTTAGTTTCAAACCAGGTCCTATCTTCTGCAATTTACTCCTATCTGATGAGATAAATAGAGCACCTCCAAAGACACAGGCTGCTTTACTGGAAGCGATGCAGGAAAAGCAAGTTACTATTGGTGTAATTACTCACAAATTACCATCTCCGTTCTTGACAATGGCTACACAAAACCCAGTAGAACAAGAAGGAACTTATCCTCTACCTGAAGCTCAATTAGACCGTTTCATGTTCAAAATGTCCGTAGGATATCCAGACAGGGCTGATGAAGACGAGATTCTAAGAAGAAGGATTGAAAGAAAGAAAGATGCAGTTGAAGTCGATGTAATAACCGACCCTGCTAGGGTTGTTGCCATGCAACAAGCAATTGAAGATGTGTATGTAGATCCAGCAGTAAGAATGTATATGGTAGAAATAGTTTCTAGGACTAGAGAAGACCCACGAGTGTTAGTTGGTTCTTCACCTCGTGGTTCTCAAGCATTGCTGAAGACAAGTCGTGCTGCTGCTGCTATGCGAGGAAGAGATTTCGTCACACCAGATGATGTTAAGGCCGTAGCTACATTAGCAGTTTCTCACAGATTAATTTTGAAACCAGAACATCAAATAAAGGGTCTTGAGACTGATCAAGTTGTTTCAGACATTCTTAGGCAAGTTCCAGTCCCAACGGTTTGAATAGAAGACAGATCTAAGGAGGTTTGCTTATGGCATGGAGTAGAAAATCAGCGATGTTCGCTTCTTTAGCGATAGCTCTTTATCTCCTCGGCCTAGTTTTACGTAATCAGCAGTTGGTAACAGTAGCTGTAGTCCTTCTTTCTTTCCTTACTTGGGCAGCATTCAGAACTATAAATGCTGATGTTTCATCATCCGGTAGAAGGATGGATGAAGAAGTGTACTCAGGTGGGGTCGCATTACAGAATCTCGTGGCATTAAGAAGACTCTCTTCAGCACGAGTCTTCGAAGATGGTGAAGTCGATGTATCTATCAGAATCCAGAACAAATCAAATCTCTCCAAGGTTCTGGAAGTTAGAGATCGTGTTCCTGAAGTAATGAGAATAAAGAAGGGTGCAAACTATGTTTTAATGGAATTAGGGCCTCAAAGAGAAACAGAAATAGCGTATACTATTGAGGCCCCATTAAGAGGATTTTATACTATAGGACCAGTATGTATCAGGATACAAGATACATTTGGACTATTCCATAATGAAAGAGAAATACACTTGTACGATGATTTTCTTGTATTTCCAAAAATGGAAGATATCAAGGATGCACTAATTAAAAGTCGTGTACCAAAAATATTCACAGGTGCAGTGAATATTAGGAATCCTGGGGAAGGCTCAAATTTCTATAACCTTAGAGAATATGTACCAGGGGACGCAATGAAAAAAGTCAACTGGAAAGCTACGGCTCGTTCTGGTGGTAAACTAATGGTAAATGAGTTTGAAAGAGACGCTGTCAGCGACATTATATTGTTAGTAGATAGTAGATCGGTTTCTGAAACAGGTCCAGTCAGTAGGAATTCGTTAGTATACAGCACTAGAGCAGCAGCAAGTCTTGCACAATATTTCCTCTCAAGAAGAGACTCAGTAGGATTGGTTGTTTACGGCGATGAAATTGTTTCAGTTGACAGAGATACCGGTAAAAAGCAGTTATATGTTATTCTAACAAAACTAGCAGGAGCAATGGCTAAGGGGAATACTCCACTTAAAGTCGTCACAAATAGAATAATGCCTCACATAAATAGAGGGAGTCCAATTATTATTCTGAGTCCATTGGAAGACGACCCTACAATAATTGAAGCAGTTAGGGATTTAAGGTCAAGAAACTTTGACGTCACTATACTATCTCCAAGTAGTTTACAATTCGAATTTGATGCAAGGAGATTAGATAGGACTGGTTACGAATTACTCAAAACAGAAAGAGATATCCTAATGAGCGAGTTAAGAGGACTAGGTGCTAATGTAATGGACTGGGAACCAGATATGCTACTAAACACAGCTTTGTCAGGAGCTAGAGGATTTTGAGGAGGTGATTAATTGGTTGAACAAAAATCAGATACTGCTCATTTGTATGATGGGAAGACTATCAGGTCATCCGCACCTAGCAGGAAAAAAGCTGCTGGGAAGATGAAAGGTAGCACTGAAATCCCTAAAGATGCAATACCAGAAGTGCATGTACCTTCCGTTATTGAGTCATTCTTTGGAGGACCAATTGTAACTAAGACGAAATTCCTCCCTCCGGATCGAGTAGTTAGTACTCTACAACTTTCAGCAGCAATTATTCTAACATTATTGTGTATTGTAACATTTACAGTTACGCCCGTTTCAGGCACAGCATGGTTCTGGCTAAGTGACCTCATGGATATACCGATTATGGGAGTAGCAATCCATCTCTTACTGATAGGCATTGGATTTATTGGAGGCATGTATGGAATTTTTCAAAGAGATCAACGAGCAATATTGATATCTTATGTAGTTCTAATATTAGTAACAATTAGATTTGCAGGGAGTAAAGTTGAATTTGGTATTGACCTATTACCAGATGGTGAGATTGCACAAAAATTACTCCTAATCTCCTATGCAATTTTCCTTGTAATGTACATTGAACTAACTAGTGGAGTCATACGGTTCTCTATGCTAGATAAATCCATTAGAACCGGCGAAGTTTATGTCATGAATGTTAAGAAAATAACATCTCAGTATTATAAGTCATTAATAATTACTCCAACAGTGGCGGGATTAGTTGCTTTGGTTACTTTAATGATCAATCTAATTATTCCATCAATAGTTGGATTACTAGGTAGTGATGCTGCTGCAGATAGATTATCAGAGAGTGTGGAATTAACATCAGTTTACGGTGTAGCTCTGGGGACGGCAGTTGTTTTCATGATTGTTGCATCGGCATTTGCAGTGAATCTACCAGTAAGATTAGCCCAAATGAGAGAAAATGGTAGTAAATAAAAAAAACTATCCAATGTATCCACCAATAATTCCTAAGTCTGCCATAACTAATATTGCTACAGATTCGACTACTGGTACTGCTCTTGGCCCTAGAACAGGATCATGGCGACCGAAAACTCGAAGCGTTCTCTGTTCGCCACTAGGTAAGTGTAGTGTAGATTGTTCTCTAGCAAGGCTACTTGGCGGTTTGAAGTGAACTACAACCCTAACTGCAGCACTAGTTGAACGGCCACCTAATGAACCGTCGGCATCCCCTGATTCAGAGCCGGCTAAAGAAAACTTCTCATCTTCTAATACCCACGCATCATTATTTTCAGAACCTCTCATTTTAGAGGTCTCAAATCCATGAGAAAACTCGACCGCTCTGGCACCAGGTATGGCCATCATACCTCTAGCTAGTGCTGGCTCGATGCCATCGAACCATGGTTCTCCAACTCCAATGGGTAATCCCTCAATCAATAATTCTACAGATGAACCTATAGAGTCAAGGTCACGTCTTACGCTCTCCAATAATTCGGACATTTTAACTACTGCATCTGGATCTCTACAATTCAAACGAGACATGTCAGTGTCATTAACTAGAGGAGATGATCTATCTAACTGAAATAAAGGCTTAGAGTGAATTATTCCCACACTGGCTAGATGGGCATTACAACTCCAACCTACTGAATCCAGTAAAGTACGTGCTTGACTGCCCGCAGCAACAAGTCCGAAAGTCAACCTTGCAGATTGTGAACCCCCTCCTCTCAAATCACTTACGCCTTCAGATCTTACATGTTCGACTAGGTCTGCATGACCTGGCCTAGGATGATCGGGAAGAAAGGAGTAGTCTTTCGAACGTATATCTGAATTATGAGTCAGTAGAAGTATTGGCCAACCAGTAGCAACGCCCTCATGAACTCCAGACATTATCTCACATTTGTCGATTTCTGCTCTCGATGAAAGTCCTTTTCTACCCGGTTTTCTTCTTTCTATGAATTCAATTAATACATCATTGTCGATAGGCGTCCCTGCAGGTAATCCCTCTAACAATGCACCAACACATCGCCCGTGACTTTCTCCAAAAAGTGTCACTCGGAGTCGGTCTCCTAATTTCATACTCATTTTATGATCTCCGTTAAATTAGATTCCTGAAAACTACTCTCGATAATTTCATATTGATTTCTACTAAGAACTTCTTCAATTAATACTTTGTCTTGTCTAAAGCAAACAACCGAGATAGCGGGACCAGATCCTGTTATTGCTGCTGAAAGAGCACCATTTGCTATAGCACTATTACAAATCCTGAGTGCTTCATCATCATCTGTTGCTGCAGCAACAGCCATACCGTTTGCTGACATCGCATGAAATATTGAACCATTCGATAAAGAACTTAATGAGCGTTCAAAAATTGTCATCTGATTCTTGAATTTTTGAGTATTAATTTCATTCGAACGCCTTCCTCTGAGTAAAATAAATACACAATAATCCTCTTTTATTTCACCCTCGATTAAAATTGAATGTTCTGCTGGTTGAGATGGATCAACTAATTTCCAACCCGAAGAAATTGATGCCCATGAATCATCCATACTTCCGGTCACTGTACAGCCAGCATGCCGTTGTGAAGAAACGGACAAATTAATTATCTCAGATTTACTCAAGCCAGTCCATGTGGCAAGGTTTAAAGCTTTAATTGCAGCACAAGAAATTGCAGAGCTAGACTTAAGGCCTTGCCCCATTGGTATATTAGATACTATTTGCCATCCAAAGTTATCTGGTAAAGGAAAGCCTTCTTGCCTCCATATTATTTCAACCGATTCTAACAATGAATGTAAGTCTTCTTTTACATCTTGAGGCTCAGATACTAACCTAACTAAAACTTTCAAATCAATACCTATTGAACAACCTTTACCTAACCCTAGAGCATGAAGAACAGAAATTGCGGCGTTGGCTTCAGCCTCGGCGAGAACTTTCATTTTTCTCTCATCTCCCCTTCAAGTGCGTTACCTATATGTCGCATTTGATTATCATTACGTACAATGATTTCATCTCCAACTTCTAAGTCAGTAACAGAAATTATACTACCTGAGCCGTCAACAAGTCTTACGGTCTCCGCCTGCTGTAACATTATCTGACCTTCATTACCTGACTTAGATCTAAAACGTATTAGCAAAAAAGGTCTTCTTTCTATTTTCAGTCGACCAATGATAGATTTCCTAACTACACCAGAATGAGAAATCACTGTAACCTCATCACCTGCTAATAATTCTGAAAGATATCTAGTTGAACCATCTGA
Organism: uncultured Candidatus Poseidoniales archaeon; assembly: GCA_902514485.1. Lineage (GTDB taxonomy): Archaea > Thermoplasmatota > Poseidoniia > Poseidoniales > Thalassarchaeaceae > MGIIb-O2. Next base: position 14,955 of record CABXQY010000001.1, read on the forward strand.
CATTAAAACGTAAGAATGTACTGAACCAGCATTCACTCTAAATGGTCTAGAAGGGACGTATTCTGATTCAATTGTTTCTCCGTGGACTAAAGCCAGAGATGAAGAATTAGACCCAATCACCATACCTTCACCAATTCCTAAACGCTCGATTAAATCAATACATACTCTTTCTCCTATACCACTAGTATTTATTGAGAATACTTTCGCAATTGATAACTCAACAATAGGCTCAGAATTTATAATTGTAGATTTTTTGCTAGAAACTATTAGTTCTGCTTCATCCCATATTTCTTTATCTTGAGAAGGCAACACTAGTGCATCAACTCCATGTTCAAGAGCAAATGCAGCACCATTAATGTCCATTGCATTACTTATCGCGACCGCAATTTTTGTACCGCTACCCAAGGAATGTGAAATTAAGTTCTCTAAAGGAATCATTTTCCAATTAGAACATCTAACAAGAATCCAAGGAATCATTCCAATAAGTGATATCGCTTCCTTCTGCGATGAATAATCATCAAGATTGACTTCCGCAACATCAGAATCTGAAGCTTGCCAAATTCGAGTACAAGATTCACGGGAAGATTCTGGACCTGAATCTTGCCAAAGTTGCATGTAATCACCTTCCAATTAACTTTGAAGCTTCATTTGCTGTTGATCCATTATGAACTATAGCCCTGAGTGCCCGAATACAAGATTCGGGGTCCTCTGATCCAAATACTTGACGACCGATGCAGACACCCGAGCCTCCTGATACAATTGCAGACTCTACAATATCTAGCAGATCAATAAATGAAATACCTCTTGGTCCACCTGAAATAAGGACTGGTATAGGGACTGCTTGACATACTAATTTGAATGAATCAATGTCTCCAGTCCAAGGAACCTTGACTACATCACATCCCAATTCCCAGGCAACTCTTGCTGCATGAGCTGCACCTTTAGTAGTATCATCTTCAGCAATCTTCAGATTGGGGCCTCTTGGATATATCATCCCTAATGTAGGGAGACCTAGAGGTAAAGCCTCACTTGTCAACATCCCCATATCTTCAATCATCTCTGGCTCATTCTCATCGCCAAGATTTATCTGAGCAGAAACACCGTTGGCACCTCGAATCAGGCATTCTTCTGCATTTGCTACTTTTACTTTATACTGATCTCTCGAACCTGCGTTCACGGTAGAAACTGACACATGACAAATGAAATTACTCCATCCTGTTGTCTCAACAAAGTGGCTCAGAGCGCCTTTCTGTAAAACTATGGCATCTGCACCACCAGAGATACAAGATGATATTACTTCATTCATTCTTTCTAGGCCTTTCTCCGGATATCCAGAGATGCCATGATCCATAGGCACCCATACGCCTTTACCATCTGGAAGAATTCGAGCAAGACGGTCTACAAGCCCTTCTCCCATGGATTAGCGCCTGCTATCTTACTCTTGAAAGGTATCGTATAGAAATAACAGACAATTCACACAAAAAATATGTCTTAAATATCTAAATCTAGGATAAGAGGCGCATGATCAGAGACTACAAGACCCCCTTCTCTCAAAACTTCAGCTGATCTGAAAATCTTTAGCGCTGCTTCATTAGCAAGAGCATAATCAATTCTCCATCCTCTATTCAAAGCTCTAGCCTGACCCCTATTAGACCACCAAGAATATGGGCCTTTAATATCACCAACTTCCATCCTAAGTAAGTCATGCCAACCTAAGGATAGGAATCTAGTAAACCATTCTCGCTCATGAATAAGAAAACCAGAAGTATTTCGATTGCCAGAAGGATTCCAAATATCATTTTCTGTATGCGCTATATTAAGATCGCCGCAAAGCAAAACCGGTTCATCTAATTGTATAAATTTTTTAGACCAAATCAATAAATCTTCTAACCATTGATCTTTAAATTTCTGCCTATCAATATTCGCCCCGCCATTTGGAAGATAAATATTGATACAATGAAGATTTCCATGTTTTGTATGAAGTACTCGCCCTTCAGAATCATCGATATCAACTATAGTAGAAATGCCCCGGCCTTCTTCGGACATCCCTATTCTTGACCAAGTTGAAACACCCGAATATCCTTTTTTCTCAGCAGGGTGCCAAATAATTTCATGGCCACCTATTGGTTGCCAATCTTTTGGCATCTGTTCAGGTAAAGCCCTTACTTCTTGGAATAACCAGACATCACTATCTATTTTATTAATAAAGTCATCAAGTCCTTTACGATGTGCGGCTCTAATACCGTTTAGATTCCAAGTCACAACCCTCATGATATGCACCTCATTGAGATAGGTCTTTTACTTTCTCTACCAAATCCATACGTCTCAATCTCCAAACTCCAACAGGAACCATACAAACTGCTATTAATAGTACAATTCCTATAATTTGGAAAGAAACACTTGGGACAATCTTCACAGGAATAAAGAACTGCCACGATGAGAATGATGCTGAGAGTAAGGCCGCGCCTCCAAATGCGAAGATGACGCCGACAATACCACCAATGAATCCGATTAGAATACTCTCAAACAAAAGCATTGTTCCGAGGCTCCTTGTGGAAGCACCTAGAACTCTAAGTGTAGCAAGTTCGAAATCACGCTCAGCCACATTCATAATCATCGTATTGAACATGACAACAAGGGTGAAAAGAAGACCGAGATACATCATTGATTGAAGAAATTCGGTCTGTTGATCTAGTAAACTGTTAATTCCATCTAGCAATGAATGACGCTCGACGATACCGATTGAGGCTTCTCCTAGGGTTGAATCGACCTCAATTCCATCGGGTAATTCGATATAAATTGAGGTTGCATTAACACCGAGGATTTTACTTAAATCGTCGCGTACAAAATACATCGTACGGGCTAACTCCCCAGCAGAAACGCCGATAATTTCAACATCTCTTTCTACTCCATCTATACTTACGGTATGACGATCTCCGATATTCCATCTAAGGAATTTGATGCTGCCTTCATCCATTATGACTTGAGTTACGGTAGCATTAGCAACTGGTGTACCACCTTCAATAACAGAGACTGAGCGCATTCCATTTCTGAATGAATCAAGACCTACGAGAGTGAAAGAGCGTTCAATATCATCAGAATCTGCAACCGAACCAATCGGCATTTCAATAATCATCTCGTAATGTGCAGAGTTATCTTCTGCCCAATCAACTACAGGCCCCTCTGAGTCTGGTGAAATATAGACCTGAGCATCCCATGTCTGGTCATCTTCTAGACTACCAATCATGGTATCTTGGAGTCCAACAGTCATCATCTGAATCGAACCAAAAAGCATTAATGAAATACCAACGGCAACAAAAGTCATTGATAGACGGATTGGTTTGCGAACACTAGAACGAATTGAAAGACCAAGTGTCGTTGGCATCCATGAAGTCAGCTTTCTGAGACGATTTGAGCCAACGCGTATTTCATTCTGGCCACTCAGCACGGACAGAGGATCAAGGCGACTCGCTTTCCATGCTGGGAAAGCACCGGATAAAAATACCACAAACATTGTTAAACCAATAACTGTCACATATACCGAATTAGGAACTGTACGTTCGATAATCGGAACTCCTGCAAAATCTTGGTAGAAATCTAACATTCCGTTCATTCCATAAGGACCCGCTAATGCTCCAAATACAGAGCCAATCCCTCCTATTACCAAAGGTGCAACCAAATAGCCGGTCATGAGAGATGAGCGTTCGACGCCTAATGTTCGTAATACCGCAATTTCCTTGGCCTGACTTTGGACCAAACGCTGAAGACTCAGAACGATTGTAATAGCTGCGATAGAGGCAATCATTACAGTGAAAGGAACTGTTGTTCGCTTAGTACCCTCCAAATCTTGACGCATGACCTCTACTGGTTCGTTTTGCCCTCGGTCACGTATACGTCCATTCATTTCGGTCGAATTCAATGAAGAATCAACTAGCTGCTTGGCTACATTAATTTCCTCACCTTCATATTTTTGAGTATCTGGTAAGTCAAACGATGGGCTTCCCTCAAGATCAAGAATAATCGTATTGCTAGTACCAATTTCATCACCTGTTAGTCGAGCCATCCCCGCATCAGAAAGGTAACCAACTACATATTGTCCAGGTTCGGGAGGAAAAAGACTGCCTTCTGGCGCCATGAGTACGTGAAGTGGATGATAACCCATACCAACGATTATGAAATCAGCAGTGGTATTTCCCGCACCAATACTCACAGTATCTCCTAGATTGAGATTGAGAGCATCTGTAACATGAGCGTCAATAACAATTTCATCTTCTGCAACGGCTGTTCTTCCTTCAGAATACCCTACTGGCATCCATATGCGATCAGCATTAGCATCTTCGGGAATACCGTGCCAAAGAGAATTTATGATATAATCACCAGTATCGTTACTATGAAACATCGCCCCTTGTGTCACTGTACGGCCTTCACATGAATCAAGTGCAAAACTTATTGATGAATTATCCCAAGCCGCCCCAAGAGTGTTACAGAATGTATCCACCTGCTCAGGAGTCCATTTCGTGCTTCGATTATCAATCCATATATCTGCGAGATTAGCCCCCCTCTCATCATCTGCCTGCATAGTATCGTACATACTACCAAGATTGTGAGCATAGCCTCCAAACGTAATACCTGCAAATACACCGACAAAAACCATAAGAATTACGGCAAAGAGCCGTATTTTAGTTCTCATTAGGCTGCGAGCCAAGCGTTTGTTCAGAAGTGCTGACATAGTAATACCTCACACACCAGAATCATTACCTGTACGCTCATCTGAGATAATTTTTCCACTATCTATTCGTATAACTCGGGTCGCATACTTAACCAATCCTTCATCGTGAGTGACAAAAACAGAAGTAATATTTTCTTGCTTACATGCACTGACTAGAGCCTCCATGACTTTGTTTGAAGTTTCAGTATCGAGATTTCCAGTCAACTCATCACCTAGTAAAAGCGTTGGTCTCTTTGCAATACTTCTGGCTATAGCAACACGTTGTTGCTGACCGCCACTAATTTCACCAGGAAAACGGTCAACTTCTGCCTCGAGACCAACAAGTTCCAATAATTCCTTTGCGCGCAAAGAATTCTTTTTATTAGCTAATTCTTGAATTAAAAGTATGTTTTCAAGCACAGTAAGATCCTGTAGTAAATTAAAAAATTGAAAAACATAGCCGATATTTTCTCTACGGAATGATGTCATTTTTTCTGAATTGTTCCGAGGAACTTCCCTCCCCTTAAAGGAATAATTACCACCCGTTGGGCTATCCAATGCTGAAAGACAATTTAGAAGAGTAGTTTTTCCTGACCCGGAGGGTCCCAGAAGAATAACTCGTTCACCTTCAAATATCTCAAAAGAGATACCGTCAAGTGCTTTAACAACACCTGCTGGTGTTTCATAATGTCTTTCTAGATTCTTCATTTGTAATAATTTATTCATTATTTCACCTCTGAACTGTTTTATTTAGGCATTAGAATTACTTGATGTCGCAAAAAATGCCATAGATTCCCTGAATAATTCTTCTCTTCTTCTTCTTTTATTCCTTCTAAGATGAAGAAACGTAAAGACAAAAGCAAGTAAAATTAAGAATGGAATGAATGTTTGAGCATGATACCTTTCCATGAATTCTATAATTCCTCTAGCAGTGTATGCCCATGTTATTGAAGCTGCTGAGCCACCAACTAAACAAGCCAGTAGAACTCTTCTGAAACGCATTCTGGCCACTAGACCCAACATAGCACCTACTAATACACCACTAGCCATGAATGGAATCCAAACAAATACAATCAATCCCCAGAACCCATATTTATCTATTCTAGATCTATTTGAGTGGGCTACATATTCAACCGAAGATAGAATGTCTCCCATAAATGGATTCTGAAGTAATACCCCCGTCAATCCTGCTTGTTTAGCGACCATAGCCTCGCCTACCAAATCATCTTGATTTGAGCCTAATTCAACTCTTCCTGCCAGTGCTCTATCTGAAAGAGTCGCTTTCTCGTTTCTAGCGCTAATTATCAATTCACGAGAATCTAGATTCTTAGCAAGTACTTCACTAAGATATTCAGTCAAATCTTCTTGCATATCAATAAATGACTTTCGATAGAGAAAATATGAGAAACGCATCATAGGAGTGTATATGACCCTAATTAATATAGATTCATCATCAACAATTATGGCAGAACCATAGTCGATTAGATTGTGTTTCTTAAACCATTTATCCAGTAAATGAATGGTTTTATCTTCTAACTTACCATTCGCGCTGAGACCAGAGAAAAACGAACTATAATCTTCCGATAAGATACTTCTCTCAGAACCAATGATGGAAAGATCATTAGAAAGTATAAATTCATGGTTCGAATTAGAATTAATGCCATCAAGAGAAATAGATTTTATTTGTAGTGGCCTCATTTCACCAAAAACTGCAAATTCTTCTAATAAATCTCTTGTAAAAGCAGCACGGATATCTGTTGCTTGACCAATGGTTTTATTCGTTGTATTATAAGGAATTATGACATCGATTGATATCGCTCTTTCTTGCATTCTCATTTCTTCAAATTTTATCGTTATTCTCTGATTATTTTCAGATTTTCGTAAAGTTCTTTCAATAAGTCTGCGCAATTGTTTATCCGTCAACAAATCATCAGTATCTCGGTGATACATACGATGCATCAAAGGATATTGAACACATAAGAAAAATATAGACATGCCCAAAGAAATGAATGCCATCCACCATGCAGGAACGCTCGCACTGCCTCCAGTAAGCATTGCTGTTTCTCTACCACCTGCCCATTCAGCGGCCATCAAAATCCATCCCCAACCACCAAGAATCTCCATGGTGAAACAAGCTCTAGGGTCAGGATCTGAAATATAGATTGACGAATGAGTTGTTACTTCTAAGTCTACTATCTTTTCATTTCCGACCATCTTAAGTTTTTCAGAGACTTCTGAGAATGTTGTTGAATTAGTAACCAAAAGTTCACTATCGTTATCTCCTTGATAAAAACTAACAATTAACAAATAATCTCCAGGGTTAATTTCGTCACTTAAGGTAAATGAAAGATCAATATCACCTTGGCCACTTTGATAATGAACTTCGCCAATATCTGACTTATTTAAATCGGTGAATCTAACAACTAATACTGAAGAATTGTCATCTCGGGCATTATGAGTTTCAACATAAATTTCAAGATGCTCTGAATAAATCTGATACCACAATTCGCCTTGCATATCACGACATTCACCTCCTGTATCAAGAGGAGTTTTAGACAGTGTCTGATCAATTAATATTGAATCTCCAGCAAACATTCCCGAAGAAAGCAGAGTCACCCCTCCAAAGAATACAATTCCAGCAATTACTCCAAAAATTAAAACAACATCATCAAATGTTTTAGGGAATCTTTTATCTTTATCTGTTCGCCTCAATCTTATCCTATCAAGCTCTCTATCGAGACTATCTTTTTCAACTAAATTATTTATTTCTGACAAATCACTAGATTCAACCAATGAGGCGTCCTCGACAGACATATTACCTCATGAGAAGGAGAGGGACATTAAGTCAACGGTATGATGTTAGAAAATAAAAAAATTAAATCAACTGATTCAATTTTTGAAAATGGTGCAGGGGACAGGATTTGAACCTGCGAAGCACTACGCACTGGGACCTAAACCCAGCCCCTTTGACCACTCGGGTACCCCTGCTTGGTTCTGCGGGAGAGCATTTGAGTCAAGAATGCAACGGATGGCGTCTTCTCATACCCAAGAGGTCTTAACGAGGAGTTAAAGCGACTGAAATTGAGTGGTACTATGGCTCGCATAGGTATAATCGGTTTGGGTAATTGGGGAACAGCACTTGCGAAAGTATGGTGTGAAGATGGACATAATGTAATGGGATGGACCATTGAGCAAGAAGTATATGAGTCAATAATGACTGAAAACATCAATAAAAAATATCTACCGCACACAAAGATTCCAGGATTACAAGCTACTATGCAAATAGAAGATATCACTACAGAATGTGAGATTATTGTCTTAGCGGTCCCTAGTGGCATAATTCTAGGAGTTGTTGACCAAATAATTCCATATTTACGGCCATCACATTTACTAATAGATTTAGCCAAAGGATTAGCTCCTGAAGAAGAAGGAGGTTCAGGCATAATATCTAAAGCAATCACAAAAAGATTAGAAGATGCAAAGAAATCTAATCCGTTAGTTGTAATGACCGGCCCTACAATTGCTCCGGAGGTTGCAAGAGGTGTGATGACTACTGCTCTAGTGGCTTGCCATGATAGGTCGATTGCAGAAAGAATAGCTGGAAGGCTTTCTACCAATACATTAGTACTAACTCCAGCAGATGACCCAGAGGGAGCAGAATTATGGGGGGCATTCAAAAATACGGTCGCACTTGCTTGCGGTCTAGTTGATGGTCTTAGAAATAGTATAGGAGGAGATAATCTGAAGGCCGCATTAGTTCTAGCAGGATTCAGTGAAGGGATTAGGCTACTGAATGCAATGGGGGCAGAACCTACAACTGCATTCGGACCCGCAGGATTGGGAGATCTATATGTCACTGCAACTAGCCCAAGAAGTCGAAATAGAACTTTAGGTGAAATGTTGGGCTATGGAAAATCATTAGAAGAAGCTCTAGATGAAATGCATATGGTTGCAGAAGGTGTTAGAGCGACGAGAATGTTTGTAAAAATCGCCCCTAAATTAAATATAGAAATACCTTTCTTATCGTCGTTAAGTAAATTACTAGACGGAGAAATTCCTGTCGAAGATGCCGTTCGTGCAATGGTTGCTTCGTATCAAAATTAATAATCAAACAGAAAATAATAATGGAGAAATCTATGAAAAATTCAGGTCACAGATTAGGGGCATCAGGGACTAATTTGGAAAATACTATTCAAGGATTGAGGAATTCAATAGATAATTTAGATGAAAAGAAATTTAGATACTGGGAGTTTGACATTAGAGAATCAATTGACGGAGTTGTTTTTGTATTTCATGATGATTTAATAAATCTAAATGGAGAAATAATAGAAATATCAAAAATGACTTTTTCAGAAATCAAAGATGCTGGTAAAACTTTAGATATATCGATACCTACTTTCGAGGAAGTAGTGATTGAATTAGAAAATCGTAAAGAAAAAGTAATGGTAGAAATAAAAGAGATTTTTTCAGATCAGGCTAGAAATGAAATTATTAATAGAGTTTCAGAATTAGAAAATTGGAAAATTATGGCTACACCTGAACGTTTCGAGAAATCATTTCCCAAAGAATCGAGAGCTTTTTGGCGAAAAGAAATTAAAGAATTAGAAATTAAATTTGTGAGAGTTGGTAGACATAGGGTTGAACTTTTTAAAGCATCAGGATCTTATTGGAGATGGAAAATGGCAAAACCAAAATGGCTATTTGGATTCTGATTCATAAAATCATAAATCGGAACAAAATCCCGGACATGAAGATTTTTAGGTTACCCTAAATTTTATCTGTATGTTATTATTCGGTAAAGGTATGAAGGTAGCTACGGTTACAGACTGGGCAGTAAAAAATAAGGCAATATTGATGGTAGGTGTTCTACTATGTGCAGGGACTATATACATGGTTTTTGATGTCAATTATAAGGAATGTGACGATCAAGAGAATTGTCTTATTGTTGCTTTTGAAGTACAGGATACTTACCTTATTTGGGATAAAAACCCACAACATCTAGCCGACAAACTTAGTACACTTACAGGAATGGATGTAGAGATATATCCAGTAACTGATTCGGGTGCTGCAATTGAAGCCGTCAGACTAGGTAATGCAGATATTGCATTCATGGATGGTGCAGCGGCATGGTTAGCATGGGAAGTATACGGATTAGATGTCTTGGCTGCTGAAGAGAAAGCAGATGGTAGAGTATACTACAATGCAACTGCATGGGTAAAAGCAGACTCGGACATGGCGGAAGCTTACCTCGATGATGATGATACTACAGACCCATTTGCACTAATGGAAGGAAAAATCTCTTGCCATACAGGATGGCTAAAAAGTGCAGGAATGCTCATCCCTATGGGTTATTTGATTGGTAATGGATATGCAGAAGTTGTAGGTGATGAAAATGAAATTGAGTCTCTAAGAGATACAGTGTATGGTTTCTTCTCAGATGATTCTAGTATCCCTGAGGGAGGAACGCCTTACTCATCCTACAAAGGAGCACTTAGGTGCCTATCTGATGGAAAGGGAGATGTGGCACTAGCTAAAGATTCAGTAGTAAATTCATACTGTACTGGAGAAGATCGCTACGATTGGTGCTTAGATATTGATGAATATGTAATGTTACCTGCATTTGGGCAAGCTCCCAGCCACCCTGCCATGTATAATTCAGAAGTGATGGATGAAGAAACCGTTATTATTGTTCAAGAAGGATTGGCAAAACTTGGAGATGATGATGAAGGAAGAGAAATCCTCAATGACTTATTGAATACAGATGGAATGGTTGTTGCTAACTCCGAAGATCACTTGGGGACTTACGCTGCAGCTATATCCAATGTACCTGGAATTCAGGCTTATTTTGAATAAACATAAAATCACATGATTACTTAAAATGAGAGGGAGAATATGAAGTATTTTGCTATATTTGTTCTAATAATTCTTTGTTCAGGATTGACGGGGTGTATTGATTCTGAGGACGACTTTGAATGGCCAGAACCAACAGAATTTAATTGCGAATTATCCCTAGACTTAAATCTAGAATGTAAATTGTATATGGAAGGATTCGAAACTCCACATCACTCAATTTCCAATCCTGAAAATGAGGAAATATGGATTATTTATCTTAACGGATTTGTTAAGTCATGGGATGGAGAGGAACTGGAAGAAATCGCCGACTTAAGTTCATTTGTGAATCGCTGCCACATGGAACAGGGGCTTCTAGGAATGGCCTTCGATGAAGATTTCAATACTTCAAAAACAGTACTGATATCATATATAGAGGAAGGTGATTGTGATGGCCCTAATGATTCAGATTTGATATTAGCATCAATAAAATTGGGGGAAAGTGGATTACTAGATCCTTCTACTATTTCTTCTTTAAGAACCGTAGAACAACCTTACAGGAATCATAATGGAGGACACCTGATTAGTATTGGAGATAATCAATATCTTTGGGGCATAGGTGACGGAGGTAGCGCAAATGATCCTGAAAATAATGGCCAAAATAGGAGTAACTCACTTGGAACTATAAACCTTTTTTCATACGAAAATGGGAAAATTTCTCCCGTACTTAACAACTCAGAAGATGACCCATATATCTTACATCATGGTTTGAGAAATCCATGGAGATTTTCACTTGGTGAAGATAATATGATCTGGATTGGAGATGTTGGACAAAATTGTTGGGAAGAAATAAATTTAGTTCCATTGTTTGAAAGAAAGAATCTTGGTTGGTCATTAAAAGAAGGTTTTCAATATTTTGACGAGGATGGAGATTGTTATGAAGAAGATGACCACGAGGACCATAGTGATGATGACCTGACTTACCCAGTTGTTGCTTATGGTCATGAAAATGGAAATTGTTCAATCACAGGAGGATTTTGGATGGATTGGGGGCCGGAATCACTACAAAATGGATATTTATATGGAGATTTTTGCAGTGGGGAGATTTGGTTATTGAAAGAAACTGATGACGGGAAATGGAAAGAAAACTATGTCGGTTCAAGTGGTGGAATGATTGTCGGGTTTGGTAGAGGAATTGCTGATGAAATATTAATTTTTCATTGGACTGGCGATATAGTACTAATTGAATAATAAAAAGACATCATTTATTCACACTAGATGGTAAAAAGATACTTTTCCAAGATGGGCGATTAAGCCCAATATCTTCTGTGAAATATGAACGTGCCTTAATTGAAATAAAATCAATGATTAAAACTACTACGAAGATAATAATTAGGTATGCAATTACTTTATCATATTGTAAAAATTTCAAATATAAATTAATGTAGTATCCAATTCCTCCAGCACCTACTATTCCAATCACAGTACCATGCCTGAAATTATATTCAAACATGAAAATTACTTGAGAGATTAAATCATTTGCACATTCAGGAATAACTACCTTAAATGCTATTTCAAACCTTGTAAGGCCCATTGCTTCAGCAGCATCGAGAGGAGTTTTAGTCATACCTTCTATTGCTTCATATTGAAGTTTACCGAGATACCCGACTGTATAGACAGTCATAGCTAAGACTCCTGCTAAAGGTCCATATCCAACTAGTATTACAAAGAATATTGCCCAAATAATACTTGGTAAACTTCTGAACGCAGCCAGTAAGAATCTAGGTAAATATGACAAAGTAGAAACTAGAAGAAAAATGATTCCACCATCGTTCCATCTCGTCAAATATTCGTAGAAAAATGATGCATAGTCCAAATTACGTGAAGCTAATATTGAAATTGGAAGGGATATAATCGCCCCAAATACTGTTGATACAAATGCAATTTTCATTGTCTCGACCATCCCGATCCAGGCAGTTGAGCAGGTAAAATCCATGAAAGTCGGGTAAACAGTGCATACAGGATAAGCTCGCGGTTCAAGGACACTCCAATCAGGAGGCCATAATGATTCATTAAAGAATGTCACAAGATTACCAAGTCCTTGAGATGCCCTGCCCCAGTCATTAACCATTCCATCAAAAACAACGATGCTGAATAAGAATATTAGAATAAAAATTCCAAGCCATGAGCGTAGTGGACCAAAGAAAGTATCTAAGAACTTCCTTAAAGGATTAAAATCATTCATAATTTAACCTCCATAGCGGTAGGTTCGGTGATAAATGGATTAGCTCTTCCATCATCAATTACTAGTAACCTATCTGCCATCATTTTTGCACGTGTAATATCATGCTCTACAACAAGAAGTGCAGAATTACTAGATTTGACATATTTTGTGACCTCCTTAAGGACCATACCAACTGTTTTTTCATCTAGTTCACTTAGGAACTCATCAGCCATTATCAGTTCAGGACATTGAGCCAATGTTCTAGCAGTAGCAACTCTTCTCTGTTGACCTCCTGAAAGCCGCCTTATTGGTTCACTAATTTTATCTTCAAGGCCCATGGAGTTAATTGCCTGAATAGCTTTTTTCTTTGCAAATGAGGACGGTAAACAAACACCAATAAAAGGTATTGGAGTATTATGACCTGCATTTGCACCTAACATTACATTATGTAATACGCTTGCATGTCTAACTAACCCCAAACTTTGTGGCACATATCCTAACTTTCCTCTTTTAGGACTGTCAGGAATAGTTTTACCACATACTTCAATACTACCTGAGATAGGACTTATCAGACCTGCAATTGTTTTCAACAAAGTCGACTTACCGACTCCAGAAGGCCCGGCAATTGCAACAATTTCTCCAGGGAATATTTCTAGATTTGGTATCTGAACTAAAGGCTTATCATGCTTATATCCTATCGAAACATCATTTAATCGTATAATTGGTTCAATATTCTTAGGAATATTTGTCATAGACTCACCCCCCACACCCGATTACTAAGTTTAGGCGCCCCTAATTCCTATTTGGTATTGACGGAGTGGAGTGAAAACTCAAAATTTACATTCAAAAAATAATTAGTTTGCAAAGATATCAGAATAATATGAAGAAATATCAGGAATAATTGCTATGAATGACGAATACTGCCCTAGATGTTCTTGAGATGTCGCTCTGGTTAATCCGGATGTACCTAATATGTTATTCATTATCTCAGAACCACACATATTTTTCTGAGATGTTTCATCAATTACATGTACTGAAATGTCATAACAACCTGTATATACCGATCCTCGTGTACTGAAATTTTCCAAATACATCTCATAGTTAAGTGAGATTAAAGCATTCAAGACCGCTGTTCTTGTCTGTATATCCAGCAACTCAGGATTATAGATTACAGAATCGCTTGGGATAGGGGCAATAGCAGGGAGGGAGGTATACTCTTCAATATCTAAACACCAATTCATATTTTCTGAAATAACAACATTGTCACAATACATATTAACAGTATTTTCTTCTAAAAATACAATATCTCCTCCGCCCTCAGAAAGACATCTTAGTGCTCCTGAATCGCCAAAATACGTATCATTTTGATTAGGTATTGATGAATTATAATTGAAGAAAGAATAAATTATTTCTGATAAATAATCTATATCATTACTTTGATTTAATTCGAGATAATTATTTTTCGCTAAATAACTGATTGGAAGCATCATACTTTCCACATCTGAAGAATCAGAATGGCAGGATGTTTTTCCTTCCAACAAATCAAAAGGATTAGTCAAAGGATCATTGTCTAAATGACTTATTGCGATTGAACTATTCGAATTAACCCAAGCTAAAGTATCGGAATATGTTCTACTATCTTCCATTTCTACTGCCGCCATTACTGCCAATTCATATTGTTTCCATCCAACCCATGCCAACTCAGAATTAACAATTGCAATATCGGCATGACCATCTCTTAAACTGTTAAGTAATTCGTTTTGAGAATTAACAAAAAATATTTCCACATCTATTTTTAATTTCTGAGATAGAAAATCGGCTAAGAGTTCCGGATTTTTATCTACATCATCAGATAATTTACCTAAATCATAAGCAATCTTAATTTGATTAATATCTGGGGAAACAGAAGTATTCAAGGAGAACTTATCGTTATAATAAGCAGAGATACCCGGTATATTGGAAATTAATGATGAATAACTACCCAAGTGTACTGAAGTGTTTGTTGCAATGAATCCAGGCGTATTAAGGATATTCTCGAGAATATTAGTCGCTTCGGGATCACTGCTCATTTCAACTAAAATATTTGTAACTTTACTTGTAATTTCTGAATCTAAAAAATTAGGGTTATACATTACTGGATGGCTAGGTGATTGCCCAAAAGCGGGTAATGCAATATACTCCTCAATGTCAAGACACCATTCTTGATTGAGAGAAGAAATTTCATTATTACAAAGAATTTCTACGCTATTTTCTTCTAAAAAGGCAACATCTCCTTTTCCTTCCGATAAACATTTCAAAGCACCCGAATAACCATAATATGGAGTTCCAGTGTCTGGAATTGAAGAATTTGGATTAAAAAATCCATGTATAGTATTTCTTATGGTCTCGACATCATTAGGATCTCCTATAATATTTGCATAACCTAGACCAATTAGGTAACCCATGGGAAGAAGCATACCCACTGATTTTAGCCATCCTGTATGGCAGGATGTTTTACCAGATAAAAGTGCAAACGGATCAGAATAGGGGTTATCGTCGAGATAAGCACTAGCAACGTCACTATCTGACTTTACCCATGCATTAGCATTGTAATATGTTCTTCCATCGACATTAAGGTCTGCAGCTAAAACTTCTAATTGATATTGTTGCCAACCAACCCATGCGGCTCCAGCATCCATTAATGCAATATCTGCATTGCCAAACCTCAGAGCTTCCACCATAGCACCCTCCGAGTCAACGCTGAACAGAGAAACATCATAATTTAATTTCTCAGAAAGATAATCTGCAAAAATCTGAGGGTTAGAATCGATGATGTCGATATTATCTTTGATCTCATATGCAATTACTAGAGTGCCAAGACTGCCTTCTTCACTATCATTACCGATACAACCTGAAACATAAGTCATTATCAAGATTGAAGTAATTAGAATAGAGACTAGCTTACCATTGGCCATACTAACACTCCATTCTCAAACATACGAATAGACACTAGTAATTTAATGTGAGTTTGTGGCATCGAACAATAGAAATAATTTATTCTGAAAGTTTTCTCGCCTTTTAAATCGTTATTTCAATACCTTTTTTTTAAAAAAAATGGGTTAACGAGAGACGCTAAAATTGAATGTGAGTCCCATTTTAACTTTGATGAAGCCAATGATTACCTGATGTGAGCCAGGATAAATCAGCGCCTCCCGTTACCGTTCAAGTATGTCCTTCGATGTGGGCAAAATGCCCACATCGAAATCGTCAATTTATTTATTGGAGTGTTCCAATGTCTTCCGCAGTTATTCCTAGCATATCCCAAGCTGGTTGTAGATGTGCGCGAACAGCGGCCTGATAGTCAGTTCCTGCTACTGGTACATTACTGAAATCATAGATTCCATTAATTCCAGTTGTTCCAAATCCATCGAAGTGTGTAAATGCCGAACACTCTGCTTCAGTCATATCTGCATCAGTTGTATGGGACACCATATTATAACATCCAGTAAACATAGTAGCGCCATAATTCACATACCAACCATAAGATTCGCATGTAGTCTGATCTACTGCTGTGTCCCATGAGTGAGATACGCTGTTGTAGCAACCGTCTTGCCCAGCAACTGTGACATAATCTTCAACCCAAATATATGATGTGCATGTAGCATTATCATCGCTTGATGTTTCATGAGATACCATGTTGTAACATCCAGTGAAAGTAGTGGAACCCCATGAAGCATTATCATAGTAATCCCAAGACTCGCAGATTGATTGATTCCATGAACTGTTCATACCATGAGATACACTGTTGTAACAACCTGTGTAAGTTTGTTCACCATAATTCTCTAAGAACATGTATCCAAGACATGAGGTCTCGTCACTGTCTCCAGAAACTTCGTGAATATTCATATTGTAGCAAATATCCTCACCATCACCCATATCATAATCAGTCATGTAGATGTATCCTGCACATTCATCAGCTGCCGCACCACTAACAGTCATAGTAACACCATTGTAACAATCGTCACCAGGTGATGGATTCGCTTCAGCAACGTATTTTTCAATTACTCTCCAGAAAGAATATCCCTCTGCTTGATGTGTTTGAGCTTTTTCTACTGTATCATCAGTATTCATCTTGTGAGCATAACGTATTGTTGCTTGTGAGTAAATAATTACTAGATTCTTTACTATATCGTCTCTTGCAGCAGTTGCTCCAGCGAGATCTTCGGCTTGTAGTGCAGCAAGGCCCTCATTCATTGCTAAAAGAATTGCTGCATTTGCTATAGCAGTACCATCTGCATTTGCAGTAGCATAGTTACCTGCTCTCTTGTCTCCAGTAGCATACGGAGAGCATGAAGCATACTCATCTAGACCGTGATAAAACGCCCATCCTTCATCCCATGCGTGTTGTGCATCATCGGTGCCAAAGTTTCCAGCTTCTGCCTTGTTTATGGCTGCATTTAATTCATGAATTGCATATGCAACCATTATCTGATTTTGGACGCCTTTCTCAACAGCTTGCTCTCGAACACTATCTGAAGTTCCTTCAAAAATACCAGTTCCATCCAGTGCTGACATCAAGTAGTCATCTAAAGGTGAATCAGTACCGTAGAAGGTATCTAATCCATGTTGCTTACCAGTAGCATCTGCAAATCCTTGCAATGTTCTGTATGAACCATCGCTCTTTTCTGCATGCTTACCATTCATGTAAATATCTTTTACCCCATCCCAATCATGCTCTTCCGCTAGATCTTTGATATCACAAACATCTTCAACTAACATTCTATGATTATCAACATTTGAGGCGTATTCATATCCGCCGTCTATTTCGTCAAAGTTATTATCAGTATCATCCGATAAACAGCCAGCAAAAGCTGCGGCTAACATACTTAATGTCATCATTATAGCAATTATTTTATCATTTTTCATATTTCTATCTCCGTGTTTTTAGGTCGCCCTAAACTTCCGAGACAGATAGAGTATATCAAATTTAGGTGAGCCTAAATTAGAGATTAGGTCTTAAAAAATCTATGAATATGAAAACGATATAATGATGTGAGTATACCTTCTCGATATATTGTGAGTTATTCTGGACGAACGAAAATTTTGACGGCAATCTGCGTTATTCTTATGTTTTCGATGTTTTTCCCTCTGGAAAATGAAGATAAAGTACTAGATACAGAGATAATAACTAAAAATCAACTGGGCGGCGGTGGAGGAAGTATAGAAGATAGATGCAGTTCTATTACTTTCGAAGATATTCTGCCTTATACTCATGCACATTTCGATATTGTGGTCAATGATGACTGGGATTCTGCAGAGGTAGAAGCGAGAGCATGGATAAATGGTAGCAGTGTTGATTTGTTAAGAGAAAAACTCGACTCATATTTGGAAGAACTATATCCGAGCGGAGGAGATGGTTGGATCTCAACTGATGAAAAATCTGCTGTTGAGGCAGTTGCTTCAGAATGCATAGAATATGCAATGACTCGAATAGGATTGAGAGAGTCTTCCCCTCACAGAGGGGGCGTGGGATTAGATTGGAAGAATGCTACTTGGCAAGATAATGGCGTTATAATAGAAGAGTGGAATTTAGTCCCTTCTAATCATGCAGATATAAGGGATTGTACTGCTATAGGATCTAGTAATGATTGTGAAGAAGTTCCTGTTTATCCCAATTCAGAAAGAGATTGTAATACCTTGGTTGAAACTTCTGAGGGAGTAGATGAATGCAGACTTGAACTATGGATGAATGCTACGATGGTAATACCCAATATGGCCCAAGGAGAGGAGTTTACTCTCGCATTTAATGCATCTAATATGACCAATGCAGTTCTAGACTTTACATTCCCTAGTAATCCTGATTTAAGATTAGATATGTGGGAAGAATGCGAAGGAAGAGATGTTGAATTCGAGCCTATGACTCATGAAGATGCGCCGTTGAGAGGAACATGTGTCGGAGATGGCTCATCCACATATACATTTGAAAATAATGAAGATATCAAGTATATTCTATCCCCACATCGAAGTAGAGATGTTTGGCCTAGTGGAGAGGATATTTTTGCAGATTTTACAATTGCGCCGATACCTATTGACGAACCACCGGTTTGGACAGAAAATGCACCACTTGATGAATCATGGTTTCCTTCTCTAGAAAGTGGGGAAATAGTATGGGCAGAATGGGATAGCGTTTCTTCATGGTTTGTCGATGAAAAACCACTTACTCAATTAGAGGTTAATTGTGAAGCTGATGAATCAGCAAATATATTCCAACGATCGGATAAATCATTCTCAGGAATTATACCAAGCGATGGAGTCGTAAGTGTTACTTGTGAAGCAATTGATGTCGCAGGACAGAGTTCAGGAAATAGAACTTGGCACCTTGGAATCCCAATTTCTGTATCGACGACATCTAATATTCTCCAAAGTCCACACCCGATAAAGATTGAATTGAATCAAGGATGGCCGGAATTAAGTATAGACTATAGTTTCACACAAACTCAAAATATTAATTTAGCTACAATTGATACAGTTACGATAATATCAGAAACGACATTAATGGTTGAATCAATGGGAATGAATCCAGGATTGGTTGATCTTTGGGTTGGAGTTTACGGAGAAAATGTATATCCCGTTGACAAGATATTTAGTCTAAATATAATTAAAGAGAGTTCACCACCTCTGATTTCTGTTTCCGAATATGGATGGGAATTAGATACTTGGAAGGCACAGGGTCAATTTAGTGACCCAGATGGAGAAGAAGTCGTATTTTCATTATCCATAGATAATATATCAGCAGGTAGTATATCTGTTTCGGGAGATTCTTGGAGTACTCCGATAATAAATTTCGGATTATGGGATGAAGGAATCCACGAAGTAAAAGTTATTGGTTGCGATATTTCATTGAAATGTAACGAGGTTATTATGATGGTAAATAATTCTCATTTATTCAATACAATTGCTCCTCTTCCCGTCGAAAATCCTAAGGAAACTGGTTTTTTGCCCGGGCCGAGTATTGTTTTAACTATTTTAGCTCTAACTGTCGGTCTCATATACTCGACCCGACGCGAATGAATCATGAGTTTCTCCGGGAGTGTCAGCCAACCATCTCATGAAGGAGGTTTGTTGGTATCTTTCGAAGGTAGGGCTCCGGGACTATATACAGGAATAAGAATTGTAGGTGGAAAATTCTTAGGAAGAGTCGATTCAGTAATTGGATCAGTAAATGGTGCATTCATTCATATCAAACCACTGGCAGAAGGCGTAGTAGCAGAAAATGCATTAGGTTCGCCTGTTGAGATTGCACCAAGAGATCGAAGACCACGTGATGATAGAAAGAGAAATAATAGAGGAAGAGACAATAATCGTGGTGGAAATGATAGACGAAGTTTCGATAGAGATATTCATATGAAACCAGGGGATTGGCGTTGTCCAAAATGTAAAAATCATAACTATGCCAATAAACAATTCTGTAATCGTTCAACTTGTAACGAAAAGAAACCAAGTGGAAGTAATAATTCTTATCAGAGAAGAGGCAATGACCGTGGAAGAAACAATAACCGTGGAAGAGACAATAACCGTGGAAGACATAATACTGATGATTCTAACATTAAACCAGGTGACTGGATATGCCCGAAATGTAAAAATCATAATTATGCAAGTAAAAATTTCTGTAACCGCTCAAGTTGTGATATGAGAAAACCAGGGGGGCCAACAAGTTCCAAAGGTAGTAGAAATACACCGGCTAGGGCGAGAAGACCTGATAGAAAATCTACTGAAAAACGAGGGAATAGTAATTCATCACGTAGGCAAACAAGTCGGCAAAGTTCATCGGGTTCTGGAAAAAGAAGAAGAGACAATAACAGAAGCGGAAAAAAGTTCAATTCAAGAAGATAATTTCTATTTAACAGACGTCCTTGTACCCGAGGTTTAATTTCTTAGAACTAATACCGATGTTTATGGCGAAGGACTCAGAAACGATTTGGCTCGACGCTTTAGATTCAAGAAAAAGAGGAGATATTGATTCTGCAATAGAACTTGCTAAAGATGTAGTTCATGTGAATGAAGAACATGCTGATGCTTGGATGGGAATAGCAACCTGGTCTCTACCCCCTCCATCTAGAGGAAAACAAATACAACCAACTCTCAAACAATCTGCCAAAGCAATGGCTGCTTTAAGGAAGGTTGTACAATATGATTCGAAAAATATTGAAGCATGGAAAATCGGTGGCTGGATATTAGTAGATAACTTAGGTATGCTTGAAGATGCCCTTCAGTGGTGGGAAGAATACAGGTATGAATTCCCGAAAGATGTCACTCCAGTCATAGAACAAATTTCAATATTAGTTAGATTCGGACTATACGAAGAATGTGGCGAAAAAATATCAGAATTATTCAGCGGAAATTTAGATACTCTTTCTAGTCAGCAGGCTGTAAGAATTGATGGGGTTAAGAGAATGGTTGAAAGAGCCGCCAATATGGAAAAGGAAGAAATTTTCAAGCCTCAAGATTCTACACATCCACGATGGGAAGTAATTGAAAAAATGAAAAAAGTTAAGCCATTAAGTTCAACATTCTGGTTAATTGCTTTCATAGCCCCCGTTGTTTTTATTTTTGGTAGCATATCTATGACATTTTTAGGAGGAAGTATACCTGGTTTCATACTTGTTTTTCTAATGATACTCGGAGCTTTTGGTTTCCTGACAAGGGCTTCGATGGGACTCTTACAAAGAAGGAACCGTCATGCATTAGATGTAGATAGGGCCATTGATTATGAAACCTCATCTGGGAAAATATGTATTCCTGAATCAATAAGGGGAAGCATTGTTTATAATTCAATGATTAAAAATCGCAGTCCTGCAATTAAGGAAAGACTAGATCTTCTAATTAAAGCAGATGAAAAGATAAGTTCTAAGTTCATACTAAAAATCCCTACTTGGGATTTAGAGGAAGAGTAGAATTATTATTCTAGGTTCCTGCACTGTAATCAGTAGAATAGCTAATTTGTTCATCAGTTAGTTGGTCAATTGTAACTCCTGTCGTAGATAATTTTAATGCCGCTAATTCACTATCTTGCTCAGTCGTGATATCATAAACGGAATTAGAATACGATTTGCCTTCTTTAGCTAATCTGCAAAGTGCAAGAAATTGATTTGCAAAAGACATGTCCATAACCTCGCTAGGATGTCCTTCTGCTGCAGCCAAATTTACTAAACGCCCTCGTGCAAGCAAATGAATTGTCCTCCCATCACTCAAACTAAACGCTTCATTATTTTCACGAATTGTAAAAATTTCTACTGCTCTTTCTTCTAATTCGGGAATATTTATTTCACAATCATAGTGCCCAGTATTACTAATAATTGCACCATCTTTCATTGAATCTATATGACGACCAATTATCACATCTTTCATTCCTGTTGCTGTACAAAATATATCACCTATTGATGCTGCGTCATCCATTTTCATTACCCTGAAACCATCCATTATAGCTTTTAGTGCACAAATAGGATCTATTTCTGTAATCACTACATTTGCACCCAATCCTCGAGCTCTGTTAGCAAGGCCACGCCCACAATGGCCATATCCGGCAACTACGAATACTTTGCCTGCAAGAAGAACACTTGTTGACCTTACTATACCATCAATAGTCGACTGCCCTGTTCCATGTACATTATCAAAATCCCACTTGGTCTCTGCATCATTAACTGCTATTACTGGATATAATAATTCACCAGCGTCTGCCATAGCTCGAAGTCGGTGTACACCAGTTGTAGTTTCCTCAGTACCACCAATAATTCCTGTAGATAATTCAGGATATTTGCTGTGGACTCTGTAAATTAAGTCGGCACCATCATCAAGTGTCAAAGTTGGTTTGAAATCTAAAGTACGGTCAATACATTCGTAAAAACCATCGTTACTCTGACCATACCAAGCGTGGACTCCATAACCTTCTCTTGCTAACCAAGCAGCTACATCGTCTTGCGTCGATAGAGGGTTACAACCAGACCAAGAGACTTCTGCGCCAGCAGCAACTATGGTTTCAATTAATATCGCTGTTTCTTTAGTTACGTGAAGACAACCAGAAACTCTCTGACCGGAAAGAGGTTTGTCAATCTCTGCTTGCTTCCTGAGAGCTGCTAAAGCGGGCATTCTACTTCTTGCCCATGCAACTCTTTTTTCACCTGCATCTGCTAAAGAAATATCTGCAACAGTATAAGGCCCTGATGTATCCATAAATCTAAGGCGTTCGCAACTGGTTATTCAAGGTACGTTTTAACGCACCCGTATAATTTTTATACGTTAATTTCCGCCTTTTTGTTGGGCATAGTAAGATGCATAGTATTGCTCAGCATACTGCCTAGCTGTTTGCTCATCATAACCGGATGCAACCATCTGTTGGACATAAGCTTCCACTGGATCCATCTGCTCGACACCACCAAACTGCTCTACTGCATCGTCATCACTATCTTTACCACCTCTGCCTCGGGCTACAAGAGTGACTCCAACTATAGCTAGAATAGCAATTAAACCACCTATTCCTATGAAAAGCGGATTAATACCACCCGATTCAGAGCCACCACATCCTGAAGATGTAGGGTCAAGAACGCAAGCATCCTTAGGCAGTAAATTGATTACAATTTCTTCAGTCAATACATATCTACTCCCATCTCCCTCAGTTATTCTGAAGTAAAGAGTTGCACTTACACCACTAATTGAATAAAGTTCAGATATGTCTAAAGTCATTGAGAAACCATCTCCATCACCTAAATTACTAGATACATTGTATTTACCTATTGACTTTTGAGTGATTTTCTGAGTAGGAGTGTAATCCAAGATTAATGGATCTAACGATACCTCTATCATTACATCACTATTTTCAGCACCACCAACGATATTACCTACAATTGTCACATCATCAGAGGATTGTGAGTCACTAGGTCTTGGCGAAGTGAAAGACCATACTGGTTGAGCATCGCCATCATCTTCTCCAACTATTATGAAATACATACGATATTTGTTTTGAGTTTGCTTACCTGCTTTATCATAAACAATTAACTCGACTCTTACGTCTTTCTCAATTGTTGCACTTGTAGTGATATTTCGGAAAGTATAACTCCACTCATCGGTTACTGCTGCAGGATTTTGCCAAACGTGTTGTTCGTCATTGAATTCACCAACTGGCATATCATTAATCACTCTCCATTCATACAGAGCTATTCCTGATTCTCCTTCAGGTGCATCAGGATCAGTACTATTCTCACCTGTAAATTGAATTGTTGTCTCTCCCGTCTCAGATAGTCTCACTCTGTAAACCGGCCAATCAACTCCTGCGATTGGTTTAGTACCTGCAGGAGTGATATATTCAGAAGTCAAATCATCATGGATAATAGTTGCAGCAGAAATTGGGTAGAAATCATCTGCAAGTGTATCATTAGTGATTAGGCGAATATAAGTAATTCTAGTATGACCTGCGTCATCATGGAGGTAAAGTGTCAATAACCACTCTGCACCAATTCGACAAGGTTCATCTACGCCCGCTGCACAAAATGACCCCATAGTTGGTATCGAAGGACTCAACTGATTAGTGTGACTTACCAAACCGGACTCAAGTACAGCTCCGTCCCAACCAGTGACTGAATCATTGTTACCTGATTCTAAATCCCAGTCTGCAGTTAGGCCAGGGATAGTTGATACATAATTGAATTCTAAATCTGCATTGCTCTTAATATATTTATCACGATATGCAGCGGTAGTCGGATTGATATCAACGGATTCACCGTTAATTATCAGATCGAAATCTGTACCTGCAATACCGAAGTCAATAGGATATGGAGTTAAGTGATAAGAAAGCATATTGGAAAGTAGAGGTATATTCTCCCCACCATAGGATTCAGAAACACTAGGGTTCTCTACATCAATAGTCGTAACAATTAATCCACCTGCACCTTTATTGCAAAGAGACATTAGAGAATGCCCTTGATCAGTATCTCTGAGTAATGTGTGGAAAGTCCCTCCAGTAACACTAATTCGACCACCACATGTGGCAGGTATCTGATTAGTTTGGACTTGGGATGCAACATCTATTCCAGCTGTTGCAACATAATTACCTGCATGAATTCCAGAAAATGTTACTTTA
This sequence comes from uncultured Candidatus Poseidoniales archaeon, assembly GCA_902514485.1. Lineage (GTDB taxonomy): Archaea > Thermoplasmatota > Poseidoniia > Poseidoniales > Thalassarchaeaceae > MGIIb-O2. The sequence goes on from CABXQY010000001.1 coordinate 39,828, forward strand.
TCAATACCTAACAGTATAGGATGATATGGGTCATCAATCGAGAGATCATCATAATTAATTCTGTTATCAGTTGAGAAATTATACTGATTTCTATCTTTTATTGCCATATCGAAAATTAATCTACCTGGGTCATATTCATTCTGATATGGACCCAAATGCATCTGTACAGTACCTCCATTGACCATGAAATTTTCTAGAACATCAACAACACTCAGACCATCGGTATCTCTAGTTGTATCCATTATTTCATAATAATCGCCATAAACGACGTTATAATCAGTCTGCCAAGGTAGTAATACCTTATTGTAATGTTCAATCCAATCAGGTGTTGCGTATGTATTCCAGTCATCTACTCTTAATTGAGTGTAGGTCATTTCCATAGCTTCAAGATCTTTCTTCACTTGCTGAAGTCGATTCTGATCAGTAGGATTAGACAATATTGCTACATCTACCTGATCATAGAACTCTATTTCAAAGAATCTCTCATTGCCTGAACTATTACCATCATCGGTGAAAGTTGCAAAGAAACTAATATTGTATTTATGTTCATCATACCAATTAGAATAAGGCGCCGTCCAATTAGCCCATGACCTCTCATGAGGGACTAAATCAAATGGCCCATTGTCCGAATTCTCCTCATAGACTGTTTGCCCCGTTTCTAAATCCACAATTCTCATAGTCAATTGATATTCTGCTTCAATAACTCCGTTCAATAATGGTAATACAAAGTCATGTGATGACGCACCATAAGCACCTTGCTGGTCCTTATTTGTGGTGTAAACACATGCATAAGTTATATCTGTAGTACAGTCCAAAATGTCAGGTTGCATCAAAGTGATATCAGCACTAGCAATACTAAACATTATTGTAGTAAAGTTATTTGCTAAGTTGACTTCATCTTCATTATACCACTTATCTAGAGGGTCAGTATTATCAAAAATTGTCTTTACATCAATTCGATAAATTCCACTCTGGAAATCATGATTTGCCACGTTTATTAATTGTCTCTCGGAGGCATCCATACCATTGACATCTACGGTGTAAGTGCCATCATCTTCGAAAGTAAATTCCTCAATTCGGATATTATCTATAGCGAATCCAGCGGACCCGGCATTTCCATTTACGCCATCGTCATTTGATAAAAATCTCCATGTCAAGGTAACATCAGATCCTGAAAGTGAAGTACATTCATCCTGCCATTCAAAGGTACTATCGCTGGTTTGATTTTGCAAGAATATATTTGACATGTCAACTGTAACTGACTTGACAATTTGCTCAGAGTCATACCAAACAACTGAATTATATTTATCAGAGAAGTCCCCGAAATACTCTACTTCGTCATATCCGTTATTATCGAAATCTTCACAAGAATCAAAAGGACGTGGCCCGTTCTCATTAAGGTCGGTCCAACTACCAAATATTATACCATTGAAATTTTCTCCATTCTTTGTCCATGAAACTTCCAATTGCGCGGCATCCCTGATTGCGAGAATATTGCCATCACTATCTTTCAGGTAGTCCCCCTCAGCATAATAATCGAATGTCAAATATGTGAAATCAGCTCCATCCGCTCCAACTGGTATATCTTCAATAGTCAGAGTCTCATTCCAATTATCACCATAACCAGTATCTGGATGGCCTAACCAATATGCATGATTATTGAAAACTCCTTGATTTTGAGGAAGCATGCCATTAGATCCACTTGAGTCATCAATACGACTTCCATTTTCATTACCATCGTCAGTCCAGATTTGATCCGCAGAATTACCAAAAGAGAAATCTTCTATAGCAACTAAATCAGGAAGTGCATTGCGTACTCTTGCCTCAAGTTGGAAATCTGTTACTGTATTACCATAATTCTGAACCTTGACATTAATATCTCTAGTCCCTGATGCATATCTAACGCCATTTTCTAGATCTACCCAAGGTTCTTCAGCCACACCTGGGTCGTAAAGATTGTCGACATTTAACTGGAATTTCACTTCATCATTTGTTGCATCAGCATTTAGGAAACCGGAAGGATTTTCGAGAGTTGTAGAAATATAGTAGGTCTTGTTATCTACGAAATCGGAGGTTAATGAAACATCACGTGAAGCACCAGCGCCGAGATTTGTAAATGAGATTTCTTGACTTACTACTTCTTCAGTTCCGAAAGTAACATCTCTCTTCCTGATAGAAATATTATCAAATGCAAAACCATCCAAACCTGTATCATAAGATGCACCTTCTGGTCCAACTGAACCTACTAGTCCACTTCTAAATCTAAATCTTATATCGATTACTTGACCAGCATAAGGAGTCAAATCAATTGAATCGATCTTCTCTTGATCGGGAGATTCTGAGCCCTCCTCTGTGAAATTTAGCCAACCGGTTATGGTCTCACTAGAAATATCACCATTGTAAGTATTGTATTCCGGATCTACACCCTGATACAGAAGACGGAAATAGCGATCATTATCCCACCCTCCAGCAAAGAACACTTGTTCCCAACCACTTCCATCACTCCATACTTCAACACTGCATGAATCTTCATACAACCAACGTTCAACAACATCAAACTGTTCGGCAAGATATAGTTGGAAGAAAGAAGCACTGCACATTGCCCACATGTCAAGGTAAGCAGCATCAGAACCTGTCAAGTCTACATTTTGAAGAATTACTGCTTCGTCTTGATGGTTATAATATCCAGAATCTGATTCGTTCTGACCTCCCTCATAATCGAGTCCAGCCCAATAATAGTTTGTAGGGTTAGAGTCTGCTTCCCATGCTGATGCATTTTGATTTACAGTTGAACCAGTTTCTACATGCCAAGATGAGTCTCCTTCATCAAATTCTCCCGTATAAGAGAATTTTTCCCAAGCACACGAGTTACAACCAGATGTATCTTCATTACCATCAAAATCATTAGCATATACTATTGTATCTACACCACCTAATACTTCTTTCACTTCTAGGTCAACATCTACACTTCCTGAAATTGGATTTAATCCTGTATTTTTAATTGTGACATTGACATATCTGTTTCCTTCACCAAGTTGAGCGGCTCCAGTTGCAGGATTATATGAAGCAGGAGCTACAGAAACATCTGTGATACCTACATCTTCATTGTCAAGAGATAATACTGAGAGGAAATCGCCTGCACCAGGCCAACCCTGAGTATCTAGCCACATCGCATTATTAGCAAATCTGTAAGCGTAATCACGTTGCCCTATCACAATTTCGAATGCACTGTCTTCACCACCTTGTAATTGCCCCGGGTGCGCCATAGTAGGCCTTCTTCCAACATCAAAAGAAAGCCCTGGAAGATAGCCATTACCATTAGGATTACCAAGAAGTATCTCCACTGAATTGATTTCTCTCAAATTATCAAGAAGGAGGAAGGTCTGATTCTGAGAAGTAGAATCTTGAATTCTTGTTAAGGTTAACTCAGTAGGAATAAAGAAATCATATATTCCGTCTTGATTAATATCTTCAATTGTGATAGATGCACCTTTGAAATCACCTAGGTAGGCGTAATTTTGAGTAGTCCAAGAGGAACCGGACCCATAGGCATATGACACATTACCGGTCAAACCATCGATAGCTGCAATCAGATCAATCTCTCCATTGTTATCGGTATCCTTGATATCTATCCCATACAGTGGTTCATTGTGCTCAGCATCTAATTTGAACTCATGAACTCCTTGAGCACCGGGAGTTAATGGATTTGGGTATTGCCCCTGAAGGCAATCATATTCTAGGACAGTCATATTGTCATAATGCCCTACTGAAGTCCCCACTCCTGTATTATATGGAGGGGTTCTAAGTAACCAAATATCAAGATCTTCACAATCACCAATACCACCGCCACCGGGGAATCCCCCGCCAGTTACGGTTTCACCATAATGGCCAAGCATCATGTCAGTGTAAAGTCCGGTTGTAAGAGGGACTGCAAGCGTTTGTTGAGCAGTTAGTAATGTTGGATCTGGTCCTTTATAGATCTGAATATATTGATTTGTAGCGGTATTATCTCTAACTACCATAACAATATCTGCATTACCATCGCCATCTATGTCGCCTACTTCCATATCAGATAAATATGGATTTGAAACAGTTATTTCAGAATCGCTCCAGGTATTAACTCTCTCACTACAATCCCCCCATAGGACGGTAAGGTTTCCTGGCCTAACGAATGATTCTCCAACAAATCTAATATTTTGCTGGTAGTAAACTAAGTCATTTACACCATCACCATCAATATCAGCAACTTCAACACGAGTCCCATCGGCAGTATCAACGAAGCCAGCTCTCCGAGAATCATTGTTGGATATGAATACGTCTTGTCTATCCGCAAATCCTCCTGAACCATCATTATATAGTACAGTGATAAATAATCCCATAGTACTTGCAGATGCTATGTCATTGTCACCATCACAGTCAAGATCCCCGATAGAAATGTAAGAAGGGTCTCTTTGTACCGCATATTGCGTAATGTGTGATGCAGAGACTGCAGGAACTAATGACACAAAAAGGGAACTGACAAACAAAAAGACAAGAAAGAGCGCTTTCCGGCTCTTCGCGGATTGATTATTCGTATTGTTCTGGTTATACAACATACTCCTTCGGAGTTTCGTTCCATTCTTAGCACTTATCACCACGTGATTAAGCAGTGTAGAAGAATGATACAACTGAATAATGATTAAACCTTTAACTATAATTTACAAATTGTGTTTCAAATTGCAAGAAAAAGATGATTAATATTCTAATCCGCATGTAGATTGATGTCATCAATTTTAATAGGTCGTTGAAATTACATTGAAGAACTAGAATCAAGTATTAATGATTCGAGTTGTTCACTCAACTTTTGCCACAGGTTATCTACTTCAATACTACTCATAAACATCGAACAGAGTTGCTACATATATACGGTGGTTTGACAAAAAGATACAATCATGCAAAGATAATCATGAAAAATTCAACATTATCTCTATTAATTATTGAGAGACCAACCAACTAGGATTCGGTGCATAATGAACCTCTGCACCGCCGTATATAAGTTCTAAACGACCCATTATCCAAAGTCGATTTAAGAATAATTCTAATTCCGGCCCCTCTTTGTTTATTTTTTCACCAATAAGTTCCTCGATTGCACTTATAGAGAGCGATGTTTGACCATGTTGACGTACTACAAGAGTCAATAGAATTTGCAACCAAGCTTCAGCCATAGGGTCACCAGATAGATTATTTTTCAGGGGTTCAAGTTCATCTATAGATTCAAGAAATTCCCTAATGTATTCTAACTGAGGTTCAGTTCTTGAAGGGCCATCTAACTCAGAAATCTCAGCCTTAATATCTAAATCACCAATTCTTCTTACTACCGCAGGAATACTAGTAGGGTCAGGGGGTGGACCCGGTAGTTTATTCTCGTCGCTGAGATTTCCTGAATCTTCTTCATGACCCATTGCAGGACTTAATTCTGATTCTGGATCGTGAACCAAACCATCAGAAAGTGGCTGGATAAAACCAACTCTACCTTGTAGACCTAATTCTTCACGTAGAGAATTAACAACATTATATTCTCCTTCAATAAGGACATCTATCTTACTCTCAGGAGAATGAAAACGGAATCTAACTTTACCTCTCGTCTGCATAAGTTATCTCCTGCTACGCCCCTCATAGGTAAAAAATCATGTTTCAAAATTACTCTTTAGCCAAATTACGTAAAACTGTTTGTAATATGCCGCCATTATTATAATAATCAACCTCAACCGGAGTGTCTAAACGCACTACTGCACTAAATTGAATTGATTTACCATTAGTTTTTGTAGCTTCGACTTCTATCGTTGAAAGAGGTATAAGTTTATCATTTGCAGGTATATTGAAAACTTCAGTACCATCTAATCCAAGAGTTTCTGCATCTTGACCCTCGATGAAAGTTAGAGGAAGAACGCCCATACCAACTAAATTGGAGCGATGAATACGCTCAAAAGAGGTTGCAATTACTGCCTTGACCCCGAGTAATAGAGTTCCTTTCGCCGCCCAATCTCTACTGCTACCGGTACCATATTGTGAACCGGCTATTACTATCAAATCAGTCTCATCGGATTGATATCGTTGACTTGCCTCAAAAATTGATGTTACATCCCCTGTAGGGAAATGAGTTGTCCAGCCCCCTTCAGTTCCTTCTGCTATCTGATTCTTAATTCGAATATTAGCAAAGGTCCCCCGCATCATAACCTCATGATTACCTCTACGACTACCAAATGAGTTGAAATCTTTTGGATTAACGTCATTATCTATCAAATATTTACCAGCCGGGCCATGGTGAGGAAAAGCTCCGGCAGGAGATATATGATCAGTAGTAACAGAATCGCCAAGTTTCAGTAATACTCGAGCATTTTCAATTGGATGAATTGGAGAAGGTTCAGCCTCTATTCCTTCAAAGAAAGATGGTAGACGGACATAAGTAGAGGACTTATCCCACGGATACAAAGCAGAGGGTTCGGTAGGTATTGAGTCCCATCTTGGTTCTTCTAAAACATCAGAGTATCTTTTTCTAAACATCTCAGGAGTTAAAGATTCAAGCAACGTTGTATGTATTTCTTCATCAGTAGGCCAAATGTCTGAGAGCATTACGGGTACATCTTCAGAGGTATATCCTATTGGGTCATTTTGCAAATCGATATCTAATGTTCCAGCTAAAGCATAGGCAACCACTAATGGAGGACTTGCCAAATAGTTGGCCTTGATTTTTTGATGTATGCGCCCCTCAAAATTACGATTTCCGGAAAGAACGCTGCCTACGATAAGATTCGATTCATCAATTGCCGCCTCAATATCCTCATCAAGAGGCCCGGAATTACCTATGCAAGTCGTACAACCATAACCAACTACGTTAAATCCTAGAGCAGATAAATCCTCAGTTAATCCTGCAGCATCGAAATATTCTGTCACTACCCGACTCCCTGGCGCTAAACTAGGTCTCACCCATGGTTTGATTTCAAGACCCTTGAGTCTAGCATTTCTTGCTAAAAGTCCCGCTGCTAACATAACACTCGGATTACTAGTATTTGTGCAACTTGTTATTGCCGCAATTACGATATCTCCATGTTTCAGTTCAACTTCACGACTTTCTATGTAAGATGAATCATCATTCCTACTCTGCTCAATGCCATGACCTTGATGGCCTGAGGGGGAATTAAGGCTATCACGCCAATGGTTTTTCATATTTGATAAGTCGACACGATCTTGAGGTCTCTTGGGTCCTGCCAGAGCGGGTTCAACTGTACTCAAATCTAGTGAAATAGAAGAGGTAAATTTAGGAACAGGAGTATTTTCTGTATGAAATAAGCCTTGAGCAATCATGTATCTTCTAACATCTTCAATATGTGATTCATTCCTGCCTGAAAGATGCATATAGTCAAGAGTTGTTTGGTCTACTGGGAAGAAGCCACAGGTAGCACCATATTCGGGAGCCATGTTGGCGATAGTTGCTCGATCAGGAAGACTAAGATTAGCCATTCCTGGGCCATAAAACTCTACAAATTTAGAGACGACTCCATGTCCCCTAAGCATCTCTACAATCCTCAGTGTCATATCAGTAGCAGTTACTCCTGGATTTAGTTTACCTTTTAGTTCGAAACCTACTACTTCAGGTAATAGCATGTAGATTGGCTGCCCGAGCATTACTGCTTCTGCTTCTATTCCACCAACACCCCAACCTAAAACACCGAGGCCATTAATCATGGTAGTATGAGAATCAGTACCAACTAGAGAATCGGGAATCCATAGGTCATTTTCCAAACGAGCAACGCTTGCAATCCATTCAAGATTAACTTGATGAACTATTCCTCGACCAGGAGGTACTGCACGGAAATTATCAAGACTCATTTGCCCCCATTTAAGAAATTTATACCTTTCCATATTACGCTTATATTCAATTTCAAGATTACGCTCTCGAGCATCGGGAAATAGACCTGAAACATCGACTTGGACTGAATGATCAATAACCAAATCCACTGGAACCTGAGGATTTACTTTCTCAGGGTTACCGCCTAATTCAACCATTGCATCTCTTAATGCTGCGATATCAACTACCGCGGGCACACCAGTAAAATCTTGAAGAATTACTCTACTAGGATTGAATGGTATTTCTTCAGGATTCATTGAAGGAGACCAAGATGCTATTCTTCTAACATCGTCTTTTGTCACAAGGAAATCATCGCATTTTCTTAGTGCTGATTCCAATAGTATTCGAATAGTGAAAGGGAGTTCATTAAGATAACAAAGTCCCTGATTTTCAAGCTCTTTAAGAGACATGAATGAGGCCTTTTCCCCAGAATGTGTATCAAACTCAGACCTTGCAGAGAACAAATCATTAGTTGACATGATAATAGCCGCTAAGGCACAGCACAAGAAGATGCCTAATCAATGGGTTCAAATAAATCCTAAAATTAAGCAGAAATAGTTACAGATAGTAGACGAACTTCATATACAGGTCTATCGCTATCTCCTGTTTCGACATTGCTGATATCAGTTACTGAACTCAGTCCACTGGAAACTTGACCGAATACTGTATGGACTCCATCGAGATGACTAGGATTACTATCTTCAGGGACAATGAAGAATTGGCTTCCACCCGTATTGTCTGCATTAGTCTTGGCCATAGATAGAGCACCAGGCACATGAGTTCTACCATTATTCGCTTCATCACCTACTGTCCATGAAGTCTGTGAGCAAGCACTAGAACTATCTTCGGCTTCACCATTGCAATAGCCATACCAATTATGTGCATAACCGCCAGTTCCAGTTCCAGATTCAAAATCCCCACCCTGTATCATAAAATTATCAATAATTCGATGAAATATAGTTGCATCATAATTTCCACTTCTGGAATGATCTGCAAAGTTCTCAACATGATCTGGAGCATCTTCAGAATACAAATCGATGACAATAGTAGCTGTAGTTCTAGAATTTTCGTCCATTCCGTTTGGAACGTAGGATATCTGCATTGTGGCCTGAGATGCAGAACTGGGAGAATCAGCCGCGTAATCCGCGATAACTTTTACAGAAGAAAGCAGCAATAAAATCGCTACTAAACCTACAAGTAGACCCATTGGAGTAGGACTACCATTATCCAACATTTGGAAACTCTGCCCAATTGAAATCCCTTCTTGATCCATCAATGAAGTAAGTTTTCCCCTCTCTCGTAAAGTTTCTTTCGATTTCGGGTCTAATTTTAGAGCATTAGAATAATTCTTATATGCACGCTTTAAATTCGCTTTTCGGGAAGGTAAATCAAGATCTGCTTTTATCACGTAAATGTTACCTGCTAAAGAAAGTGTTTTGGCTCTCTGTACAGCGTCTTCACAAGAATCCCATGCGACTGAACGGAGTACGTTTAATGCCGCATCAGGATCATCATTTTTCTTCAGTTCATTTTCTGCTTTGTCCCATGCATTCTGGAGAGTCTCGGAAACAGACATGATGCTTCGGACAACAATCTAATAAAAAACCGCAACGGGTGCTATCAAGTCAAAAATTTCGGATTGTTGAACGGGAATGCATAAGACCCGTTCCCTACGGCAGTTGACTCACGCAAGCACCGATGGGGCTACGAAACCAATGGAGAATGTGAAGTAATGGCCATCAGAGTTAATGATTTTACAATTAATATAGCAACAGCAAACGGCACTGGTTCTCAATCAGCGAATTTAATAATACTACACTCGATGTATGAGATGGGAGTTCCAGTTAGTGGAAAGAATCTATTTCCAAGTAATATTTCTGGATTGCCTACTTGGTTCATAATTAGAGCTAGTGATGCAGGTTATCAAGCACCAGGAGATAATACACATATCCAGGTAATGATGAATAAGGATACTTGGGAAAAGGATTTGAATAACACAGAACCAGGTACTGTGATTATTTACAATCAAGATGTTAAGTTGCCCGTTGAAAGAGACGATTGCGTAGTTCTTCCAATGCCAATGACGAAGATGGCTAGGTCAATTAGCCCAAAAATGGCTAAACTTATGGCAAATATGTACTATGTAGGAGCAATGGCACATATATTAAAAATTGATCAAAGAGCAATTGAAACCGCAGTCTCCAATCAATTCGGAGGGAAGGAGAAAGCAATAGAATGGAATCTACAGGCTATTGCTGAAGGGAAAGCATATGCTGAAGAAAATTGGAATTATGAATCAGAATATATGGCAGAAGCAAGAGAAAAAGACCCAAATACATTCCTAATAGAAGGAAATGAGGCAACTGCTCTAGGTGCAATATATGGTGGAATTAACATGCTCTCTTGGTACCCAATTACACCATCCTCATCAGTAGCGGAATCGATAATTAGTTGGATACCAAAACTACGTGAAGCAGAAGATGGCGGAGCCACTTGTGCAGTCGTACAAGCGGAAGACGAATTAGCCGCTGCCGGAATGGTACTAGGCGCAGGCTGGGCTGGAGGCAGAGGGATGACATGTACAAGTGGACCTGGGATTTCATTAATGTCAGAATTTATCGGGCTATTCTACTTCGCCGAAGTCCCTGGAGTAATTTGGGATGTTAATAGAGTTGGACCATCCACTGGATTACCCACAAGAACTCAGCAGGGGGATTTATCTATGCTGTATGAAGCAAGCCATGGAGATACACAACATATCGTATTAATTCCGGGAACTGTGGATGAATGCTTCGAATTTGGTTGGAGAGCCTTTGATTATGCAGATAGATTCCAAACTATGGTATTCGGATTTGGAGATTTAGATTTAGGCATGAATAGATGGTCGACTGCAGGGTTTGAGTACCCAGATATACCAATGGATAGAGGGAAAGTAATTCGAAGTCAAGAGCAAATGGATGCTATTACTAATTATGGTCGTTACAGAGATGTAGATGGTGACGGAATAGCATATAGAACTCTACCAGGGAGTGGTTTAGATCCTATTCTCTACAGAGGTACTGGCCATGACGAAGATGGAATCTATTCAGAAGACCCTCAAGTTTATCACTCTACTATGGAGAGATTGAAAAGGAAAATTGATGGTGCCAGAGATCTACTCCCTGCACCTATCATAAGAGAAGAAGATGAGAAAAGTTTGGGAATCATATTCTATGGTTCTATGGAAAATACAATAGTAGAAATTGATGATATGTTGGAAGAAACTGGACTTTCAGTAAGTACATGCCGTGTTCGTGCTTTACCTTACCACTCAGATGTTAAATCTTTTATCGAGGAACATGATAAAATTGTGGTTCTAGAAATTAATCGAGATGGTCAATTATTTGGCATACTGAGAAAAGAATTACCAGTGGAATTACTTACGAAAATACAGAGTGTTGCGTACAGTGATGGATTACCACCGAGAGCGAGAGTTTATGCTGATTTAATTCTTGAAACTATGAAGGAGGGGGAATTGTGAGCATTTTAAAATTGAATGTGATAGACTTGGAGAAATCGGAATATAAGGGCGGGAAATCATCACTATGCCCCGGTTGTGGTCATGACCAAATTTCAAATGTAATTATCCAAGCGGCTTGGGAGAATGGAATAAAACCCGAGGGAATAGCCAAAATGAGTGGCATTGGTTGTTCTTCGAAAACTCCAGCGTATTTCCTGGGGAAAAGTCATGGATTTAATACAGTTCATGGAAGAATGCCTTCAGTTACAACTGGTGCTAATATGGTGAATAAAGATTTATCATTTTTGGCTGTTTCAGGAGATGGAGATACAGCTAGTATTGGCATTGGACAATTTATTCACGCAATACGTAGAAACTTAGACATGGTTTATATTATCGAAAATAATGGAGTTTACGGATTGACAAAAGGCCAATACAGTGCGACTGTCGAGAAAGGCTCGAAAAAGAAAAAAGGTACTATGAATGAACAATCACCAATTGATTTGTGCGCTATGGCTGTTAACTTAGGTTGTAGCTTCGTTGCAAGATCATTTTCAGGCAGTAAAAAACAACTAACTGCATTACTAAGGGCAGCTATGAGTCATAAGGGAATGGCAATTATCGATGTCATATCTCCGTGCGTTACCTTCGCTAATAACGATGAATCATATAAATCATATAATTATGTTAAAGAGAATGACGAGGTACTACATATTGTAGATTATATTGCACATTTCTCCCCTATTGAAGCAGTAGAAGTCCCCGCAGGTGAATTCAAAGAAATAAAATTATTCGATGGTTCGACATTAAGGCTTGAGACAGTGGGTAACGAGCATGACCCAACAGATCCTGTCGAAGCTCTAAGGGCTATACATGAAGCAGATAGGGAAAGTAGGCATGTAACAGGTCTGCTTTACTACAACCCTGATAAAAAAACGGCTACTGAAACGCTAGGATTGACAAATACGCCCCTAATGGCTCTACCAGAATCGGAACTAAGACCTAGTAAGCAGAGTCTTAAAGAATTAAATGACGGTTTTAGAACTAATTAATAATTTACTTTTAGTATCGGTTTTCTTGAAATAGAGATGCCGTCTCGGATACACAATAGTCCCTTAGTGTAGTGGTCCATCATGTGGGGTTCTGGATCCCACGACCCTGGTTCGAATCCGGGAGGGACTACCAAAATAACTCAACTGTGGACAATAGTATCTGCAATCAAAAATCTAGTGAACGATTTAGTAACTGAGATACCCAACTTAGCATCATTATTATCATGAACCAACCTAGTGCTATTTTCCCCCAAGGTTTCGATTCCTTTATTGGAGGAAATGGGTCAATTCCTGCATCTATAGCTGCTGCAATGATTTCTAATTCTTCTTCAATAGTTTCGGGCTTTTTCATATGATCACACTCAAGGTTCAGTAGTAGGATCCCAACCCGAAATATAGGATTCTTCAAGCAAATTAAATTCTTTTTCAAAACCTGATATATCAAAATTTAATGATTGTAAATTTTCTATTATTCGATTAGGATTACTCGATTTAGGAATTGTAATTGCACCTGTGTCATAAACCCACTTTATTGCGGCTTGAGCAGGGGTGCAGCCTATCGAATTAGCTATTTTCTCTATATTGACATCGTTTACTTTTTGCCCTCTTGCTAATGGAGAATACCCCATCGGAATAGCACCAATATCGATTGTAGCTTTTCTCAACTCAGGCCTTTGTAACCAAGGGTGGATTTCTATTTGATTAACTGAAGGTAAGATTGTCGCGTAATCACGCATATCTCGAAGATGCGCTGCCCCATAGTTAGAGACGCCGATTGCACGCGTTAAGCCGATTTTCATACATTCTTCCATTGCATTCCATACATCTCCTCGAGTAGAAATATCTTCAGGAGGCGCATGAACAAGATAAAGATCAATATAATCGAGACCTAAAATTGCTAAACTCTCGCGACATTTCTGCAGTGTTTCATCATATCCAGTTGCATGTACTCTTCGTAATTTAGTAACTATAAATATCTCTTCTCGAGGAATGCTAGATTCACGTATAGCTTCACCAACCGCTTCTTCGTTACCATAAGCAGTTGCAGTATCAATTAATCTATATCCTTGATTAAGTGCATGTATGATAGATGACTTACATTCATTTTTATCCATCTGCCAGACACCTAAACCGAATCTTGGCATTACTATTTCAAAAAGTTTTGAACCATCTTCAACATCGGTATGACCTATCGTCACACTATCTACCATGATAATCGGTTCACGTACTAAACTTGAGTCATTCGACGTGCTGGTTTGAAATCATTGACCTTCTCGAGAGTACATGGGCGAGTTGCCGGAAGGCGTGGAATTACCACTGGCTAGTGTGGCAATACCAAGACCATCTGCATCTCTAATTATTAGTAGAAATAATTCTGGAAAGGAAGAAATATTATTGTGCCATCGTGTATCAGAAGTTCCTTCTTTCCCTGATTTCTGGGCGTTTCCTGGAGGGGGAGTTAGCAGAGTTGATAGAAAAGTAGCAGAGGAAAATCCTGATTGGTTATCCCATACTGAAGACCCAGTTTCGACTATTACTTTACTAAGAGAATTAGTTGAAGAAGTTGGTTTCGCACCTGATGGTGAAGGGTCACTAGAATTAGTAGATGAAAACATACAAAATAGTGTTTGTGAAGATAAAAATACATGGAGTAGTTTCGTTAAACAAAATTTACTCAAAATTGAAAATTTTAACTCGCAAATCGTTGCTGAACGTACTATGCCTCCTTTGGCTCCTGTTCGATTCACAAATACTTTTCATCATTTATCTATAGGTGACTCTAAGATTGAGCCACGATTCCCCGAGGGATTATCTGAATTTGATGAATATAGATGGTGGCAACCTAAAGAGTTACTAGATTTTTGGTTAAAAAATGAAGTAAGATTACCCCCTCCACAAGTTACTCTAACAAGAGACATTGTTCAAGCAATTAATGAACGAGGAGATTTAATCTCAGCATTTGAAAAGTTACATGAGAATTCATCAAAAGGGTACCATATCTTAGAATTTGCACCAGGAGTTGAATGTTTACCCTTACCAACTCAAACTTTACCTCCTGCAACACATACTAATTGTTACGTTTTAGGAGTCTCTGGAGGAGAAAGAATAATTGTAGATCCTGCTGCAAAAAGTAAAGAGGCTCTAGATACATTGAGGAATAAAGTCAGAGAAATAGAAAGTACAGGAAGCAAAGTTATTGCAACAATATTTACACATAAACATCCTGACCATATTGGAGACTTGGAAAATATCTCAAAGATATATCAAGCACCCATATGGGCGAGTAAAGAGACATTGGAAATAATTCCTAAATGTGAATCGAATATAATTCTGAAAGAAGGATATGAATTCAATTTAATCGGAAAGGGAGAATCGATACCTTGGAGCATAATAGAAACTCATGGGCATTGCCCCGGACATATCTGTTTGGTAGGAGATGCAGGTATTATTAGTGGAGATAATGTGACAGTCATAGGAACTATTCTAGTACCATCAAGTGATGGAGATATGAATCAATACTTAGAAGGATTAGAAAGAATCAAAAATCTGAATCCACCATTATTATTCCCAGGGCATGGTCCATTTTCAGCAAATCCTCAGAGACTACTAAACAGATATATTACTCACAGAAATGATAGGCACATGTTAGTATATAATGCTGTGAAAAATAATAATAAAGAACTCGCATCGATTGCTAAAAAATCGTATGAAGATACTCCCGATGCACATCCTGCCTTACTAATCGATCAAACATTATCACATCTTAAAGGGCATATTAAATCAGAGAACATTAGAGAAGAAGATGGGAGATATTACATAAATTAGTCATGTAAGTCTAAATTCCGGGTCAATATTGAATAAGTAAGTATTACTAGAAAGGGTATAAAATAGGAGATTTTACAATGCCAGACGACAGATGGTGGGACAAGGGAGGATCCGAAAAGGAAGAACTTGGTTCTAAAGAAGAAGTAGAAGAAATGATGAACCATACTGAAATGATGAACATCAAAAGAGAAGAAGAAATGGCACAAGCACAGCATGAGTTCAATATGAGTAAGATGAATCAAGAAATGCTGGAAACAAAATCTGGAAGCCCTACTCCTGCAACGATAAATCAAGGCGCTATGATGAATCAAACAGAGAAAGAAGGTCCATTTAGTTGGATGACAGATGACCCAGGATATCTTTTTCTAGCAATTATTGTTTCTTTGGGACTTGTAGGGTCAATTGTTGCTTCAATATTGATACCAGATGTTGAGGACATTTGGGGGACGGCTGATGGTACCGTTTTAGAAGGCACTGAATGGTGGGAGTGGGAAATAGAGGAAGAAGATTGTCTATACGATGATTATTACGATGAATACTACGACTGCATATACTATTACACATATGATTGTGGAGCAGATGTCATCTATAATTACTCGATATTAGGAACAGAATACATTGGCGAAGAATTTGATTGGTTCCTAGGAAATTGGGACGATTATTGTTTAGAAATTGTTGAGAATGACACATTACCATTGGGTCACCGGGTCACGGTTTGGTACAAGCTTGATGATAATGGAATTAGTCAAATGGAAACACCCAATGATGATGGTGCTCTTTTTGCATTCTTTGGACTGTGTTGCTTACTCCCCATTTTGCTAAGTTTACTATTCTTCATGTATTTTGAAGGGAATAATGACCAATATGAAAGTGCTGGATCTAACGGCAGTAATGAGGTTCATCATTACCACCATGGGGGAGGAATAATGGGTGGAGTGTATTATGGAAGCCCATGGTATAGGAGACCATGGTTCCATCGTCGAAGAAGTCGAAGGAGGGTACGAATCTCAAGCGGCAATCGTCGCTCAAGTGGTGGCAGTCGCAGATCAGGTGGTGGCAGTCGCAGATCAGGTGGTGGCAGTCGTAGATCAGGTGGTGGCAGTCGTAGATCAGGTGGTGGCGGAAGAAGATCTCGTTGATTCCTGAATATTATGGAAGTGGAAAAATGGAAACACATTGGGAGGGAATTCCCAAACTCCCAAATTGCGAAGGTAAAGAAGATTGGATTAAAGTCTCAGAAAATGTTTCATTGAGAGTTTTTATATGGAAACCTATTGATGAGTCTCTTAGAAATTTATCACCAATAATCATGGTTCCAGGGTGGGGTTCGGTTTTCGAGGGATGGAGGCCTTTAATCACAGAATGGGTTGGAAGAAGGCCAATAATATACATTGAAACAAGGGAAAAATCAAGTGCTATTTTTGAAACTAAGATGGAAATAAAAGATTTTTATATGAGCAAATTCACCAATGATATAGCAGAAATAATAAGGATTCTCGATTTAAAAAATGATTTGCACTTCTTCTCATCATCCCTAGGCTCCACAATATTAATCGACGGTATGCAATCTGGTGTAATATATGGGAAAAGTTCAATCTTTTTAGCTCCAAATCAAAGATTTATATTCCCACTATGGGCTAAAATTTTGATTAAAATGCCCTTACCAAATTTTACATTAAAATGGCTGATTAAAGCAGCAGTATGGGGCGTAGAAAGAAAAGTGAAAGAAGAAGGGCAGAAAATTCGTTATCGAAGAACACTATTGTCTCAAAATTTCGAAAGGATACGATTTTCTGCTAGGTACTTAATGAAATATACATTACCAGATAATTTATCAAATATAATTATTCCATGCGCAATAATAACCGCTGATTCAGATAAATTACACGGTCTAAAAGATGTAGAGAGCATTGCTGACAGGATACCTAATTCAAAGATGATAAAAGTCCCATCTAATCAATATGCACATGAAGCGGATTTTCTCGAAGAGATTGAAGATTTTCATGAATCTATATAATTACTGCACATAAGCCAAAGCGATTGCCTGATGAAGGATGGCTCTTACCGGATAATGAAATACATGCGTGAACAGGCTTCATCTTTTGACGTGGCACGTATTGTGCGTGAGCTTTCAAAGATGATAGGCGCGAGAGCAAGAAAAGCATATCAACCGCATTATGAACAGGTCGTAATACGATTGAATCCCAAAGGTTCACCATCTTCTGATTTAGTAATAGTTAGTGGAAGGAGATTATATCTTTCTCAACGAGATAGACCTATGCCATCACAACCATCGCAATTTGCAATGGTACTTAGAAAACACCTCAATAATTCAAGATTAATAGAAGTGGAACAATTAGGGTTTGACAGAATTATTTCTTTGACTTTTGAGCATGGAAGTGGGAAATTAAAGCTAATAATAGAACTATTTAGAGATGGTAATGTATTACTTCTGGATAATGAAGATATAATTATTCAACCATTAACGCATGCTAATTATGCCAGTAGAACACTGAAAAGAGGTGTCAAATATATTTCGCCACCACCTGCTATAGATCCCCGAGAAATCGATAGAGGAAAACTAGACCAACTACTCGAAGGAAGTAATGATGATCTAATTAGAACATTAGCAGCAAGAGGTAATCTTGGAAGAATATATGGGAGTGCTATTTGTGCTTCGGCAGAATTAGATGAGAAACTAAATGCTAAGCAACTTGATGATAACCAAAGAGAAAAATTAGATAGTTCGATAAAGGAGTTACTAAATGAACTTGCTGAGAATCAAAGCAGTAGAATGTGGTTTAGCAATAGTGAGGCGCTTAAATTATGGGATAATTCTGTAGACACATCCGATAAAGATAGTGCAGCAGAGGGTATTACGGAAATAGCACCTATAGATTTAAGATATTTAGACCATGATTTGTCAATTGAAATACCCTCTCTATGTTATGGCTATGATTCTGTATTTGGACCTCATGACGCCTCAGCATTTATTCGAAGAGAAGAGGAAAAACTTGTCAGTATTGGACAGGATGAAGGAGAAAAAAAAGCGAAATTAGAGAGAAGAGCAGAACAACAAAGAAATGCGATAGGAAGATTCCTATCACAAGCAGCTATTAGTCAAGAATTAGGTAAAGCGATGCAAGAAAATTGGACGCATCTAGAACATATAATGAACGAATTTAATGAACAAATATCTAAACTAACATGGCAAGAAGTTGCAGAAAAATCTAGAGATGTGCCGTGGATTGATAGGCTGAATCCAGAGAAAGGGACTTTTGTAGCATTTCTTCCAGATGAAGAAGGTGACCCTGGATCAAGTGTTACTCTCCATGCCAATAAATCAGTACATCAAAATGCACAAAGATATTTTCAAGAGGCAAGGACCTTGAAAGATAAATCCAAAGGCGCAGAAAAAGCACTAAAGGATACTGAAAATTCTAAATCAAGGCAAGAAAAGAAGAAAGCAAAAGATGTTGCTGCTGGAAGAGTTAAAGGTCTTCAGAGAAGCAAGAAGTTTTGGTTTGAAAAGTATAGATGGGCAATTCTTGAGGGGGGACATATATTTGTTGGAGGCAGAGATGCTAGAGGAAATGATACAATAGTACGTAAACACCTCAATTCAAATGATATTTATGTTCATGCGGATTTACATGGCGCGCCTTCTTGTTCACTGAAGTTAAAGGATGGATTCAGTCGATTAACAGGTATCACAAATCTACCCGAAGGAGTTATTTCATTACAAATTGCTCAGAACTTGGGGGAGAATGTAGAAGATGCTAGAGACCTAGATAAAAAAATACTCGCTCAGGCGGCTCAAATCGCAGTTTGTTGGTCCAGAGCTTGGGGTTCAGGAGGAGCAGCAGCAACTGCCTTCCATGTTAGACCAAGTCAGGTTTCTAAACAAACAGAAAGTGGAGAATCACTTGGTAGAGGAAGTTTCGTAGTTAGGGGAAAACGTACATGGCATAGAGATTTACCATTAGAATTGGGAATGGGTATAGGAGTAATTAACGGAGTTCCATTACCAATCTGTGGAACTATTGAGGCAATTTCAAATATGTTCGAGAAATGGATTAAAATTACACCAGGAAGAGAAAAGAAAGAATCAATTGCGAATAAGATTGCTAAGGCCACAGGACTTACTCAAGATGATGTTTTAGCATCTTTACCACCTGGTGGATGTACGATAGAAGACTATGGGGTCATGAAAAAGACTTAGCAGTTAGTTTCTCCCATTCAGGAGCAGTTATCGCGTACAAAGCAGCGTCAACATATGTGCCATAGAGCAATTCTCTATCTTTTATTATTCCCTCAAGCCTCATACCTAACTTTTCTGCAACTTTGCGGCTAGCATAATTTTCAACGGCTGCTTCAATTACAAAACGATGAATTTGGTTATTAGAAATTAAATCATTAATCAAAGATTTGCAACAACGATTAACTATGCCTTTGCCGACTTTATCTTCAGATATCCAGTATCCTAATCCACATGATTTATTATCCCAATCTATCCAATTAATACTAATAACCCCTACTAAATCATTATTTTCTTTTATTAGCCAAATACCTGAGCTCCCTTGAATACGATCTTTTTGAGAAATTTCGATAAAGTCAAGTTGATCCTTAACTGATAGATTGTTATCAAGCCAGGGTAACCATTCCTTGAGATAATTCCTATTACTATCTACTAATGAGAATAATTCCACAGCGTCCTCTGAGGTCGGAACAATGATTGATAATTCATTATCAACAATGATTATTGGAGATAATATGAATCCTAATCTATGAGGGTCATGATTGGACTCAGGTGAATCAGACATAGAAGTGCCTATCCGCTTTATTATTTGAATTTCTTGGATTAATTGGATTTTCATACAAAAAATCGGAACGGTCGAGACAGTAATGATTCAAGAGTGAAACGCTATCGGACGACCATGAGTGACCGGAATTGGACTTATGGGAATTATTTACAGTTAGAGGAATTACTAAGTCTTCAGGGCGATGAAAGAGGAATCTCATCGGATGAAATGCATTTTATTATAGTTCATCAAACATTCGAATTATGGTTCAAACAAATAATAAGAGAGCTATCTGAAGTAAGAAATATACTCTCTCAAGAGCAAGTACCAGAGAAAGATATTCCAAGAGCAGTTGAGCACTTAGGAAGAACTACTGAAATTTTCAAGTTGATGGGGGCTCAATGGAATGTTATGGAAACCTTAACTCCACAAGGTTTCTTGGCTTTCAGAGATGGTTTAGGTTCAGCTTCGGGGTTTGAATCTTTTCAAATGAGGAAATTCGAGATACTTTTAGGACTAAAAAATGAAGATAGATTATTTGGAATGGACCCGATTGATACATTTAGAAAATTAGCAGGTAATAGCGATAATGATGCCGCCATACTTTCAGATTTAGAAGAAATAGCATCAAACCCATCATTAGAAGAATCATTAATGAAGTGGATTTCAAGAACTCCAATAATGGGTTCTATCTATGAATCAGAGAATGACATCGAATCTGTCCAAAACTATGTCAATTCGCATTTGGCTGCGCACAAATCAATGGGTGATTCAGCAGCAGAGCGAATGTCAGGGTACGGCGTTTCAGATGTAGAAAAGGCGAAAATAAGGT
>CABXQY010000002.1 GCA_902514485.1 uncultured Candidatus Poseidoniales archaeon
GTCACAGAAGATTGTGAGAATGATACTTGCCAGCCAGTAGGTACATTTGCAGCGCTAATCTGAATAGTGTCGACACCATTGCCCCGGTTTGTTATTGTCATAGAGACTGATTTCGAGGTCCCTGGTTCAACATTGGATAATGAAGACTGACTCAGTGATGCTGAAGCGTCATAAGATTGGCCGACATTTAGTGTTACTATTTTCTCACAACCAATCTCTGTACCAGAACGTCCTTGAATCTTTATTGGGACTTGTGTGCTAGCCTCAACAGAATCATCGGGAGTCACTTGGAACTCAAATGTATGTTCATCATCAGCAGTATTTTTCTCACCTAGGAATGCACTAGAAGGAGACGAAAAATCGACCCACTCGGAAACATCAAAATCATCAGCAACCGCTCTGGCAGAGACTGTCCACTCAGTATTACCAGTATTTTCTACTGTGAATCGATTTGAACCTGTTTCCCCGGGATTAAGATTCATAGAGGTAAATTGAAGAGATGGATCACATTCTTTAACTTCTGGAATATTAACAGTTAATGTCAAATTATCTTCAGCCGGATCAGCAGCATTGGGATCATTACTAACGGTTGCTTTGATAATAAAACAATGAATTCCAGCCTCCGTAGAAGACCCATCAGGGAGGTCGACAGTTACATCAACAGTAGTAGAATCTCCTGAATCTAATTGAACTGTAGCAGGGCTCACAGAAGCGTCTAGATCATCGGATTCACAATCATTATCTGAAGTCATCTCGAGTTGAATATTTTCTTGTTGCTCACCCGTATTTTCGACATCAACTTCCCAAACGACTTCATCATCTTCACCATCGTACGTAACAGTTTGATCATCTACAGTTAGAGTTACAGAATATAACCCACCATCACCTGCAGTTGTTGTAACCTTAACATCATCAGTTTTAGGTTGGTCAGGAGGAGTACCTGTTGCAGTCACAGTAACTGTAGTTTCGCATTCCCCTGTAGCCTGATCATTTACAGAAACCGTCAAAGTTACAGTTTCACTACTACCTGATTCTATAGTCCCACTCACCTGTTCAACATTAGAAGTGAAACCGTTACAATCAGCAGCCTGCGATGTACTTAACGACACAGTAATATCATCATCACCTGTATTAGTTACTGTGATGTCATATTCAGCCGGATTATCTGCATCCGCTTCTTGAGAGCTTGGAGATGCCGATATTGAGACATCTACAGCCGCATAAACAGGAGGAGAAATTAAAGATAACAAAAGCAAAACAAGGACCAAACGCGCGGATTCCGCTCTCTTCATGTTTAGTCGGGAGCAATCTTCCCTCTAAGGGCTTCGCGCTTGAAGTGTACTATAATGTGTATATTTTTCATACTTCAGTGAGTTGGTCTATTCCAGCGTCACAGTGTAAACAATGGCTTTTTTCCATAATATTGCAACCTTGTACCTGACCATTCATGTGATATCTAGCCCCACATTCAAGACAAGCCCAAGTTTCACCAATAATTACATCTGCACTACATATCCAACAAGGAACTCCACTGGATTCTTCAGAAACATCTTCTGGCATAATCTGTTGGATTATTTTTTCTGGAATCAATGAGTTAATTGACCCTTCACGACGTAAATAAATAGTCAAACCAACTCCTCCTCCGAGTAGTATGATTATTATGATAATAATGAGTATTAAATTAATAGTTCCCATACTGTCGGAGGTTGCAGCGGGTAATACATCAATTTCTACATCTAATGAGGAACCAGTAATATCATCTGAATTTAAGAACGAAACCGTGACTACCCCATCAGTTCCTTTAGAGGGTGTATATGCAATTTCTACTGAACGTGTTTCACCGGGCCTCAAGTTAACAAATGAACTATCGAGTATTAATTCATTCCAATTATTGGGGGCTTCCAACTTCAAGATTTCTGAAATATCTGAATTACCTACATTCTGTAATTCAAGGGAAAGAGTAGTTTGGTAACCTTGCGGGGAAGGGTTTTGTTCGACTATACTCCAAATAACTTCATTCACAGAATCAACATAAAGAGAAATTGTATTTTCAGAAGTTAGTCCCTCTCCGCTGAGAATTAGAGAAATTATCGGCTCGGAACCTGCCTCAGCAGATAATGGAATTATAAGATTACAAATGATTGTTATCGTTGATCCTGAAGAGATTGTGGGATTACTATTTTGACACGAATATTCCCAATCATCATTTGGTACATCCATAGAGACAGTTGGTCTCCATGTCATTGTACCATCGTTAGTGACTTTCCACAGTAAATCGAAACCAATACCACCTACAGGATGTGAATCTACTCCGAGTGGAGTATCTGCTGAAGTCCCATCTGGTAATGCGACTTGATAGAATTCTATCGTAGGAACCGCCCCAGATAGTACATCAATTGTCCGGTTCCAGTCTATAGTAAATCCGTCCTCTGTAACAAATCTTAGCTTTAACTCACCACTCTTGGCTAGACCATTGCCTGTTATTGAAATCGGTAAATCAAATTGAGTTCCAGACGATACTATGAATGAGTTCTGACTACCTGTAAATGACCAACCATTAGGTTTAGAAAGAATATACGGGGTTAATTCTAAATCTCGATTACCCTGATTATTGAAATTTATTTGCCATTCAAGTGTATCGTCAGCTGAAACCTCATATTCTGTTCCATCAGAAGTTGGAGTTAAAGTGACTACATCAATATTATCTACTATTAGAGTTATATCTTCGGACCAAGAATCCGAACTCACACGAGAGTGGACAGAAACTGCAGCGGAAAATACCGTACCTGCGGGAATCATCGCCCCAGGCGGATTGATGGTGATGTCAATTGTTCGAGATTCCCCTTTACCTAGAGAACCAGTAGACCCATGAGATGATCCAGCGAAAGAACCTATCGAATCTAACCCAAGGCTCCAACCAGATGGTGAAATTAGTTCTACGTCATAAGTTTGTGGCCCGTTACCATCGTTCTGAATTTGAATCTGGAGCGGAGTTGAAACAAGAGGATTTACTTTAATTTGACTAGTAGGAATTAGAACTTTTGCATCAGATAATAGTGGAACTTCTAGATATATCTCAAATTCGGATTCAATCTGATTTTCAACATCTGTTCCAGTAATCAACATTCTGTAAAGTCCTGGTTCAGGCGGTGCCGGATGTATCACTGACAGAATTACACTAGTAGATTCGGCAGGCATTAAATTAAACGTATTATTAGAAAATGATGAAAACCAGTCAAATTCAACTCCATCCTGCATCCTAATTGGTTCAGATACCTCAATTGTTGCATTTGTCTCAAATAATGCAGTATTTGTCAAATCAAGGGACCAAGTAGTAGAACTATCAGTAGTCCCTTCAATTAATTTCATTGGGGCCTCACTAGTAACTCTGACACCAGGGACGCTAACTATGACAATCTGAGTATATTGATTATTCGTATCAGATACTTCTTCAACCAAATCATTAGGGTCTATGTAGAAAGATACAGTATTTTCGCCCTCTACATCAGGAGTCCATTGCCATGTCAACTCAGCAGATTCTCCCGGAGAAAGACTGAGAGTTTTTGTACTAATTGTGGCACTATTAACCGCCGCTAATACAGATAATTCAGGAATACTTCCTGCACCCTGATTAATCAAAGATATTGAAAATTCTACCTCTTCATCAACTTGAGGGATTGGCACTGATAACTCAAAAGAATCGGATATAAATGTTGGGTCGGGATCTAAATCATTTACATTGACACCTCTAACTGCAAGGGAATAAGGTTGGTAGAAATTACTACCTCCATGAGATGAGTCTCTAACTCTAACAGTCCAAGTACCAACTGCAGCATTGTCAATAAGTACGACTTCAACATTGTTCTTCGAGTCTTTCTGGCCATTCGCTACTGACTCCCCATTAGTGAAAACATTGCCTTTGAATAGTAGACCATTTGGATTAGTAATTTCTAAATCTAAATCATTTCTTAATTGGGTTGACGATGATGATGAACCTGGATAATCAGACCAAGCTAGAACTACTTTGAGTTCCTCGCCACCTCTTGTAATATCGAATGAATAGTCACTAAACTGACCTGATGACAATCTAGATCTGTCATCTACAAATATACCTACATCACTTTCAGGAATTAAGGAATTTACTAGATTGACGCGTCCCCATCCCTCGTTATTATTTGGTATGTCACGAACACCCATATCTTCCGCGCCTAATATCAATAATGCCTTAATCAGAGCGGCTTGAGGGGCGGGTCTAGATGCAATTTCCATTAGGTACTCGCGGACTAAAACGGCAGCCCCTGCTGCTGCTGGAGTAGCCATTGAAGTACCGCTATATTCTAGGTACCAATTATTGCTCCAAGAACCTGATGCACTACTCGCTTCTTGAGATTTGCAAGAACGGACATAATCTCCCGGGCCCACTAAATCAGGTTTTATCCTGCCGTCATCAGTTGGTCCTCGGCTACTCCAATAATACATATCATCTGGTGCGCCGTTATATCTGTTGACATGACCACCTACAGTTATGACATTCTTAGCAGTCCCTGGAGATGAAATTCCATCGTTCCTCTCATTGCCGGCTGCGAACAATACGGTCATTCCTTGGTATTGCCAATATTGATCCCATGTTGAGACTCTATCGTCAGCATCTTCAGACGAGGTTGTATATTCACCACCAGTTGGAGAACCCCAACTATTTGTATGCAAACGAGCACCTGCATTATATGCTTCATTAAGCATACTATTAATTCCAATAGAGTATAGAGCTCCTGAATCATCATCTTCCATTGCTTGGAAGTAAAGATTTGCTTCAGGTGCTATCCCTTGGTATTGGCCGTTACTCCTCATTCCATCACCAAGTACAGTACAGGCGACATGAGTTCCATGACCATCAGAAGGGTCGGCAGTGGAAGAGTCTCCTGGTGTAACCGAATCAAGACCTGAAATTCGACCATTGAAGTCTCCGTGGTCATCATCTAATCCTGAATCACCTACTGCAATCTTTTGTCCAGAACCGTTTAATCCAGTAATAAAAAAATCTTCAACTGTATCTATACCCATATGATTTCTTGCTTCATTATTCATTAACTTAAGAATCGGAACTGGTGCAAGGTAAGAAACTGAAGGATGTTTTATTATTTCTGAAATATCATTTGTTTGAATTTCCCCCCATATAATTCCTGTATCGGGAGACCATGAGTTGGACAGCCAAGAGTTAGCAACATCTTGTAAATTGTCATCCAAAGATGATGTTTGACGAACTAGTTCTGAATTCTTCCAGCCAACTATCTCAACAACTAGACTTTGATCATTTGGAGCATCGCGGAGTGCTGAATGAATTAGAAGCCCTGCTGGAACCTCATGTACCGATTCCACTGAATTAAGTGATAGGAGATTTTTCAGTTGCTCAGAATTACCTTGAATTAAATATCCTGATGGTGGAATTGTAGAACGGATTTCAATTCCTGAAATTTCCATTATTTCCATTCTAGCATCCCATAGTCCGGTATCTCCATCAATTATTACAATAGCAAGATCCATTCTTGAAAATGATATTTCTTGAGAAAGATAGACACTAGGGATTAGTCCGGAATGAGTATAAACGCCGATAGTGGAGTCTGCACTTTCGGAACGCAATATCTCAGAACTGTTAGATATTCTTGGAGTTCCTAGATCTGAGATACTATTTGGGTCAGGAGATATTTCTATCCTTTGGATTGATTCATCTAACTTCTCTGAGAATGAATCGGATGATTCATAGACATCATCACTAAGAGGTATGTAAGAAAGAAGAAGGACGCCCAAGATTAGGCATACTGTTCGCTTAGACATAGAGTTGCGCCTTCTAAAGACTGTTTTGAGCATATGGGTTAGTTGAACCCCTAGGAGTTCATACATTGAGGAAAAATAGACGCACTAAAAAAAGTCTATTCCAGTACCGTGACTGAATTGTTCCATCTTCCATTCACCGACTAAGTATTGCAATTCTATTTTAGAATCCTCTTTATTATTTTTAGTATATTGTAACTCAATATCTATTGTATAGTTTTCCCAAACAGATTCGCCAATTATTATTAGTTCTAAAGCATCACCAGAAACTGAACTATGTGCAGGAAGAGAAGATTTATTGAATGTAGTTCTATCTATCTCAATATTATCTGAATCTATAAACCGAATGATTAGAGTTAAGTCACTGATATCTCTACTTCCATCATTATCAATCTGAGTTAGTATCACATGGCCTGAACTACTCTGGATATAAACAACATCAATTGTTACCTTTTCATATGGAACAACCCAAGTTAAAGCTACGAAAGTGGCAGCAAATAGCATTAGAGCCACGAATGACACTAGAATTACTCTCAATGGAGATATACGATCCATTGAATCTTCTAATCTAACTAAAACCTCATGCGCAAACTCTTCATCAAGAGTTTCCTCTACTTCTTGATTACGTGATTTCTCAAGCAAGCCCATTCAACCACCCCCTTCAGTTAGTGTCGCAATTACTGTGAGTATAGCAGAGGTAAATGGTTCAGGAACGAGTAAATGGTGCGTTGAGCCACTCAAACCCGGTACTAAATTAAGAATTGAAAGGTCAGAAGAAAGACCATTTACGCCAAGTGTAGTTCCAGTGGGAACACCTCCTGTAGTTTGTGCGTCAATTAGTACACCTCGAATTTGTATATCTCTTCCCGCGAATTCTGTTGTAACTCTAGCAGATGCTATGATTTTTCCACCATCTACATCATCGACTTCGATAACACTGTATGGCCCTACTAATTCCCTGATATGCAATGTTGCACTTCGAAGGTTCTCTCCCATTGCCTCCATTTCTTCAAGGAAAACTGGAGGTGTTCCGACTTGGCTAGATCCTGTAGGGACATCATTCATTCTGACATAAATTCTTTCAACACCACTTCCACCTGAACGAATTTCTAAACCAAAATCATTGGTTGGTTTAATTATCAATTTATCAGTCATACCCTCAGCTAACAAAATAATATCTCCTCGAGAATTTATAGCTCTACCAAATGCCTCAATATATAGCGACATTCCATCATCTGAAGATGTAAAATCAAGGTTTGGTAAACCTTGGAATGCAAGATTTCTAGTTATATCGAAATTCATTTCTGGAGCCGTTGTAAGATTAATATATCCAGGTATATCTTTCAAAAATACTGTAGCAGGCCACCAAAAACCATCCATCCATTGCATCTGTTGTAACATTAACGAGCCTACTGCAAATCCTTCTATTCTCTGTTCTTCTGGAACACTCATATCTATAGAAATCGCTGTACCCAGACTTGCCTGCAACGAAATAGACTTTGGAATCTCATTAATCAGCATCTCAGTTCTGCTTTGCGATTCTCGATTAATCAACATCATATGGATCCAATCAAGCCTCTCTGACAACCCGAACTGAGCTCCTGTTGAGACCTGTGTTATACCTCCTGAATCTCGAATCTCGAAAACAGCATCAAGGAATAAATTTGTTGATTTCCCCGGCTCAAGACCTTGCATTGTCAATAACATATCTTGACCATTGACCCCATAAGCATGAATCATAAATTCTTCACGCCCTGGTTCCCAACTATCCAATGATGCTTGAATATACCAATCCTCACCATTAACAAGAGTATTGCGAGAAATTGATAAATCAATTAATGGAGGTAAACCGGGTAACCAAGTCTTGAGATGGAATCCTTCGGACAATCCGTTAGGAGATGATTGGAAAGAGATTCCATGCACCCATGGGGGTTCGTTAATAACCGGATCACCATAAGTTGCTTCTACAATCAAATCGAATGAACTATCAGATTCTAGTTGTAAAGCGTATGAGAATGAATCATCAACTTCTTCAGTACCTGTTGAAATATCACTAGTAAACCCTGCAAGAACTGAATTTATGGATCGGCCAAAGTTAGAGAATCCACCTATGAAGAAGGCTACACCCGATAGCCCCTTGGTGGAATTAAATTCTGGAAGTACTAATTCAGAACTGTTGTCTTTACCTGTTGGAATTTCGACTGAAAGATGTGATGGAAGAGGATCAATTAGAGCTAACGCAGACAGTCCTGATGAATCAGCAGTTGGAGCATTATCTATATTGATACTCATAGGCCTGTCCCCTGCAGACTTCAAGAAAGCAGTACCTCGACCGGATGCTCCCAGGGCACCTTCTTCAATCGGAGATATCCATCCTAATTCTTTAATTCCTGTCAGACGTGTTGATATCGTAGATGTTTCATTTATTGAATCGTGATGGAATAAGAAATGGTCGCCAGTCATTGTTACTGGTTCGGATGCATTACTAATCTGGACTTCCACAGTACCTATTGGTTTTTCAGCAATAAAACTTGTTTGTTCACCAAACTCAAAAATAAACTCCGCAGGCATATCATGAATATTTGCACCTTGCCTCTGATTGCCATCAAGACCAACATAGGTCATCAATTCAATACCATCATTAGCGGCATAAGTTAGAGATTCTTCATCTATTAGAACAGATATATTATTAGGGATATCTGATAAATGTAAGCTCTGAAAAGAGATGTTATCGATAGAATTACTATCGTGTTCAATAAAAGAAAATCTGAAAGGTTCACTAGAATCTGTGATTAGCCCAATTGATTGAGTTTCTAATACTTCATCATCACTAAATGTAAATTGTGAAAGACCACTAAACCTTACACTGGATGCTACTGGAACTAATGGATCTCGAACTCCAAATTCTCCCATTACCTGATCTAGAACTCGATCTTTAGAAATTATTATATGATTACCGAGAGTTACTGGATGAGGGCTAGAACCTATTTGCACAGCAAGTTCGTCAATGTGCATATTTACCCTATCGGCTAGTAAATTATCAGTCATAATTAAATTTACATCCCGCCCTGCAAATGAGTTAATTCCACCACTACCCGCATCTCCTGTAAGAACAGAGACTACTTCACTTGGAACTGAATTAATTATATCACCAATATCTAAAAACAGATTTACCAGATTAAGTATCACTGAATCTAAAATTTTGGACAGAAAATCAAGATTTTCTCCGCTGTCAAGACTTGTATCAGTTGAAGATGAACTACCCAGCTCAAATGAACCGTACAATGCTATCGAGGTTGGAATATTTTTCAATTCTAAGTGTATCTTACTGTGATCAGTAATTATATCTCCACGTTTATGCCATGAATCATAATCTATAGACTGGATACTCTCTACAGAGCGAATAAGGACAAGAGTTTTTGGCGGATATGCAGGGTTTACAGGCAAAGTAGGGTCGTCAACATTCTGTGTTTCATCTCTAGAGAAGTTCTTTATTGCAATTATCATGCCTAATTTTTCTGGCTGACCACCAGGTAGTTCTGGTGATGATTTAGAGCCTAGCATGGTGAATACTCTGTCAATCTCATCTGTTGACAAACTACCTGCTGGCATACCTCTGAGCCATCCAATACTATCTGTTGAATTTCCTCTCTGGTCACCTGAGTTTTCCACGGGTTTACCCGCTTTATTTTCATGGAAATGGACATGGAGGTCTGCTCTACGATCCGCATAGTATTCTATTGTATCAAGGGCATTTTCTCCGACTACACCAGGATCTTCAGCTAATGTCGTATCTGTTCTAATCACTAGATTTACTTCAGACGGAAGTCGAGTAGAAACACCGTTAGGGTGTACTGTTGCTTCTATGTAAGCAACTTCCCAAACTTCTCTATCTCCGTCAGTATTTGCAGGCGAGAAGTGGACGTATCCAAATCCAGCTACTACACCACATGAAATTTCATTGGAGGGGAGGGTGGATAACTCAATTTGAGAATAACGATCAGGGCAATATGTTTGTCCATTATTATTTATTAAAATAGCATATGGAGCAGAAAGACCAAGAAAAACAATATCTGATTCATCGGCACCAGGAATTGCTAGCCCTAAACCAATGAAAGATAGTAAACTTGTGACTAAGCTTGAACCTGCATCAGATATATCAAAAAAGATACGTTCTAGACCTATGTTGATAGAAAAATCATTTGGTGGGGTAGTAAACCTTGAATCAATGACCCATACATAACTTTCGCCACCAGTGAGTATTCCTTCAGAATATGCGAAAGCCTTCATTAAAGATACTTGTAAGGTATCTAATTCGTCCCAATCTGAATCATCTCGACTATCTTCTAAAACTAGAACCGTAAAAGAAATTGTTGGCTTGACCCAAAGAGTATCTCCTTCTATGCCAAAATCATCTCCTAAATCAAAGGAAATTTCTAAGCCTACTTGAATATCATTATCCCCATCATCATCTATATCGATAGCATGTAGGAAGGAATTAGTCTCTGGGTCGAGTAATGAAAATAAACTTGCAGTGAATGTTACGACTTCGAATTTTTCCACTTCATTACCATCTAAATCCATGTATTTGGTCCAGATTAAATAATCTGTCAAATTAAAAATTGTTTGCCAAACTGTATCTACCGCCCCAGGGGGTGATTTATCCGGATTAACTAGTATTTCATATGGACTAGGATGGGAAACTTCAGGAGGAGTTGTATCAACTATAGAAGCATCAGAAAACATATTTTCAATACCAAAAAGAGGGTCGTTACTTGTTGTATCTGCAACTGAGTTAGCTACTCCTTCAAGTGATGGACTTGCCATATTTTTCACTAATTCTGATGAAATTACACTTTCTCTTTCAGAAAGTACCGAACTTAAATCGTCAAGGATTTCAAAGTCATCCGCACTAATTCTAGTCTCAGCAGTAACTGAAGTTATTGGTGAAAACATTGGAAGTAAAAATATCAAGACAAGGAGTATTGTCTGGGAATGATTGATGCCAGGGGACCTGCGAATAATGCGTACAGCACCTCCTTCCATGAACATACCTCTAAGATACATGGTAAAGGTTATTCCCCTACCTGATACAATATAAAATCAATTTTTTCTCATTTCTGAAAAATGGAAATACACTAACCTAAATCATATTGTTCAGATGATTTTCTTCCAATCCATATACAAACTGCGATCAATAAAATCTGCACAGTTGCCCTAAATATGTGCCAATTGGTTCCAAACTTTGAACCCCCTATAGCAATATCATTAACCCACATATTGAAATTTGCTGTGTACAAAACAACCAACATTAAAGCAATCCCATAACCAGAAATTTCACGAGTTTTAGGAATTATCAAACCAATCCCTAAGACTATCTCAAATACTCCACTAGCATATACCCAAAATGTAGGATAACCAATCAAATCAGGGACTATTGGTTCGAACCATGCCGGATCTTGAAAATGTAAAATTCCAATCCAAATTAATGGTAAGCCAAGAATTAATGACAATGTTGTCAATAAAATTTTAATCATAATAGTCACTCAAAACGAATTGTCTCAATTGATTCGCAATGTGGGCAGGTCGTTCGAGCTATATCGACACCCTCGGGCATATCTACTTCGAACAACTTCTCACAGTTAGAACAAGAACTCCGGACTGTTCTGTTACTTGTAACAGGCTCTGGTTCTGGTTCTGGCTCTGGCTCTGGTTCAAGTTCAGGTGCCTCGACAACTTCTGAGCCAGGAAGAGAAATACCTGCAAGTGGATCTTCTGAAGGAGTCCATATTTCTTCTGAATTCGCTAAATCATCAAATACATGTTCAACATTTTCTATATCAACTGCATCATCTTCCAAGAAAGCAGAAAGCAACTCACTTGCTTGACTATTAGTAGGAGCGGAAGTCGGAGGCGGAGAAGAAGCCATTAGTTCCGCTAAATCTGGATCTAATTCGATTGTTGAAGAAATCGTTGGTGTACCTGAAGGAGGAGGAGTAGGAAGTCCAGACATCCCCGAAGAGTAGCCTCCGAGGCCCGTCTGCATTCCAGGTTGTGAAAGAGGATTTACTGGATTTGATGAGCTGCCCCACATTGCTTTCTGTTCTTCAACAGAAGGAGGCGCTACATCTTTCGTAACCTCTTCTTCGGCCTGTTCGGCTAAAATCGCTGCTATTTTCCTATTCTCTAGTATTCTAAAAGTTACAAAACCAAGTATTGCAAGTATTACCGCTATAGCTACTATTATTGTAATGATTGATAACCAATCAATGCCTTCTGAATTCCCAGTTGGCGACACTACAGTAACTAATATTTCTGCCTCTGTAGTGAGTCCTTCGTCATTCTCAATAGTACAGACTACCCAAAATACTCCCGCTTTAGGGAATACATGGTTGACCTGAGGGCCGACACCTTCATTGTCATTAGAAGTGATACCATCTCCGTCAGAATCTTTGTCTCTATCAAAGTCCCAAGTATAGATTAAATTGGTTGATTCAGAATCAGTTGCTGGAACTGAAAATGGGTAGGCTTGGTTAACTACGACTTGTAACTCCGACATAAATGTTGAATCGATACTAGGGGGAGTTGGATCGTATAGATTGATATTTGCAATATCATCTGTTATTAATCCTGAATTATCTGTAACTCGAAGAGTTATAGTATGCATTCCAGAAATATATGATGAGTCAAAAATATGGTTAAATGAGGTTGCTGATAAATCGGAGCCAGAATATGTTTCTAAAACCACACCATCGACCAACCATTCAACTGTTGCAACACCATAATTATCTGAAAATTGCCCACTGAGTACTATGTTTTCTCCATAACCACGAGTTATATCAGAAGTGATATCAATATCAGCAACTGGATTAGAAATATCTCTAACCTCTATGTCCTTGAAAACTGTTGAACTACGTGAATCTGTAGAAACAACAGTTAATTTGAGTGTGAGATTTGTTGGAGCATCCCAAGAAACATCTGTTGAGAATCCGCTAACATCGTTGAATCCATCTCCATCAATATCCCAATTCACACTATCTATTTGGTTTGATAGGTTTGGTGTTTCACTTGCGTTCAGTGTAATGACTTCTCCGACATCAATTAACGTTAAAGAATCAGAGTTTGAAAGTACTGCTTGGACTACTGGTGTCAAGGAAGAAACGACAGTTGTGGCAACGGCTGTAGTTCCTGCACCTCCGGCTCCTGCACGATTATCTACAATTATGTAAAGGGGAATCTCAGTGTATGGAGATATTGCAGACCAAACTGTACTACCAGAACTTGTGACTGATAGTAAATCAGCTTGATTAATTCTTGAAGCGGCTACTGTTCCGTTCGCTGCTGCGGATTCATACGAATTCTTCTGTGCTTCTGTCATCAAAAATATATCTGGAGCACCTTCCATAGTTGTGACATCAATGGAAACTTGAGTTCCTTCATCTAAAGTAAATGGACCTGCTATTATTTCATATCCATTATTATCAAGTCTAACTATTGTATCTGCAATTGAGAATTCAGGGCTTACAACCTGTTGAACATCCATGGCTACATTGGCTGTGCTACCTCCTTGGGCACCTTGACCACTATCTTGAGGATGGGCTAAATTATCTATCACCATGTACCAACGAGTAGATTGCCCCTCATCTGGAACTGTCCAGTGCCAAGAACCTTGACCACTAAATGATTCAAAGACTGAATCTTCTTCCCAAATTAGATCTGTTCGATAATTTTGTTCGTTTTGATAAGTAGTCCTAGCATTGGATGTGAAAAGTAGTATATCGATTTCTGAATCACTATCGATTTCAAATGAAAATGTCGTACCAGGAGCCAATACTTCGAGGAAATCTATAGTTACACAAGACTGATCGGATATCTCCCAACTTGCAGGCATCATACCTATATCCGCACTAGTACAACCGATAATTCCCTTGGAATCAGCAGATGCCAGAGGGCTAGCAATAGAAAGAATAAGGACAAGCAAAATGGCTGACGTGACTCTACGCATTACCTTAGCGTGAACTTTTCCTTTTTGAATCGTATTGTGGTTACGTTCGCCCATGCATCATACAAATTATGGCTTTTTAGGTATAGGAGTTGGAGGAAACCATCGTAGAATTACAACATCACCAATAGATCTGACCCAGCTCCAAGGTATGGCCACATGAATTCTTCCTTCAACCAGACTGGGGGGGGGATCTGAAACGAATAAATGAGTACAAGACCATGCTTCAGACTCTGCTGAAAGTACAGTATCGTGCACAGTCCCTAATACTCTTCCATCAGGAATAATCACAGGAAGACCACGAATAGAACTCATGTCTCGCTCGACCATTGAGACAGTCGGTGAACTCAAGTGAAATCAACCTTCGGCTGAATATTACTTATTTACCACGGTTTTTGTTAGCCTTCAAGCTTGGGCGAAGTTTCTCTGCACCCTTACCTTTGTTGTATAGACCACGGCCGCGCTTTCCAGCACTTGTCATACCGCGCATGGCTCGTCCCTTGTGATGATTATCTGCAACCCAAGACCATTGACTATCCGCTTTAACAACTGGATGGTTAGGATCTAATAGAATAACTTCGAAAAATTTGTTCTTTCCATCTTCTCCAACCCAATATGAGTTTAGAACTCTAAGGTTTGGATATCTTCGAGAAACACGCTCTTCTGCGATTCTTTGAATTGACTTAGCCATAGTAATTTTTGTTACACCAGCCTTTGAAGGTTTACGCTTCATGTTTACTACACCCTTACGTAGTCCACCACGACGAACACGTGTTCTGCAGATTACTACACCTTGCTTTGCACGGTATCCAACACGACGAGCTGCATCAATACGAGTAGGTTTATCGATTCGCTGAAACACTGGTTCGTGGCGCCATACAGCCATTCGACCAGTCCTATGACGAGGTTCCATGCTTTGCTTTGGACTCTTCCAAGCCGAACGTACGTACTTTGTAACTCCCATATTCATCCCTCGTAGCGAGTCGCCGACTTGACATCCCTTTATGAGTCTATATCCAAGACCTTGAACATGAAAATATATCAAAATCTTTCAAATCAATCAATTCCATTGTTTAAAAATGCATTCATTGAGTCTGATTTGTATCATTAATTACCCATTCAAAAAATGATTCTAAACTAGGAAGAAGATTCGCACCAGAGTCTGTTAACTAATACACTTCAGAGATTATACTCACAAGTATTTCCATTATTATCTTTTGAGTATAAAGAATCCTATTATTATACCGAGAAATACCAATTCTAATGTTTCATGATTACTTGACCAATAGAGAAATTCTAACCAAGATTCATCGAATCCTATATTTTTCATTTCTTCATCAAAGTCTGAGATTCTAGAAATAAGATTAATTATAGACAACAGAATAATAAAAATTCCAGAACCGACTCTTACAGTATTTGATTTAATATTACCAGTGAATTTTAAACCAGAGATAAGCAATATAGAAAAAATTGTTGCTGTATACAATATCCAACTAATAATATCAGTGGTATCCCCTCCATATTCGAAATAATCAATAATATCTATATATTCTCCGAAAGCTAATATTGCAGTCGGAAGTAGTAGTAAGAGGCAAAAAATTCCAAAAATATACTCTAATGTATATTTCGAATCTTCAGATGATGTCAGCAATTTGTCATCATCCATGTTCATCGCAAAGGGTATTCGCCTTTCATACATACGTCATATAAAATATCCATGAATTCAATTTGAATCATAGGGTCTTCAATGAGACAGTATCGGTTATACAAACACAAAATAATACAATAACCCTACAAGAACTCCAATATCTATAGTAACAAACAATATTTTCATTGGCAAAGGAGCAATTTTCCAAAAATGACCTAATCCTTTATTTTCTTCACTCATATTATGTCGAAATCAATAGAAGTATTAATTGTACCCCTGTTGAAAATCAAGGATAGCGTAATTAATGGAAATTACTGAGTTTTAGCTGTTTAACCTAATAATGGCGTAACACTCATCACTGTAATAGCGAAAGATGCGTAGAAGCCAATTAGTATTGTTAGTATGTGTCCTGCGTGCATTATTATACGTCGTAATGATTCATTAATGAATGCCTGTTTACTTTTGTATTTTTGACTTAAATATACTTGTATCTTTTCGCACAATTTTGAAATTTAATTTTCTTAATTTGTGTTTTTTGGTCCGCGCTCCCGGACTTGAACCGAAGTCCGGCAGGTAAGGAGGCATTTCTCTTACTGAGGGAGATATCTACACAGTATTTGGAAGATATTCGTAAAGGTAAAACTGGAACTGTAAAGCAGCTGCTGACTTTGCTTTCAGGGGTGAAACAATGACATTTATTCAGTTTCATTTGTGTCATTGAGAACCCATTCAAAAAATGTCTCTAAACTAGGAAGGAGAGATGCACCGGAATCAGTCAATTTGTACACAACTGTCGGAGGTACAGTCTCAAAATCTGTTCTTTCTACTAGATTATGGTCCTCTAATTCACCCAGTCTTCTTGTTAGTGTGGTAGAAGAGGTATCAACTCTATTTTTTAATTCTGTAAATCGTATTGGATTTTCTTCTGAATGCAATGTATGAATAATTTGAACCATTTTTGATCTAGAAAGAAGTGTCAATAGTTCATCTGCTTCAACATCTTGTTTCATTATTATGGAATCTAATCGTGACTTGGGGGATCTTATTGCAGCCGTACCGACTAGAACCAATACCATAGCGAACACTATTATCGCTCCAAAGATTGCACTGCTTTGACCTAAAATAACTGAAGGTCCACTGCCATCAACATTAGAGCTATCATCCTGTAAAGGTGTATCTTCAACTGGAGTTTCTATGGTTTTATCTACTGTTTCTTCCACAGGTTCTTCCACAGGTTCTTCCACAGGTTCTTCCACAGGTTCTTCCACAGGTTCTTCCACAGGTTCTTCCACAGGTTCTTCCACAGGTTCTTCCACTGGCTCCTCCACAGGTTCTTCCACTGGCTCCTCCACAGGTTCTTCCACTGGTTCTTCTACAGGTTCTTCTTCTGTTGGCATCAGTATTTTATCGATAATATAAATCACACCATTTTCTACTCCTTGAGAATAAAGAATCTTTGCCTCATTAACGAAAATATTACCTTCACAATCATTTGTAATGGTTATCGGAAACGAATCCGTAGTTTCCATGTCGAACTCTGTAGGTGTGCATTCATCAGAGAATGATAATACCCAGTCAAATGAAATATGATTGAGAAGGATTTCAGACAATCCTTCGAGTTTCTGGAGACTATCATAATCGTCAAGATCTATTCCAGCTGCAGCAAATGCTTCATCTGTTGGAGCAAATATTGTCATCCCCATCTGAGGACTATTCTCTACATTAATATCGTCCATCAACATGGTCATTCCCAAAGCATCCATTAAATCTCCAAATTCTCCATCATTCTCTAGGTTGGATGGGATATCAAATCTAGGATTGAACCTTGGCTCATCATTATTCGGTGGCGTGAAATTAAAGCTTGAAGGAATTAGAACGCTATCAATGACTTGAATCATGCCGTTATCTGTAGCTGAAGAAAAAGAAGGCCAATCGGTAGTCTCGGAGAATCCATAAACTCGATTATCTGTATCAATGACATTAGCCTGATTAACTGTAACATTTCCTTGACAATCATTTGAAATTATGACGGTCTCTGTCCAAGAGCTGTAGTTAAATGGATCTGCATATTCTCCATTTTGCATTGGCGTCCAGTCTGTAGTGTAAGGCTGGCAATAAGGTTCGTATTCGCCACTCGAACTGTTGTAGGCCATTCCCATGTCCAATCCATATGGCCCTGCAAAAGTTACATGATAGAGCAAGACTTCTGTCAATACATCGATCCCCTCTGGAGAATCAAAATCATCTAGATAAATGCCAGTGGCATCGAAAGCATCGTTGGTAGGAGCAAATACAGTATATCCCATCTGAGGAGTGTTTTCTGGACTAAGAACTTCTGTTAGATTAGTCATCTCTAAGGCTTGTAATAGCGTGCTAAAGTAGGGAGAATTTTGAAATGCCCACAAAACAGTATCGTGCTCACTGATTCCATATTCATCTATCTCTAATTTACTCTGATCGTCATTTAACTCAAACCAATGTTCCCAGGAGTCTTCGGGGTATACAAAAGTATAGTCAAGGCAGTAATTTGCGTCCAAATCTGCTTCCAACCAGTCACCTCCTACTTCTGTAGCGTAGAATGCGTGCATTATGCAAATCTCTTCTGAGCCGCCTAGATAAGACCATGAAGTGAGATCTTCATTTGTTCCAGCCGGAATGTATGATGTACCTTCTCCTTGGAAATATCCTAGAATGTTGCATCCCGAAGAATGAGCCATGCCTATGTTATTTGCTGTTGAAACGGAAAAGCTAGCATCTTCTGCAGCACCTCCAAATCCATAATCACATAGCATTGATTGTACCGATATATCGAAAGCGGTTACGTCTACAGATGTATCAATGGTCAGTACCATGGTTTCATTAGTTACATCACCAAAGCCGACGATCACTTCTGAGCTTGAATCCGATCCATCCACTACTTCTGAGTTCGCATATGGATTTTCTACCTCAGGTTCGCTTTCACCATCATCAAGTTCATACCATACATCATTCGGCCATTCAGTTTCATACCG
Source organism: uncultured Candidatus Poseidoniales archaeon (assembly GCA_902514485.1). Classification (GTDB taxonomy): domain Archaea; phylum Thermoplasmatota; class Poseidoniia; order Poseidoniales; family Thalassarchaeaceae; genus MGIIb-O2. The sequence goes on from CABXQY010000002.1 coordinate 18,491, forward strand.
AGTATAAGTCAGACAATCATTGGGATCAAAGTCTGCTTGTCGAGTTTCGAACTCCCCCTCAGTTAACATGACCGTATAGGACGCATTCCCGATGCATACCTCTGGGCTATTAGATTGATAGTAGAAGGATGTGAGAGTATCATTACTACCTGAGGGGATCCATCTTTCTCCTTGCGCCCCGTAATAGTATCCTGAAGTAGAACATCCAGCATAGAGGATGCTGACAAACAAATCATGTTCTTCAGAGAGTCCGCCCCATGATTGTACCCCACAATAAATAGACCCAGAATCCCAAACAAATGTTACGAAGTATGCATACACATCTACTGAGGTATCCATTGTTAGTACCATTGTATCATTAGTAACATCACCAAAACCAATAGTCACTTCTGAGTTTGAATTCGATTCATCTACGTCAGCAGATACCTGGGATGCAGGAAGGGCAATCATCATTAAGCAAATTAATAGTACTCTCAATTGGGACATCATAACCTATCTCATCTACTTACCCCATATAAAGAACCGTTTTCATAGTAACAGACTCGTTACTGCCCTAGTAACATACCCGTAACCATTAAAATTTTATCAAAAAGTCATATTCTAGAGAAATATTTCAATTTCATGGAAATAATTTATCTCATAGTATGTCTTTAGTTTTCGGAAAAATTATCTGCTCGATTGAGCGCCCACAAGAGGTGTACTCAGCGATTTGGCCAATAGATATTGAGGTGTGAATGACATTTGCTCAATGATCGTTGATAAATAAACAAGTCTCTTTAAGCGAAAGTGTGAAGCCAAATACATGGATTTGTATGACTTTTCTTTCTTTTTCTCTACAATGTGGGTTGGACCTTTTTGGTTTGCGATGTTGTTATTCCCTGAACATGAAATGACTAAAAAAGCCCTCAAAGGTCCTTGGTTTTTCCTCGGACCACTAATTGTTTGGTGGCTAGTGACCATCGCTAATCCACAAGCAATGGTTGACTTAGCTAAAGATGCAGCAAATCCAAATGCAATCCTTGACGGATTAGCTGCGATTATGGGCAGTCGACCCGGAGCTTCTGCAGCATGGGCTCACATGGTTGCTGGTGACATCTTCGTCACACGGTGGATCTGGCAGCGCTGCCTCAAGTATGACACTCCTCGTTGGATTGCTGCAACTTCGGTTTTCTTTGGCGTCATGCTGATGCCTATTGGATTAGCAATGTGTGCAATCCTAGTTAGAGATAAACAAGAAACCTCAGCGGCGCCAATTGAAGTCTAAGATTTCGATATAAATAGCCCCACCACACCTGTAACGCACTTGCCAGATTTTATTGCAATAAAATCCTAAAGTAGAGATTATGATGATTTTTTGGTCCGCGCTCCCGGACTTGAACCGAAGTCCGGTACCAGATGAGGCGTTCGTGCTCCTGAGGGAGTTGTCACGACAGTGCCTGGAGGAAATCCAGAGGGGCAGAACTGCAACTACTAGGCAGCTGCTCTCTATGCTTGCGGAGGTGAGAGGATGACCTCAAACTTGGCAAGGAATTTCTTGGCAAAACATACGATCTGTGAGATAATATGGTCAACCATAGAAGGTAACCATGGTTATTTTTCATCTCATGGTTGTCAGGTTGCAAACAACCATGGAATAATTTTCGAGGTGATTGTATGATACGCTTCAATCCGGATACTGAAAGGAAGTTGAAAGAAGATTTGGCAAATGTTGGCAAAGCAAACCAGGGTTACAACATCTATGCTACCGTCAAAGGTTCGGCCAATCATCGAAGGATAGGAACCTTGGATTCGCAAAGAACGGCGATAACCTTCGATGGTACGAACAACCTTGCACCCATCATCAAGAAAGCGGAGTTGGAAGAAGGTGCTGTTGTTGGGGATGTTGCACTGGTCCCAATCCCGGTGGAGACTATCCAATCCGCAGCAGGAAGGCTGAGCGAGACCAGGCGTGGCAAGGCAAGGAGTAACCTACTATCATCCATCAAGTCCCTAATCCAAAGAGGCGTGAAGACGAATCCGACCAAGGACCCACTCAGGGTGATTGAGGAGAAGGACAGGGAGATCGATCATCTGAGGAGGATCATCAACGCCAACAACGGGCTGTATGCAGACCAAATCGCGAGGGGGATGATGATTCCAAGCGTGGATGACTACCCATTCGATCCGAAGAAGCTCGTTCGCCTCGCCGATGGGTTCGATGGGGTGGCAGTTGAGATGGAGAGAAACAAGCTGAGGATTTACTTCGTAGAGGGAAACTATGCAGGTGAGTCAGGCATTCCCTCCATGACGGGCAGGCAGAGGGAGATGCGCAGGGCAATCAACCGTGGATGGGTGGAGGTCAGGCTCTGCCATCTGATATTGCATTCTGATGGTAGTCATGAATGGGAAATCACGGAGGAGCGATAATTTGGTTAATTTGATAGCCATCAGGCGTTTAGAATTTGAATAACATGGATGGGGATAAAGTTGATTCCTATGAAAAAATCCCAATGGGATATTGGAAAAATCCCGACAACCATCTACTATGGTTTGAAGATTTTAGACGTCATTATGAATTAACCACATTCGAGAGTTTATACACTATTAATCAGAAGATGATTCGAGATTTTAATGGAATCACATTAGTAAAAGAATATTATAAATCAATAATAAATTTGGTGAAATCGCTATATCCTGAATATGAATGGAAATCCTACAAATTCCCAAGACGGGCCAATGGTTATTGGGAGATTGAACGTCATCGTATAGAATGGTTTGAAGACTTTAGAAAGCACTATAATTTGGGATCATACAACAGCCTCTATGATATTAATTCTAAAATGATTGATGATTATTATGGTAAGACATTGAGAAATAATTACTACAAATCAATATTTATCATGGTACAATCACTTTGTCCTGAATTCGAATGGAAATTTTACAAATTTCGTTATCTCAAAGGGCACTGGGGGGAGATAGAAAATCAAAAGTTATGGTTTGAGGACCTCCGTGATTTTTACGGTTTAACAACAGTTGAGGATATTTATTCCCTAAATTTGAGGATGATTACTGATTTTTATGGGATCACATTAGTTAAGGAATATTATGGATCAATCCTGAATATGGTTGAATCAATCTGTCCTGAATACGAATGGAAATTTTACAAATTTAGAGGTTCGAAGGGGTACTGGAGCGATCTTGAAAACCAAAGAATATGGTTTGAAGATTTAAGGGAGAACTACAATCTAACAACATCTGAGAGTCTTTACCAGATTAATAGTAAAATGATAAATGAATTCTATGGTGGTAATATTTGGAATTTCTACTCTAAAATACCTGAATTAGTTATGGCTCTATGCCCTAATCATGATTGGAAATTCTACAGATTTAGAGGTTCGCAGGGACACTGGAGTGATATTGAAAACCAGAAATTATGGTTTAATGATCTAAGAGAACACTATGGGTTTGATTCAAACGAGGACTTGTACGATCTTACTGTGTCCAAAATTTCAGATTTCTATGGGATTACTTGTGTTGTTGCCCTCTATGACGGATCCCCGAGTGAATTAGTGCGAGCTTTGATCCCTGAATACGATTGGAAAATCTACAAATTTTCGAATACACCTCAGGGGTACTGGGACGATCGGAAAAACCTTCAATCATGGTTTGAGGACATGAGGAGGCATTATGGGTTTAACAAAAATGAGGACCTGTATAACATAAACCTGAAGATGATTTTGGATTTCCATGGTAGGACTCCAATTTCAAAGTTTAACGATTCAAAAATAAATCTCATTAGACATCTAATCCCAGAATTTGATTGGAAGGAATACAAATTTGTTCAAACGAGGAAGAATTATTGGGATGATATCGAGAACCAGAAATCATGGTTCAGAGACTTCAGAGAACACTATGGATTGGATACATACGAGAGCCTTTACGATGTCAGTTCAAAGATGATAAGCGACTACTATGGAAGTGGGTTACTGACCAGGACAAAAACAAATTACGGAGGAAGCCCGTCTTTATTCGTCCCAACTATGTGTCCAGAGTATGACTGGGACCTTTCTAAATTCGCCAGTAACAGAAAAACGCAGAAATCCCTATTCAAAATTCTAAAGCAGAAGTTTCCAGATGCGATATGGGAATACAGGACCGAGGTTCGTTGGGATTTTAGGAACAAGATAGGGTACGATATTTTTGTTCCCTCAATGAATCTGGCCTTTGAGGGACAGGGCCATCAACACTACATTCCAATAGAGATGTGGGGAGGTAGTGATGCTTTAACAAAGCAAAAACAAAGGGATGAGCAAAAGTCAGATTTGGCTCAGGAACTGGGGATAAGATTGGTTATCGTTCCTTTCTGTGATCTGGATCCTGAATTACCCAAATGGCAATCCAGCTGGGAGTCATTAGTTGAAATTTGCAAATTACAGGGAATAAATCTGAGCTTGAATGCTCTGTGATTAGATTGTGTCCCAGAACACCGGGCTCCACTCAAGCTCAGCCGAGGTCAAACCCATGATTCCACATTTGCAGCACCTCTAACTCTGAAGGCAGCTCCCGTTGCACAGCCGTTGAAGGAATTACCGATACCCCCTACGCCAATGAGTTCAAAGAATGATTTACCTTATTTTAGTACTTCATCAACTTCTTTAGATTCCTAGAATAACGCCTAACATCAAACATGGGTAATGAATTCCTTAACCATGAAGTAAATTCAGATGGGACTGGAATAATGATTTTTTCACCTCTTCTTTTGGGGCCTATACTTTCTGGGATTAGATCCATCTGTCTGTTTACTTCATATCTATCTTCGTTATTTGTAAAGGATAAGTACAGTTCTTTCTGTGGAGTGACTCGCCAATTAACATCACCGTTGTTTATCATAGATAGCCAATCAAGACCATTTCCATCGACGACTTTTTCGAGGGGTTGATTAGGAAAGAAATCAGGTATTTCGATACCGGCAATCTCGTACAGTTCCGTCATAACTAATCGACCTATGTTCATACAATCAGTATGGTCATATTTATCGTCAATTCCATTGTTAAGCAATTCTAAATATTTCTTTGAAAAATATAAAAATATCGGGTTTTCTTCACTCATTATTTTAGAAACATGTTTGATATTAGCTGTATTATCTTCGAATCTAGCATCCATAACGACTTCTTTCATTCTACCTTTCAGTTGTCCTTGTGGTATTCTTTTATTCGAGGTTACAATTAGTTGACTATGATTTTTTCCTGATTCCCACCAATTATCCCAATAGGAACGTACAATTTGATCCATGTATCTCTTACCCCATTTCGAATCACTTATATCATCATAAATTATTGGGAAAAGAGAACTCCAGGTTAGTAAATTCTTAACTTTTGTAGCAGAGAAATCATCATCATCATATGCTGCAACTTTGTTGTTGCTTCCTGTCAATAGTCTACTACAATATTGTAATAGATATGTTTTCCCATTTTTTGTGTTACCATAAATAGCTAGAGGTTTTGGTCCACGCTGATATTCCCAACCTAGGATTCTTTTGCCTTGTTTCATGTATGCGTGATGGAAAGGAGATGTCAAGAAATACAACATCACTTCGTATATACTCATCTTAGCAAAACGAGGATTCTTACAACTAGCTCTATCTATAGTCTCGACATATGAGTGAATTCCATTGATTCCTTTTTGGATTTCAGCAACATCATAGTTAGATGCTGTTCTGTTAATTGTCTCACTACCGACCCTAAGTGATACAAAGTCATCATTCACGGTCATTAATGGGAATGTGCTAACTCTAGTATCAAGAAATGGACGTGTTGTAGCCCTAATTTTTCTACCCTCTCTTTGGACACCTGCTGGTGCTAAAATTCTTACAACTTCTTCTAAAACTGCTTCATTGGCCTCTGTTGTCAATTCGGTCATGATGATATCAGGATCTGTGGAATCATTCAGTGCTCTTTCTTGGAACTCGTGAATGATAGCATGTACTTTAGTTACATCTGCTGATGATGATGAACCAGTGTAAGATACCCAGCGCTCAACAACTTCAATATCTGGAGCGTCATCTTTGTTTAGTAGGTCTACCAATTCGTCTAAATATTCCTCAGAATTTGAATGATACCAGTAATAGGTCTCACATAATTCCAGATATTCATCAGAATTTTTATATTCTCCTTGGATATTACGCACTCGTACTTGATTAGATTGTTTTCCAGATATACCTGAACCTCTTGAAGTCAGATTAGCTGTACCAAAGATATCTGAAAACTCGTTATCTTTCTCTGCTAATATCCACTTTTCATGGAAGGTTCGATTATTTTTTGGTACTCTAACAGTTAAACGGCCTTCTTCTATTAGTTTGGCAAGTCTAAGGAAAACCTCGGGTTCTGTGCTAGATCGATTCTTTGTAACAACTGAATCTCCAACAATAATTTCTGCTTTTTGAATGCCATATAAATCAAATAAATCAACAATGAAGTCTACTCTTTGGACATACATTACCATTCTAATTTCATTAAATCCTTCGATATGAGTCTGCAATGGTCGCTGCGGAGTTACTCTGAATATCTTTGATTCGAGAATCTCAAACTCAGGTTTTTTTGGTTTAATATCAGGGCTGAGATCACCCCAAAGTTTTCTCTCGTTTGTTGTACTGGTTTCTTCCTCAATTTTTTCTAATTTATTTTCCATGTTCTAATCACCTTGGCTTCTTGCGTCGAATCCCGAGGTAGCCAACATCGGGCTTTGTTGGCCGCATATGTCGGGATATAAAGATTAAGTAAAGCAAGAAATTACTAATCCCTTTAGGGGATTATACTCAAAACGTGTTTCAGAATATTCTTGTTTCTTCCTTAATTACACCTAATCGGAAGTGGTACCCATGTGGCTACTCCTAGAAATTATGTCATCTGATACTATATTCAGAAGGAACTAATGAATGGGAGATAGTTGAGAATTCCAAAAATCCCATATAAACGTACTTCTCAAAGTACAAATTTAGCAGATATTAAAGTTATAATTTTAACACTTTAATTTTGTATCCTTTTGGTGCTTGGGGAGCCTATACCTTTAACTCCATCCGTTCTCAAGATTTCTCTTAGCTTTTCGGCTTCTTCTTGTTCCAATTGCCTTTGCTCAGTTTTAGCCTTCTTATCGGCTTCTTCTTCCTTCTGTTTCCGTTGGATAATAGTATCTACTCCTTGTTCGGAAATCCCATCAATGATCATTTTAGTTGCTTCAACATTATTCAGATATTTCTCGACTAAGCGTTTAGCCTCCTCAATTGTTGTATCTTTTTTGCCCACAGACTCCATCAGAGTGTAATGTTTCTTATTTTCCAAAATAAACTCACAATCCTCGATTGAAAGTTTATCTTTGTGATTTGGCTCTAAGAGAAATCGTTTAATTGCATCGATGGTTGATTTGTTACTAACGAGTTTCTTGAAAAATCCATTTGCATATGCTAAGTCGTCAAAGTTTGTTTTTACCGGATTTGCTAGTTGATGTACTTCCTCGGCTATTTTTTGATTTTTACAGAAATCTCTGAATGGCTTCTCCTTAGCGGCCTTATCTTTGGCTCTCTTTTCTTCTTCTTTTCTCCGATAAATATGTGCATGCACATGACAATAACCACCGTCATTTTTAGTTGCAGGAAGTTTGCAAGGTCTTTTGGCTTCGAAATGCTGAACAATGTGCTTGCAGGCGGATTTTGGATCTCTTCGTCGCCGCGGAGTCACAAAACTCTACGCTAGGATATGCGTTAGAAAGTTATCTCCTTTGAATATCTGTACTTACTCATTTCAATTACCTCGGAGTAATTCGGTAGTCATATCTCTCAGCATTACCTTAAATTCATCTGATCTCTCTTTCTCTCCTTGCTCAAATAAATAATATTCAGATCAATGGAATGGTATTTTTCGATATAAAAAATGATAATTAATGAGTGGATATTAGTTGATAATTGGATTTTTTAGTAGCACTACACATTGTAGAAGAAGTAATTGAGAATCCCAACGGCATTGTCGTTTGAAGCAATAGGCATTCATGTTCAAACTCTGCATCATAGTACTGACAATAACCTTTCATACCTTCTCTTCGCTTCCAATATTCCATGCCAGAGATACAGCCATGTAATACAGCCAGCCAAGATGAATACCCATACTGGGTCTCCGATGGAATGGACCAAGGAGAACCCTCGATTTACGATAATGTGATAATCTGGCTCAGAAGCCCTAGAAGATGGAAGGACAGGAATCTGAAGCGCTACAAAAACATCAGGTATTCGGCTCAGAAGTTCAGGCATACCCTAAGCAGCTTTACTCCCCACGACTTGAGAGACGATCAGAGGTATATCGAGTTCATCGAGTCATTACAGAGTGAGATTGAGAGTTCCGATCTGGCGCAAACGACTCTGGACGGGTACCTCGGCTATCTGACTGGCAAGGTGTTGAAAAATGGAGAGGTCAATCCCCGGATAGTCGAGGAAATCAAAACCCAAATTTTTCTCATTAAGAAGGGGCTGAAGAGGAGAGAGGTTTTCCATAGGGGAATCGAGGAGGACGAGATCGTCGAGTTCATGAGGTCCCTAGACGAGATGTGCGAGAACCCAGAGACCGCCCCGAACCTCTCGAGGATTGCGAACCCAAATTCCTCGAACGCTAAGTCAAAGCGGACTAGCCACCACCTGCTACTAGCACTGAGGGCGTATGCGTACCTGACTCTGGTAAGCGCAGGCAGGGCAAATTCTATCCGCCGAATCAGGATTTCAGAAGTTAATGAGGACTTTTTCATCAGAGAAATAAGCAAGATGAGAACTTACTCGGAGGCGGTCCGCACCAGCATGCCCAAGTGGGTGTTCCAGAGGGTCGAGCCTTACCTAGAATACTGCAGGGAGAACCACCCGGATGCCATATTCCTGTTCAGCGAAGACGAGAACAAAAGAGGGAGGGGGACAATCAACCCAAAGACTCTCCAAGAAATAAAGAAAGGTGCGATGAAGAATATCGGAATGGAGCCGACGAGCGCTGGCGGACTCTATAGGCTTCACGACCTGAGAACGGTTTGGTGCGATTGGATGTACAAGGGAGGCGCCTCAGTGGAGCAGATGTCCGTGTTCCTAGGCCACTCCTCCCCCAAAGTGACCACCAAGTACTACTTCGCACCGAAACACAAGGAGAGAATGAGACAGGAAGGATGGGAAGCAGGTATGAAAGGACTTGAGGCTCTCTTACAGATACGTGAGAATGCGGATAGGAAAATAGAGGATTTGTACAGGCAACTGCATGAAATCGGCTACTTCTCAGATGGGAAAGGAGGAGGAGTATACCCTGACTGCTGGGATGAAGTTGATGATAATTGGTCCGCGCTCCCGGACTTGAACCGGGGACCCCCTGATGGCTGCCTACAACCATGTGTTTCCAGTCTACAGTCAGGTGCTCTAGCCAACTGAGCTAAGCGCGGGACGAAGCCTTCGAACCGCCATCACCTTATGTTGATTTCCGGTCGCAATTCGAGAGTTGGAGAAAAATAGTGATTCTCAAATCTGAAAAAAAACACATATCTGGTTCTGATAATCTACTGCGATAATCGGCCTCTTAGACCTAAGGTTATCCTCAACTGTTAATAATGCTAAGAATTGCATTAGTGATTTGTAAGGCAGTAATGCCGGGGATGCACGGGGAGATATAATGTCAGGATTACCTCAAGGTTCAGTTGGTATGGATGGCCGTACTACGACTACGGGAAGAATCCCTACAGCACTCCGCGATCAGGAATTAGAATCATTTGGAACACCAGACCCTAGAATACTTGTTTGTGGATGCGGTGGTTCTGGAAATAACACAATGAATCGTATTACACATATTGGAGTTGAAGGAGCTATTACGGTAGCAATCAATACCGATAAACAACACTTAGATCATACAAGAGCAATGCAAAAGCTGCTTGTAGGACGTCATATTACACGCGGTCTTGGAGCAGGAGGTGACCCGATAATGGGTCGAAGATGCGCCGAAGCAGGACGCGATGTAATCTCGAAAATAGTCAGTGGAGCTGACTTAGTTTTCGTTACCGCCGGATTAGGAGGGGGAACCGGCACAGGAATTGCTCCGATTGTGGCAGATGAAGCAAGGCGTGCAGGGGCCTTGGTTGTCGCAATCGTGACAACTCCTTTTACTGTTGAAAGAAAACAAAGAATGTCAAGAGCACTAGAAGGACTAGACTTATTGAGAAAAGAAGTAGATGCAGTTCTCGTTCTAGATAACAATAGATTACTGCATTTCGTTCCTAATATGCCACTTAATGAAGCATTCAGTATTATGGATCAATTAATTGCAGAGATTGTCAAGGGAGTTGTGGAAACAATTACTCTACCTAGTCTAATCAATCTTGATTTCGCAGACGTTCGAACTATCATGAAAGGAGGAGGAGTCACAATGATGCTTTATGGTGAATCAGATCAAGGTCCTGAAGAAGTGGTACATGAATCTCTTAATCATCCATTATTGGATATTGATATTGAAGGTGCAACTGGAGCACTAATACATGTTACAGGAGGGCCATATATGACTTTAGAACAAGCAAATCAGGTCTGTGATTTGATGACTTCAAAGCTATCTCCGACAGCACAAGTGATATTCGGAGCAAGACATGATCCTGCTTTCGGAGATACAATCAAAGTTATGTCAATAATTACTGGTGTTGCAAATAAGAGGTTAGATCAAGAGTTAGTCAGTGCAGATATGCTTGGAGAAGCCCTAAATATAGCCAGAAAAGCCACAAATCAAGGTAATCAAAGGATCCAAAGATTCGATTAATCTTCAATCGAGCACCGGTAAGTTTCAAACCATACGGGTACCGACGGTAGTTCATGGCAACCAACCTTAGGTTACAGTCTGCGGCATTAGTCGTACTACTTCTAGTGAGTTCAATCGGTGCCCCTACATCAGCACAATTTGTAGATCCTAAGCAACCATCTGTAGATAATCCTCATATGCATATTTATGGAAATAGTGACTTGTCAAATTGTTTTATGCATTTCGATGGAAATGATTCTACTGGGTCAGCTGAAGAAGGATATGGAGAACAAGTGTGGCCTGAGCAAGTTAATCAACAGATAGATATGGATTATACTTGTAGAATGAGTGATAATTTCAAACAAGATATGTATTTGAATCCAAACGGAACTATACAAATAAAATTAGATTTTCAAATTGATGCTGCTGATTGTAATGATCAAAGTGAATGTCAGAACCTAACTTTGACTTTATACAAAGGAGGCATAGAACTTGCAATGGAAGAATTCCCTGCAATCGATTCAAATGGTAATGATGATTCATTAACATGGAACATAGATGTGGACAGAAATATGACTAGATTTAATAAAAGTGGAGAAGAACCACAATTAAGAGTTGAATTCTCAAAACCAGGATATAATGGATTCTTAGGTAACTGCTTTGCATTCAAATGTGGTGGAGAATTTAGAATGTATTATGCTGCGACAAATGGGAGCGATACAGGAATTGTTCAATTCCCAATAATAAATCAATCTATGCCAGGAGATGGTATGGAAGATGATTCTACGCTCGGTGCTGTCGGTGATGCACTACCTGGATTTGGATTAATGGCTGGAATGAGCGCTCTTGCAATGGCTGCAGTAGCAGGTTCTAGAATCAATAGAAGAGAAGAATAAATTAGATCGCTTTTACGGAAATTTATCTCAGACACCTTACATTCTCTCCTTCAATCGCGAATATCAAAGAGATTCGACGTCTACATTGGTTTCTTCGCCTGTCTCTAAATCTTTGATTCGGACTTTACCATCTTTCCATTCATCTGGCATAACCATGACAAGACGTTGGGCGCCTGATCTTTCGGCATGTTTGAAAGCCCATTTCAATCTTTTATTCTCTAGAACTAAATCGACAGATCGGCCTCTTGCTCTAAGAGATGATGCGACATGCATTGCGGCATTTCTTAATTCAGGACTTAAAGAAATTACAACATCATCATTCCCACTTGTTAATTCTGGAACCAATCCTTTCTCGGCTAATAGTTCCATGATTACCATGTCACCAAAACCAAATCCAGTTGCAGGTAAATCTTTACCACCTAATGTTGAAAGTAATTTGTCATATCTCCCGCCACCACAAATTGCACGTAATTCTCCTGCTCTATCATGAGCTTCGAATACAGGTCCAGTATAGTATGCAAGGCCACGGACAATAGATGCATCAAATTCAATCCATTCTGAGATACCATAAGCATCGAGAGCAGAAAATAAACTTGTCAATTCAATAACAGCAGGACTTTCTTCCCCTAACATACTTCTAAGAGAATCCATGTCTTTGATACCAAGTGTTGACTGGATTGTCTTTATTGCATTTTCTTCAATACCTAAGGTAGATAATTGTTCACTCACAATATCTGCAGGTAATTTATCCATTTTATCGACTATTATACAAGTTTGAGCAAACATATCTCCTACAATACCGAGTGAACCCAATACCTCTTCCAGAACCTTTCTACTGCTCATACGAATTACTAAGTCTTCTTCAGTTAATCCTACTCCTTCAAAGAAGGTAACTAGAACAGAAATTAACTCAGCATCGGCTGAAATTTCATTTGTCCCCCAGATATCTACATTCCACTGATAATGTTCTCGCCCTCTACCTCTTTGTGTCCTCTCATATCTCCAACATTGAGGTATAGAATACCATTTGATTGGCATGGGCAGGGCACCAGCTCTTGACATTACCATTCGGGCTAAGGAAGGAGTCATTTCAGGCCTTAATGCAACCTTACGATCTCCTTTGTCTAGGAAGTTATACAGTTGTTGAGTGATTTCTTCACCTTGTTTTCTTGTATACAATTCCTCATGCTCGAGAACAGGTGCATCATATTCCTCAAAACCGTGCAATAGAGCCGCATCATCAAAATTATCGAATAGCCAATTTCGAAGCCTCATATCCTCCGGATAGAAGTCGCGTGTGCCTCGAACGCCTTGTGCCATGATTATTCCAACAGACAAAGCCACTTCAAGCCTTACGTCGTTCACGAAAGTTTTCGAGCCTTTCTTTACGTGTTACACGCCCATCAGAAAGTGGGAATGCATAAAATCTGAGGCCTAAGAATGTGAAAAATCCAAATGCAGTTGTATTGATTGCCCAAGATATTAGTTCGCCTAATTCGATAACTTCTACTAATACATAGAAAGTAGCTGTTGAAACTATCCAAAGAACTGTATAAACAATCATCATTTTGGTAAAACTAGTTTTTATGTTAGAATCAGATTCAAAAGTTAACCAACGGTGTAAAACAAAAGCTTGGGCCGAACTAATCGCAAAAGAAACAGCCCAGCCAAATGTCTCAGGAGAATTTGTAACAGTTAGATAATTAGAAAAGAACCAGTATAAACCTGCAAATATAGCTACGTTGATACAACCAACTGCACAATACATCACATACTCTCGTAATAGCTTAGTCCAAGGGTATTCGTCACTTACAATCCTAGACATTCTATTCACAAAAGATTTCACGGCTGAGCATGTAGAGTATGTGTTTGTGTCTCTCCATAATCATTTATGAATGTCTCCGGTAGATTTTCTCCTGCTTCTACAATGAATGGATCATTTCCACCAGGTAGGGTATCAATCGATACTTCTGCGCCAGTAGGCACATTTCTGTAAAGTGGACGAGGTTCTAAGTCCCAATTACGTGGCCAGATTGAACCATTGTATGAGGTTACACGATTTACAAGAATATACTTATTCATACTAATGAATAAACCAGCAGTTACACCCCAGAATAGTAGAATAATAGAGATTCCATGAGCATTCGTTGGATTCCAAGGATCATGCACATTCAATATTAAATCACTGAAATATGATAGCATTAATACACCGAACATTATTGGGAATCCAAGGTACATGATATAGTCCCACCAACGACCAATCCACCAGTCATTGTCTCCAGTATTAATGAAATCGTCACGGAAAGGAGAAACTCCATTATCTAGATATTCTCTGAAATTAAATCCGCTAATATCATTCTCATCTTGCCATGCTCTATATTGGTTCCAGCCATACTTCCAGATTGAATAAGCAATAAATAATCCACTGAACATCAATCCATATCCCCAAATGTGGTCTTGAACTTCTAAGAACTGTGGAAATGCAACTCCTGAATCTTCGTCTACAAGAATCCATAGGCCTGCACTTGGTAAACCAAACAAAAATATTGCAAGAGTTGTGAAACCTACTGCCTTTTGTCTCTCAATACCGTGATCAACGAAGTTTCTCACGCAGAGTTCTACTGTTGATATCATTGAAGTTAAAGCAGCAAAAGAAAGTGCTAGGAAGAACATTGTGACCATTAGAAGTTGAACTACAGGACCTCCTGGAGCCTGAGCAAATACTTCTGGAAGAACAAGGAAAGTAATCGCACTGCTACCACCACTTACTGCACCTAGAGGGTCATCACTGACTGAGAATACTGCCATCATCACTGTCAAACCAGCAATTATGGAAATACTGTTGTTAGCAAGGCACATAGTAGCAGCATTGAGTGTTGTATCCTCATCTTTACGCATGTATACAGAGTAAGTTATTGCCATACCCATACCTGCAGAACAGGACCAAGCAGATTGCGATAAACCGTTTATCCATGTTTCAGGCTGAGAAAGATATCCAGGTTGGATACTAAACATGTAAACGAATCCGTCTAATGTGCCATCATCTAAGTCCATAACAAACGAAAGGAATAATGCTGCAAATAGAAGAATGAAAAGTGAGACCATTAATGTCACATTGACTTTTTCGATTGCCTTAGCACCTTTCCAGATTGCTGCCATTGTAATCATTACAGCAAGCGCTTGAAAGAAAATGACTTGGAAAGGGTCTTGGAGGAAATCATTCCATACTTGGACGGTATCGACTTCTGATCCCAATCCTCCGCGAATAGCAGTTTGGAAGTAGTTTATACACCATCCTGTAACTACTGCATAATAGAAACCAATGGCAGTGGATATCCAAGCAGTCCAGAGTCCCATCCAAGCAAATTTGTTACCTGCAAAAATACGGAAAGTACCGACTGTACCTGTACGACTTCTCTTACCTAGTGCGAATTCTGCTATGATTAAAGGAACGGACCATAGAAACAAGAAAATTAACCAAGGAACAAGGAAGGAACCTCCTCCATTTGCACCGACCATTCTTGGAAATCGCCAAATATTTCCTGTACCAATAGCAGCACCAATTGTAGCAAATATTAGCCCTAATCTACCACTAAACTCATCAGAGCTGGATTCACCAGAAGCTTGCACTAAGCATCACCCTTAGTACGCATCTCTGCAGGTAAACCAAGTACATCGCGGTCGTCGTTAAACATCTCTTTCAGAGTGTATCCTAGACCACCCCAAACCATTGTTGCTATCAATGCAAACATCAATACAGCAAGTACTGAAGAACCAAATGAAGCTCTGTAAGGTATAGATAATTCGTAATAATTAGGTCCATCCGATATTGTAGGATATGAGAATGGGAATGCCCCATTAGTTGTACCGAGCATCGCCTTGTAGTGTATTTTCCCAACAGAACTGTCTGGCACAGGAATTTTCGCCTGTAATACAGTACCATTACTTCCATCCAAAAGGATACAAGAAGTACCAAGAGCTTCAAAGCCAGACATTTCCCAAGGAACTTCTATCCATTCAGTAGGGCCAAAGTCATCTTGCTGACGATTTGGTTCTACTAGCCTCCACATTAAATGCGTGTAAGTCATATTGGTAGTATAAGGGAAAGTGACATCTAAACAGAAATCAATAGGGATATCTCCATTTTTCGGTACTGAAACGTCAACAGGTGGTGCTAGCCATTGAGAACCGGTGGTATTTTCAATACCGACAATAGCACGATATCTAGGGTCATCGGCCATTTCTATCATGTAAAATGGAACTCCTAAATTCCTTACTGCGATATGAGCAACATCATCAGGATGTTGATGGAAGGCTGTACCTATCTCCATTGTATAACAATACGAGTTATGAACCCCATAATGCCAATCGCAGAAATCTCCTGTAGTAGGGTACAGATCTGAAGATTGCATTGGTGCATAATCTGTCATTTCACCCATTTTAATTCCATGATATACTAGATATTCATCATCTGGAGAATAACAATTAGTGCAGTGACCCCATGGCCATAATACCAGTTCTGAGTATGAATGCCATGTTAATGTCGCTTTGAACTCGGATGCTCCATCTCCATCATCATCATTCATCTCAGTCATGTCTTGAATGAATTTTGTCTCAGGTTCGCTGTTTCCACCTAGCCAATCCTCGTCGACCTTACCATCTGCATCGTCGTCTTTGCCGTCCACGTGATCTTCATTTAATCGACCATCTTGATCTTGGTCAACAGTATCGACAGGCCCGTTGTAAACGTCGTTATTTGCACCCGCTTCACCTGCATAACACATGCCGGGGAAGAGAGGTCCGGTAGCGCCTAGAGGTGCACCCCACTCAAATTGATAATTACGATTCAAATCTACTCCATCACAAGACGGGTCTACTTCTTCATCAATATCAGGAAGAGGAGTTACTCCCGTTACAGTATTATCGCGAAGATTCTTTCTCCAACCAGATGTCGGACATGTTTCCCATGCATTTTCACCACAGTATTCCTCTCTATCATATCTGTTTCCATCAACATTAAGCATTGGAATCAGATATATTTCACGTGTATTAACTAAATCAGTAATCCATTGTTCTGAGAAGTCCTCGTCAACTCCAAGATCTCCAGGCCCACAAGGGTTACCATCGCCATTACTATCTTGAGCACTAGCATTCAATCTTGAACAGTCTCCATCGTTATCTATGCCATCCCAGCCATCTTCATCGATTAGTCCGTCACCATCATTATCGACTCCAGCCATACCATAGTAGTAAGCAACAGTCTCTAAGAAAAGCATAGGGACCTCATAAGACATCCACTCTCTAGCATGGTGATTACCGACTAACATTACATCAGGAATATCTGCATAATTACCACAATCTCCAACAAAGACGTTGCATTCTCCTCCTGCAACACCTTCTAATTCTTCACCACCACCAGTAATTTTGACCCAAGGGCTTGCATGATTGTAGTACCAGCCTTCGTAATCATTTGCAGTCATTTCTTGCCCGCGTGCGTTGACACCGCCAACTAGCCCTTCATGGAAACTCATTATCTCCATATTTTGGCCTGCTAGTTGTTGCATCCTATCCTTCATTGAAAAATAATCATGATATTCTCTAAATTGTAACTGATCATTACCTCCCCAAGGGAAAATCTGGTTAGAGTATGTAAATGACCAGATATCTTCAGGTTCTAAATTTTCATTTGCTTCTTGGGCACCAACTGGTGCAACCAATGCCACAGGTGCGAGAACTGACAGCAGTAAAGGCATTAGAAGTGCCATTGCTGGAATTCTACGAGGATTTGAGATGAATTTTGACTTGTTAGTCACGTCGCTGCTTACCATGGTATCGTACCCTCGAGAAGTGTTTGGGTCTTGAAAGCCTCGGATTTACGGTACGTAGTACCGGAGAGGGTTTGATAAGTGGCAGTTAAGGCGGAGAAACATGAACCAACTCGATGACTTCATGCAAGGAGACGCTGTTTTACAAGGTTTTTCTCAAGGTACTATCTTCATTTTCTTAACAATAATCACCTTCTCAGTTACTCTAGGAATTTTGTCGAGGAGATATGTTTTTCCAAGACTTATGGACATGTTTTCAAAGACAGAAAGAATCGATGGAAAAACATTGTTTGCACCAAGATCATTGGGTTGGATGATTGGAACTTTGGTTTTCGTTCAGTCGATAGAATATTTAGACGCAAATTTCACCCCTATATGGGATGACAGTATCATAAACCAATTGAATGATATTGTATTTACTGCTTTCATAATAATGATGTTAGTTGCTGCTTACAGATTAGTTGACTATCTAGATGCTTTTATCGTAGTAGAAGGCGACGATAATATTGCTTCAAGACGCTCATTAGCAAGCGTTGCTGAATCTGTTGGGAGAGTCGCAGTAGTGGTAATTGGGGCATTCGTTCTTGCAGGCGTTGCAGGCGTTGATTTGAATGGGCTAATTGCAGGTTTAGGAATTACTGGATTGGCACTAGCATTAGCTGCAAAAGATTCTGTCTCGAATATCTTCGGTGCAGTTTCAATACTAATCGATCAGCCCTTCAATGTGGGAGATTGGATTATAGTCGATGGGGTCGAAGGAGAGGTAGTAAATATTGGACTTAGAACTACTTTAATCAGGACTTCTGCAGATACAATGATTACTGTCCCCAATTCAAACATGGTTAATTCACCTGTAGAAAATTTCAGTAAAAGAAGGTTCAGAAGAATTACTCCTAAATTTGAGCTAGAAGAAGACAGTAGTCCTGCTGCCCTGAAGGAATTTTGTGACATTCTACTAAAGAAAGTAAATGATGATGCGAGGTCGATAAAGGAAGAGGATTCTTGGGTTAGAGTTCAGACATTTGGGACTGCAATGGTTGTAGTCGCAGGAAACTTCTATTGTGTATCATCTGCATCTACGCAGAGAGAGTTGAATGAAGACATTCTAATGATGGCTAGAGAGGCTGCTGAGAAATTAGAGTTGATTTTCTTCGAACCACGTTTAAGAAGTAATAAGTGAGGTGAGAAGTTGGCAATTCTTGTTCTTATTCGACATGGACAGTCTCTATGGAATGCTGAAAATCGATTTACGGGATGGACAGATATTGACCTTTCTAAAAAAGGTGAGAATGAAGCTAGAGACGCTGGAGAAAAATTAGAAAATGTAGCATTTGATGTTGTTCATACTAGTGCTCTAATGAGAGCGCAGAGAACTGCTGAAATTATCATCAAACACAATAAAAAATCACAAGATATTCCTACTTACAAAGATGAAAGGTTGAATGAGAGACATTATGGCTCATTACAGGGGTTAAATAAAACTGAAACTGCTGAAAAATATGGCGCAGAACAAGTGCACATTTGGAGGCGCTCATTTGACATCTCCCCCCCCAGATGGTGAAAGTTTGAAAATGACTGCTGAAAGAACTCTACCTTACTTCAAAGAAGATGTATTAAAACATCTAAATGAAGGAAAAAATGTTCTTATTTCAGCACATGGTAATTCTCTGAGATCAATTGTTATGTTTATAGAAAATATATCAAAAGAAGATATTGTTAAACTGGAAATCCAGACTGGCGTTCCAAGAACATATGAATATAAAGATAATACTTTTAC
Organism: uncultured Candidatus Poseidoniales archaeon; assembly: GCA_902514485.1. Taxonomy (GTDB): domain Archaea; phylum Thermoplasmatota; class Poseidoniia; order Poseidoniales; family Thalassarchaeaceae; genus MGIIb-O2. The sequence continues at coordinate 37,758 of CABXQY010000002.1, forward strand.
AAAAATCGAATAATTAATTCCATCTTCTTAGAATTGGAGTTTCAGGAGAAGGAGCTAGTTTCCGATATGAAAAGAATATACCCGCTGTGATTGGCACTAGTAACAATGGAAGCAGTAAGCTATCCGAATTTCCAACCCCATACTGATAAAAGCCATTGACAGAGAAAAAACCACTCATAAAAGACAGAGCAGCTATAGTTCTATGACTGAACATTGATTTTTGTAAATAAGGTACATCTTGAATTATAGATACCGCTGGTTCTGGCTTTCCAGATTGATGAGATACCGACTCAATTACATCTAGTAAGCACTGTTCATATTCCCAAAAAAATGTGCCTCCACGAGGGGTGTAGAATATCTCTTTAGAAGACCATTTTGCTGGCGCTGTTGATTTCCATCCTTCAATTAATGTAGATCGAAGTTCAGAAATCTTAAGTTCGGAGTCACAAAGAAAATATATTCTATTTAGATCATGAAGAAGTGAAGAAAAATCTCTAATGGCAGGGAATTCACATTCAGGTGGAATTATGCTATCTGCTAAACGTGGTCGGGAAAAATGAATACTATATTCCTCCGAGTTATCATTAATCATATCTGAAAATCTAATGTCACCAATTGTAATTATACAATCTGTATATTTTGTATGAGGGGCTCGCCAAATTGTATTTGCACGTAATCTGGCTTCGAGCTGTTCAAGTCTCTTATTCCATCTCTTAGGATCTCTAGGAGTAACTCTCGCATTTTCGACAGCGCTGTGATATCTACCCAGTGCTGCGGATGATTGAAAAATAATCTCCTTAGATATTTCTAAGTCATTGGAATTAATAGAATCATAAAGTTTAGAATCAACATCTCTAACCACTTCATTCCACTTTCTTACAGAAATAATATCCATACCGTTCCAATCATAACCGCCTACAGGAACGTCACTTCCCGATGGAGCTAAACTAATCCTAGCACGAAGTCTTCCATCTGTGCCCCAAGGGAAAAATTCGGCTAACCAGTATATTCCGCTATCATTTAATTTTAGATTAATCCCTCTGTCAGTATTAGATACTTCTTCGACGATTACATTTTCTGATGGAACTTCACCCCAAGATTTCAAATCTGATATTGTATTATTCCAATCATTCTCATCGACTGGTTCGAGCATTTTTGACTTCAAACCAATACCTGCAAAAATAAGCCATTTGAATCCTTTCGGTGCTTCGTTATCTGATTCAATTCGAGACATAGCAGCAGGTTTCCAACTATTCTCAGCCTCCGGCATACATGCTCACCCATATCTACGAAGCAGTAGTGAACTTGATGCAATCGGTCAGGGAATCTTTGATATGGTGTTGGTTTAGGCAAGAACATGGACGAGGTATCGGACATCCCACTCGCAGTCGATATGGATGGTACGTTAATCCTGACTGACATGAGTTATATCAGTATCAGAAGAGTTCTACTGAGAAGGCCATGGATGATAGTTAGTATGCTTTCCAAAGAGTTCACAAATAAGAGAGCACAATGGAAAAGAGATTTAGCAGAAAGGCTTGTATTTGATCCTGCAGAACTTGAATATCATACTGCATTTCTAGATTGGTTAACAGGTGAATATGCTCGAGGAAGAACTCTGATTCTCGCTACGGCTTCTGATAGAATTATTGCCGAACAAGTTGCTGCACATGTCGGATTATTTTCAGACGTAATGGCATCAGATTCTAAATATAATCTCCGTGGCAAGAAAAAAGCAGAAGCACTAATAGCAAGATATGGAGATATGAAATTTGGTTATGCAGGAAATAGTCATCATGATTTACCTGTATGGGAACATTCAGGACAAATTATTGTAGTTAATCCAGAAAAAAATCTACTTGACAAAGTGAATAATGATGCCCATATTGTATTCGAATAAGGAATCTTCAATCCAACTACTTTAGACACAGGAGATATTCCCTCGAACATGGGTCGAGCGCGCAGAGAGGCAGGGCGCCGTATTGACTCTGTAGCAAAATGGCTTCTTAAGTTTAGAATAATTTCTATTCCAGCTAGAATTTTTGCAAGCTCAAGTTTGGCGTGGAGTTTCGTATCAAGAACAGACAGAATACGAACTAATAGATTGAAAGATCGTATCTTAAATTATGAAATGCCGAAACATGTTTCAATCATAATGGATGGAAATAGAAGGTTTGCATGGAATAGGCAAATTGAAACTAATATTGGACATAAAAAAGGTAAGGAAAAACTAGAGCAGGTTATGGACTGGGTGCTAGACCTGGGGATTCCATATCTTTCTGTATATGCTCTTTCTACAGAAAATATCAAAGAACGAAGCTCTGAAGAGTTGGAATCACTGTATGCACTGTATTGTAATGGATTAAATGAAATGGCTGAAGATCCTAAAATTCATAACATGAAAGTCAAAGTTCAAGTTGTTGGTAGACTAGAAATGCTACCTGATGATGTAAGAAATGCCATATCAAACATAGAAGAAAAGACCGCTAAATACTCAAATTTCCTATTTACTGTATGTCTTGCATATGGAGGTAGAGAAGAGATTGTAGATGCTGTTCGTAAAGTTGCAGATGAACACTCAAAGGGTGAAATAAAATTAGAAGAAATTGATACTAATAAGATTTCTAGTAAACTTTACACCGCAAATTTACCTGACCCAGACTTAGTCATTAGAACTAGTGGTGAAGAAAGAATTTCTAATTTCTTATTATGGCAAATCGCATATTCAGAATTACATTTTACTGATGTTCACTGGCCTTCTTTTGGCAAGCAAGATTTGTATGAAGCAATAGAATCTTATCAAAGGAGGAAGAGAAGGTATGGCAGTTGAAAGATGTTCAAAATGCGGTAGAGACGACTATCAAAGCCCTTCCGTAACAGTTGATGCTATTGCGACCAGAAATATAAATGAAGATTTAGAAGTATTAATGATAAAGAGAGGTTCAAAGCCTCCGGAATGGAATGGAATGTGGGCATTCCCTGGAGGATTCGTAGATTATGGAGAAGATCCAGAAGATGCAGTGATAAGAGAATTACTAGAAGAGACAGGGGTCAAAGGAAGGTTTCCATTACCTCTTACTATACTAGGTCAGCCAGGAAGAGACCCGAGAAAACATTGTATAGGATTATTCTATTTAGTTGAAGTCGATTCAGATTCAGAACCTGTTGGAGGGGATGATGCAGTGGATGCTAAATGGGTGAATATCAATAAATTAACAGAGCAAAATGTAGCAGGAGACCACTCTAAGGTCATTGATATACTTCGTGAATAAACATATCAGCAACCACATACTGCGAGTGTTATGGCACGTAAGTTAAAGATTGACAACGGAGGGAAAGTTTGGGCGCCATATAGCCCAGGAATTACAGTCAGAGATCATATCTGGCTTGCTGGACAAATAGGAATAGAGGGAGGAGAAGATGTTGTGTCTCAAACTCAAGAAGCTCTTAAAAAAATTGATAATTTATTAGAAATCGCCAATAGTTCCAGAGATGACCTCGTCATGGTAACTATCCTATTAACAAATATTGATTATTATTCGGATGTTAACGAAGTATATGGTAAATGGTTAGGAAAATCAATGCCACCTGCAAGAGCGGCTTATGAAGTTAGTAAACTTCCAGGCAATGCATTGATTGAGATTATTTGTGAAGCATTCAGAGGTTCAGGAACTGAGTAAAATAGGTGAGTTGAGATGAGTGTTTTCAAAGCTTATGACATTCGTGGATTAGCATATTCTGAATTAGATGCTAAATTCGCTGAAAGATTAGGTAGAGCTCTTGTAACACACCTTGATGCAAAAACAGTAGCAGTAGCATCCGATATAAGAGAATCAGGTCCAGAATTACATCAGGCCTTCCTGAAAGGATTAACTGATTCAGGAGCAGATGTTTTGGATCTAGGAATTACTACAACGGGAGTACTCTACAGAGCAACAGTCGACTTACCAGTAGACGCCTCTGTGGTAATCACAGCAAGCCATAATCCTCCTGAATATAATGGATTTAAGATATGTAAAAAATCTCTACCAATGGCAGGTCAGGAATTACAAGAATTGAAAAAAACTTTTGATGATAATAATTTCAAAGAAGGAAGAGGGGTAATCAAAACACTACCTGAATTCGAAAAAGACTATTTGAAAATAGTTACAGAAAATGCAGGGATTCCTCAACGCAAAATAAGAATTGCGATAGATTGCGGAAATGCAGTTCCAGGACCATTAACAATTAAATTAATGGAAAAATTAGGAGTTGATTTAATCCCCGTACACTGTGAATGGGATAATAAATTTCCAAATCATCCACCTGATCCTACAAGACCTAAAAATATGGAAGATTTATCAAAAGCAGTTATTGAAAACAATGCTGAATTCGGTATTGGAATGGATGGAGACGGAGATAGAATTGGAGTAGTAGATGAAAAAGGGAGGTTTATTCATCCAGATAGATTAATGACAATCTTTGCGAAAGACATACTCGGAGAAAGAAAAGGAGGAACTGATTTAGAAAGAACCGTTTTCTTTGATGTGAAATGTAGTATGGCGCTAGAAGACGCGATAATATCTGCAGGAGGGATACCAGTTATGGTTAGAACAGGGCATTCGTTTATGAAAAGAGAATTAAGAAACAATCCCGATTCACCTCTGGCTGGAGAAATGTCAGGTCACTTCTTCCTTAATGATAGATGGCCAGGATTTGATGATTCATTGTATAATACAGCGAGGCTGCTCGAAATAATAGGTAGAGAAAAATCCCCTGAAGAAGGTGGACCATTGTTCTCAGATTGGTTTATAGATCTACCAGATTATGCATCAACAGGAGAGGCTAAAGTTCCACTTACTAAAGATAGAGAAGAAACAATGGAAATAGTTTCTAATGCCTTCACGGATTTACAACAATCTACTGTAGATGGAGTAAGAGTTAGATATCCTAAAGGATGGTATCTCTGTCGACCAAGTAATACTGAACCTATACTCGTAATGAGAGCAGAGGCTACTAGTGAAGAAGGGCTTAAGAAAATTAAAGAAGATGTGGAACATAGACTAGGATCTGTGATTAACTTAAAGAAATTTCATGAATCTTAACTTATTGATTGAAATTTATTCATTAATTCAATCATTAAAAAATACCCAATTACTGTAGCGCATAGTCCGCTACCAAGTGCTGGATAAAAATTCCATCCGCGCTCAATTAATTCTGGCATCACAATAAATAATAATAATGATGGAAGAACCAACCAAACAATATCTCTTGAGAACATAATTATTTCTTCACTAGTAGCGCCGTCTTGATTCATCCACATCATTGCGAGAACACTAACTAATGGTATAGATGCAAGTACTGCTGCAAGCAATGTATCTCTCTGACTTAACTGAGCTACTGCAAAAATTACCAACGCTGTCAAGAGAATCTTAAAAGTATCAAAAATTAGACTACTCATACTATTACCGATTAACAATCATTCCATTCCATGATTTGAAAGGAATAATGGCATTGCGACGATAATCCCGCAAATACCAGCACAAAATAGGCTGCATATTGCTGAAGCACCGCCTATTAACTCGGACAATCCACTAAATTCAGAAGCTTCAGGGGTTGAAGTCAACAGATAATCCGTACTTAAATAAGTCCAAATGGAATTAATTATCCACCCAGCCGCTATAGCCCCCAAGGATATCCAGATACCTTGTTTTTTATAGGAATATATCAGAAAACCGGCATAAGCAGTAGCAACACTGAGAATTAAACCTGTCAACATTTGTCCTATTATCAACCATGCCGGCAAACCGCCTTCATCAGCAGGGGCGAATAAACCAAATACTGAAGATAAAGCGCCAAGTGTCATTAATACACCATAAATAATAACTAAAACTCCTATTACCTGAGGAGCGGAACTTCTCTCAACGTACATCATTGTACCTGCTGGTTGAACATTCACCATTTGTGGTTGCGTCCCTACTTTACCTGAAAATACATCATCCCCACCTTCGCTCATACAAGTGTCTGATAAGTTAATACACTTAGAATTTGGGACGATTTAGATTTATTTTTTAATGCCTAAAGCTTCTAGAATTGGACGAAATTTATTATTTGAACGATTTAAGGAATCTATGACTGGCATGAACCCTCCTGAAAGCATAGTGAGGCAAGCACCTCCACCAGTACTGTTGTGAGTTACTTGATCTACTGCACCCCTATTACTAACTAATGAACTGGTATGCCCTCCACCCACAATGGTAACGGCAGATGATTCGATACACATATTTAGAATCTCAATTGTCCCAAAGGCAAATCCAGGTAGTTCGAAATAAGATGCTGGGCCGTTCCACAGAATACACCCGGCATTAATCAATAGAGGACTTATTTCTTGTAATGTTTGGATTCCAATATCATATATTGGATTATCTGTGGGTAAATCATCTACCATCATAGCAATTCTATCTCCATTTAATTCTACAGCTACATCGGCAGGTAAGAGAAAATATTCTGAGTGATTATCATGAAGATAAACGGCCATTTCCCATGTTTCTTCAAAATTATCACCTAAAGTATTCCGAATAAATGATTTATTACCCTCACCAATATCCACTCCACTAGCCCACAGCATCATATTACCGACAACACCAACAACTGGGATTGAGTCAATTATCTCCTTATCGATTAAATTCTTAGCTACACGCAATGAATCATCACACTTCGTACCACCCAATATGGCAATATATGGGCGAGGAGGGTCATTTACTGCGATTTGTAGATTATCTATTTCTTTAGCCATTAATCTTCCAGCGATACAAGGAACGATTTCTGAAAAACCGGTGAGTGATGGGGAATTTCGATGAGCAGCAGCAAAAGCATCTGTTACGTAAACATCAATCAAAGGAGCTAACTTTTGTACAATTTCAGAAGTAGCGGTTTCCTCCGGCGACGCTTTCTTCATAGAATTCTCATCGTCATGCATTCTAATATTATCTAAAAATAACATCTCGCCTATCTTGAGTTTTTGAATAGCGGTAATTGCTTTATCTCCACAAATGTCTGATATGAAATGTACTTTTTTACCAATTAATCGAGATATTCTATCTGCATGTTGCGACATATCTGTGAAATCATTCTTACCAGGTCTTGATTGATGGCCTATCATAACAACCTTAGAATTCTGTAATGACCTAAGAGTAGGTAAAATTGCTCTTAATCTACTATCATCAAGGAAGGCACCTGTTGATGGTTCTAGTGGAGAATTTACGTCTACACGATACAGGACTACTTTGCCGCCAAGACCGACATCGTCCAGTGTAAGGACGCCACTCACGTTCAGGCCCACAGGCTAAGACTCTTTGACCGTAATGGTTGAATTGTCCTTACATCCCTTCAGCAATACCTTTGTGATTGACACTCCCACGCACAATGCATGGTATGGGATATGAGAGGATTGGTCGGACCAGAAGGCGCCGATTGGAGAGTCCCTGTACAAGAATTAGAAAACCGTAGAGCCAGATTGTCAGTCGCACTATCAGAAAATGGGATTGAGTCCGCTCTTATCGATGATCCTGTGGAATTATATTGGCTAACTGGTGGAAGACAAAACGGAATTATTCTAATCGGTGGAAAAGATTCTGATGTACAAACGATTCATTGGGTGAAAAGATCACTTGAAAGAGCTAAATTTGAATCCGGAGGAGATGATTGCCCTGATCCTGTTATTGTTCAACCAAGAATGACAGACTTAGCGGATTCTATTAGAGAAATGGGGGGAACCGAAAAACCTGCGACATTAGAAGAGAAAATTCCTCATAATCGTTGGAAATTCATATCCAACAAGATGAAATCACTAGTTGGTGAATCAAAAGATTGTACATCAATAATGTATGGCTTGAGAGAAATGAAGTCAGATTGGGAAATTGAAATGCTTCGAGAGAGTGGACGGATTAACAAAGAAATGTTCGAATCAATCAAAGAAAAAGGAGGATTAGGGAAGACGGAACTGCAAATGGCTGCAGTTGCTGATGAAGTTAGTAGGAAAGCAGGCTTCGGGGGAAGAATAAGGATGAGGAAATGGCCTATGGATTGCGACAGAGTTGTGATTGTCGCTGGTGATTCTGCATCTATACCGTCATACTTTGATTCTGCAATTGGAGGAGTTGGCGCAAGCCCAATATCATCTCTTGGATCAGGGCATGCCAAAGTCAAATCTAATTCTCCAGTCACAGTAGATATTGTTCATCTACACCGTGGATATGTATCTGATTGCACACGTATGTTTAGCGCAGGTGCCCTAGATAGTAAATGGATGGAAAGGCTCGATCACATGGTCGAAATTCGTAAAGCACTAGTTTCAAGCCTTTCTCGGGGAGATGATTGCTCTAAAACTTGGGAAATTGGAAGTTTAATGGCAAACGAAATGGGATATTCAGAAAATCTCATGGGAATGTATCCGGATAAATCTCACTTCTTAGGGCATTCAGTAGGATTAGAATTGGACGAAACGCCCGTAATTGCAAATGGATTTGACCGACCTTTGTGCATTGGAGGGACTATGGCAATAGAGCCTAAAGTAATATATCCAGATGGTTGTATAGGAACTGAGGACACCTTTGTAAGAACTAGAGATGGCATGGAATGCCTAACAATGGGAGATTCTTTTCCATTATTTACAGACTGGAATTAAACAATCAAGCGATTATACTAATTCCCAATACCTCTACGGCGTGTCGTGTCTCAAGCATCTAATGCGGTTCAACGCCGATTAGCTAAAATTCTCAGGGAAAGGAAGGAGCCACATGGTAAGTTATTCAAAGATAAGGAAATTTTGAAGGGCGTCGAAATAAGTGAATCGGGCATTGCAGAACTTTGGGTAAAACCTACACATCCCTACTGTCCGTGTTGTATTAATGACTTGATTGAATTAAGAAAGGAAATCACTTCTACAAAGGGGATTCTAGCCTGTCACATTGAAGTAGTTTCAATACCACAAGCAAAAAGATGGACTGCTGCAATAAACGAATAGTCGAAATTATTTTTCGTCTCTTTCCCATCTCTTCGATTTTCTTAAATTGACTTCATCTATTTTCGACTTAACACGCCTAGATAACCACCATAGAGCAAATGTTACAGCTAAAATATCAAAAGCCAGAATTAATAAAAATTCTTGATTATTCCAGTCAACCATAATTTAACCCTCATAATGGCGGAATAACGTCAATATCACAGGCGCCTTCTGGTATCATACAACAAGAAAGAATACCTCCCTCTTCGATTAAAAATTCATCTAGACCAGGAGGTAGAGGTTCGGGATACGGAACATTTCCAGAGACTAATCTTACAAGACAAGTTCCGCAATTTCCAGATGTACAATTTCTAGGTATATCGATTCCCGCACGATCTGCAGCCTCTACTAGAAACTCATCTTCTTTGAGTTCAATAGAACGCAGAAGCAACCTTCCACGGAAGAAGCGGACTATAGCCATGATTAACCCATAGAGAAGGGTATCTTCAATCCATCCAATAGGCGAATTTGAATCAGAATGATTCTCAACGGTCTTCCCAGCGAGTCCAACGGCCTGTTTGTTTGTTGAAATATAGTCCTGCTTTCTTCATCCATTTGTTAAATTTAGTAGCACCTGCACCAGTGGCAAGAATGAATTCTTCTCTGTGTTCTTGAGCTTGGATATATCCTTTGTCTGCGATTTTCTGTTCAATCCAATCTTCGATACTCATTAATCCTCCAGATAACTTACTCGCTTCAACTGCTGCTTCAACTTCCGCGAAAGATGCCCCTGTCTTCTTTAGGTCTCTTTTAATTAAGTCATCAACACTAAGTGATTCTGATTTCTTAGGAGGTTGGAATACTTCCAATCTTGGGCCTCTCTGTGGATCAATTGTTAACCTATCTCCATTTTCTAATTTATTATCTACGACTTCTGCCATAGGTGCTCGGAACTCTTTCTCACAATCCCAGCAAATCAAAACAAAGTCAGTCATATCTTCCATGACATTGCCTCCACGAGGATCTATCTCTTCCCCACATTCTGGACATGCATGCATACACAATACGGGAGCTATCTTACGTCGGAAATCAACTATATCTTGAGGAGTTCCTGATAAATCCAATAATTCATGATCTCTAGCGGCCTCAAGTCCTCTAGTCTCTAGTTGATCCCTGAGTTTTGTACGCTGTTCATCCTTACCCTCTTCATCAAAGGTATTTTCTAATTTAACTATGAGTTCAACTGTCTTACCCAATCTATTCATCACTAACTTCTTTTCACGAAACTGCTCTACTCTAGCAATTCTTAACTGCTCTTTCTTTTCAAGAAGTTCTGAGTGCAAATCTTTCTGTTCTCTCTTAAATCTCTGCTCTTCAATCTTATCAACTTTCTTTGGACCACCAGTATCCGAAAGAACATCTGCAAGATACCTCTGCTTTGATGAAGAACGGGGGCCAGATTTTACCGCATCTAATACTGAAGTTGCTATCTCTTTTTTGAGACCGTAGTTATTAGTTAATGTCTCGACATCAAGACTTTTCAAATCACCGACCTTGATTCCACCATCTGACAGAATTTGAGCAGTTTTTTCATCTATCCCACGACGTAATAATGCGAGATAGGTGTCCTTCTTTGCCATATTAATGCCCCCTTGCGCGAATGTATGTCTGCTGCGCAGTAGTCCCGCCGAACCATGCGTATAATATCAAGTCACGGTCAAAATTATCTTATTTATTCGTTAAATGAAGATATTCTATTAGCAATTATTGCCCATTCTTCAGGTTCTAACATATCTGGCCTGTTGTCAAACCATTCATTAGAAAATGCATCAGGAGGATTTTCAAATAAATCTTCCACTGCTAACTTCCAACGTGATTTATGCCATCCTTTTATTCGGCTAATTCTTCGAGGAACCTGAGATAATAAAGTTCTAATTTTTTTCCGGCGACTTGAGAAACAATGTTGAGTTATTATCTTAAACATCTTGCGAGAAATATCTCCATTCTCTTGAGAACGATCTACAGGTATCAAAGTGACAATTCGGGAATTAACTCGAGGAGCAGGGCTAAAAGCACCACCAGGTACTTTTTTGTCTAATTTAACATCAAAATCAAGCCATAAAGATAGCCCTAGAGGGCTTAATGAACCAAAATGTTCCATGGACATTCGCTCTGCGAATTCATCTTGAACAAGTAATACAATAACATTGAGAGGGTTTTTAAGATGATATTGTTGAATTTTATCAAGAACTGGGCTTGAGATTTGATAAGGTAAATTTGCCACTATGTGTGTTAAACCAATAGGCCAATTTAGCTTAAGAGCATCGCCAGATATGATTTCTAGTTGGCCATCGGCATCTCCGAATACTCTATCTAAATGAAGAATCGCTTCTTCATCAATTTCTATTCCACAAACATGAGCATCATGTCTCAAAAGATAGAGAGTCAATGAACCTGGACCAGGCCCTATCTCAAGAATCTTAGATTCCGAATTAATTGGAAAACCCTCTTCACTACAAATTTCAATAGAACGAGATATTACTTTCGTATCTAAAAGAAAATGCTGGCCCAATGATTTGTCAGGAACAATATGGTCTCTAAGTAAATCGACAAGGAGCCGGGGGGTTAAATCATCCATGTTAATTCCTAATTAATTAGACGTACGTATTAGATGATCAAGAATGCTACGATTGTTTAGAGGATCTTCGATTTCGATAAGATATCTCTCTGCTAGTAATTTAACTGAATCTATCTCACAGGCCTCATCAACTTCTGAAAATTCCATCCACCCTGCCATCCCGCGAGATTGTACCATTTTTTGTGCCTTAGACTTGCCTATTCCAGGGAGAAGTTGGAAAGCATGCACTTTCAGAGAAATATTATTAGCACGATTATAGAAACCAAGATGTAGTTCAGAATTGTCCCTTATGGCGCCAACTAACTCATTGAGAAGTTCATCTTCACTAGTTGTTGAAAGATCACGATATCGTAGTAGAGACATTGGCCCTAGTTTATTTTCAGCCACTGCTACTTTTGTACCATTACTTACGCCATCTTTGACTAATACTTTAGCACGAACCAAGTATAGAGATGGTTCTGTTAATGCGTGTACTTCATGACCAACAGGCCTTCTATCGGACATGTCTAATATTCTCAGGTGTGTTTCACCAGAAAAAGGAGATACAGAACCATCTCCGGCCTCAGAAGGGGAACTCGCATGCATTACGCTCAACCACCTCAGACAGGTCTTTATTCAAGAATTAATTCATTGAAGAAACACAGATTTCTACACTCAAAGTACGTGTTGGCGGATGGTAGTAATGATATCTTCAACCTCTGAAGTATCCATTGCAATTCTTTTACTTGAAATTATAACTCTAACTCCTTTGACGTTTAATGGAGTTAATTCTGCTAATTTAGAACATATTTCTGGATATTGTGATAATTTTTCATTTTCAGATAGAGCATTGTATAATGCAACGAAAACCTTAGGATCCGTTTTTGTTCCACCACGATTAGTGGATGCTGCCCACTCTGCATGTTGAAGAGCCATGATTTGCTCGTACGAAAGATCTCCTCGTCTTTCGCGCGCATCAGATAAAAGTTCACGTACAGTAGCAAAATCTACAAATTCTTTTTCAGTCATTAAAATCAATCCTTAATTGGTTTAAGATGCTCAGGGCGAGCAACTACGGTCTTTTTCATATTACCGTCTTTGAAATTAACAACATAAGCTCGACCTTGCTTTCCAGCAATAATGCCAGTTCTACCTTGGAATCTACGGTGGGGCATACCTTTGTGCTGGGCACCATCTAAAACAATAGCAACTCTGTCTCCTTCTGCATACGGGTACATTACTCTATTAATGAAGACTCGACCTTTGTCACGCTTACTTTTCTTAAGAATTGAACGTGTTCCTTGGCGTTGTCCATGCGTCCTTGTTACCATGATATCACCTTACAGACCATAGGTCTTGGAAGCGGTCGACCTGCCTCGTATTCTTAAGGACTCGGATTTGATAAAATACTCAATCATAGTGAATATCTTCAACATCTAGCCAAAGAACTGTACATTCTTTGTCCCCTAACACACTACGAACTGAGGGTACTGTTCGGCCTTCGTCGGAGTGAACGAGCTCCTTGACATACGTCCCAGCCTCACATCTAACAGAAAATTGGATTTCATCATCTTCAACAATAATATCAGAAAGTGAAACTACTTTTCTTTTCCTATTTTTAGCCGCACGGCGATGAGAAACACGCTTGGGAGTTTCTTGAGATAATTCTACACCTGAAAGGGAGGAGATTGCTTTGATTGCCATCTCTTCATCTGGTATATCTTCTACTTTGAATCGTATTGTATATGATTTCTCAGAACGACTCTCTTTGACTTTAACTACCTCACGACGATCTGACCACCTCAAACTATTAATTTCGACCTTATCGATTGCATTTTCGTTAACTGCTTTTTGAATTTCTTCAAGATTAGCTAACCTAGTTGCTGGTTTTTTAATTTCAATAACAAAAGGACGTCCCATACCTAAACATCTGACATCTATATCTTCTCGACCCATCCCATGGAAAGAGGTGTCTTCTGCGCCTAACGAAAGGCGAATTGGCTCACCAATGAGATCTTGTACAGAGTCAGGATATTGTAACCCAGTT
>CABXQY010000003.1 GCA_902514485.1 uncultured Candidatus Poseidoniales archaeon
AACCATCCAAATAGAGAAGAAGAAGAAAATAAATTTGTAACTGCAGTTAAGAATATAGTCAGAAGAGGAGGAGTGGCATTAGTACCTGCATTTGCATCAGGAAGAGGTCAAGATATTCTCAGAATTCTCCATCGAGAGGTGCCCGAATTGAATGTACATTACGACGGAATGGGGACTAGGCTGACAAGAAAATGGTTCGATAACCCTCAACATATTCGTGATCCGAGTACCTTAGAAGAAGTATGGAAATGGACGAAAAAAGTTTCCAGTAAATCAGATCGAAAAAAGGCCCTTCAAGCAGATGTAATAGTAACTACAAGTGGAATGTTGGACGGAGGGCCAGCTCTTTGGTATCTAAACCGTCTTAGAAACGATCAAGCAAATGGGATTTTAATAACTGGTTATCAGGCAGAAAATTCGGGAGGAAGAAAACTACTCGATGAAGGTAAAATAAGCATATTTGGTAACATGACACAAATTGATTTAGAAGTATCTCAATTTCAATTATCAAACCATGCGGGACATAGTGAATTATGCGATTTTGCGAATGGTTGTAACCCTCAAAACATGATATTATTTCATGCCCCGGAAGAAAGTCGAGATGTTATTTTTTCCGAAATGGGTGAAAAAATCAAAATCCATTTACCGGTTAATGGCACTCCTATCCTGATTAATTCTTGATTCAAGGGCTCCGAACAATTCATAGGCCTTATGTAATAAGGAAGACTTAATCAGGCCACGTCCTGAAGAAAGAAAACAGGTGAAAAAGATGGAAAACGCAAAAGCAGACGAATATTTTGGATATACAGAGAAGGGCGGAACCTTCGATGGCGAGATTAGAGCAGGGTTCACAACCTTCCTAACAATGGCATATATCCTGCTAGTAAACCCAGCAATGCTAACAGTAGCAATTGGTGATGGTACAGATGCAGGTAATGCCACAGCCTTCGCAGACATACTCTTCGCCACAGCAGTAGCGGCCTTTATCGGCTGTACTGTTATGGGATTGTGGGCAAATTTACCCTTTGCCTTGGCACCAGGAATGGGGCTTAACGCATACTTCACATTCGGTGTCGTATTAGGAATGGGTATTGCTTGGGAAGTTGCATTATTTGCAGTATTTGTAGAAGGTATTCTATTTATGATAATGTCTCTACCTCAAGTAGGTTGGAGAACAGCAATGATAAATTCAATACCAACCGATCTCAAGATAGCAACTGGTGCGGGTATCGGAATGTTCCTTTCAATCATTGGTTTGAGAGAAATGGGTTGGATCCGAGATGATGGTGCAACGCTTGTAAATATCGCAGATACAGAAAAGTGGGGCGCAACATCATACGGTATTCCCGATGGATTTTGTTTAGAAGACCATTATGACGCTGCAACAGACTCAATGGTTTGTGACGTGGTTCAAGACGGATATCTCGAATTAGGAAGTTATGGTCTCCACCAAGAAGGAGCAATAATAGGAATGTTAGCTCTAATCGCAATAGCAGTACTAATGGCTCGTGGCATCAGAGGTGCTATGATTTACGGTATTATCGTGGCATCAGTATATGGTTGGGCTGTAGGGGCATCAGATCCTTACAACTTCTACTTCGAAGGCGCACCGGGATGGGGCGGACACGAAGCAACTGCACCTGCATTAGCATCAATAGTCAGCATGCCTTCAATGCCTGAAACCACGCTCTTTGCAGCATTTGGTGACGCAGGAATGGGCGCTCTAGAAAAGTCAAACATGGGCGACTTCCTTCTTGTTATGATTGCCTTCCTTTTCGTAGATATATTTGATACGTCAGGTACTCTTTATTCCGTCGGCCGACAAGCAGGATACGTCGACGAAAACGACGAGTTAATGAACTCCAATGAAGCATTCATGTCAGATGCAGCTGCAACAATCGTAGGAGGTATGCTAGGTACTAGTACTACGACCACATACATTGAATCAGCAGCGGGTGTTGAAGACGGTGGAAAGACAGGATTGGTTGCCGTTACAGTTGGTGTGCTAATGCTTTCCGGACTGTTTTTCACAGATTTATTTGCAGCAATACCTCAGTATGCTATGGCATCCGCTTTAGTAATTGTAGGCGCAATGATGATGAGGCAGGCAGCAGATATCGATTGGCATGACGCGGAGATGGCATTACCAGCTTTCATTACAATGGTGATGATGCCATTCACTTACTCAATTGCAGATGGTATTGCATGGGGTATTATCTCATGGGTAGCTATCAAAGCAGGTATGGGCAAGTTCGATGAGATCAATAAAGTCATGGGCATTCTTTGCGTATTGATGATAATGTTCTACATAGGGCCTGGAGACGAATCTACCTTTGGTTGGATTCTCGGCATATTAGGATTCTAATTAATTTAAATTAGGAACGTAAAGGGCCCCGGGTCTTAGATCCGGGGCTCCTCCCCTTCTCTAAACGAGCGATTAGCATGTCAAACAATATTACAGAAATTCTTCGAAAGACAATAAGGACAGTGCCAAACTTTCCGATAGAAGGTATATTGTTTCGGGACATTTCCCCAATTCTTTCCGACGGAGACTTGTTGGAAAAAATAACAGAGAATTTCTCTGAAATAATACAAACAAACAATCTCAAACCCGATTTAATTTTAGGGCCAGAATCTCGCGGATTTATCTTCGGCTCATTATTAGCAGCGCATTTAGGAATAGGTTTTATTCCGGTTAGAAAACCTGGAAAACTTCCATTCAAAAAAATACAAATCGAGTATTCTTTGGAATATGGTACGAACATTTTGGAAATGCATGAAGATGCAATATCTGCTGGCCAAAGGGTAATAATCATCGACGATCTTCTTGCGACAGGAGGGACAGTAGAAGCTTGTACCAAATTATGTGAGCAGTTAGGAGGAGAAGTGATTTCAAATTTGTTTGTTATAGAATTAGAAGGTTTAGGTGCCAGAGAAAAATTACATCCCATCCCTTGCATTTCATTGATTAAATATCCTGCATAGAACCATAAAAAGGATATCATGCCCCCGATTCTTTGAAAGAGTCCCCCGCTTTGCCAATAGAGGATAGTCATGGCAGATAAGGCTCCACCACCACCACCAAAGCCTCCACAAAGGCCCCCTAAATCGCCTTCAAAACCCTCTCAACCACAAAAGAAAAAACCAGCACCACCAAAAGGAAAACCAAAAGGAAAACCAAAAGGAAAACCAAAAGGAAAACCAAAAGGAAAACCAGCTCCTAAGAAGAAAAAACGCCGAAGAATAAAAATAAACACAAAACTCGGACTAAGGCAAAAGAAAATAACAGACCAAGAAGATAGTTACACGGATCAAATAGGTTGGACAGCAATGGCAGAATCATTCGAAGACTATGAAGAACCTACTCCCGCCGAACCAGAGATAGTAACTCACCAATGTTCAATGTGCGGTTCGACAATGAGAATCCCTAGGCCCAAGAGAGAGCGTTACAAAGTTATCTGCGCTTATCCTGAATGTGGACATTCTGATATGGTTGGAATATAATCTAAACTACAAGTATGAACATTCTTCTTATTGAAGCAATTACTAGTACTGAAATAAGCAAATATCTAATTGCTGATTGTTGTGCTACTTGAGAGCCATATTTTGAACCTAAGTAGCCACCAATTAATACTGCAAAAACAAATGGCAATAAAATTTCAAACTCGATGTCCAATTGTCCCGAAATACTCGCACCAAATAATCCTGAGATAGAATTTAGTAAGATAAAGAGAGATGCTGTTGCAGCAGTTGTTTTGGGCGTTGCCCATTTTTTAAGCAATATCACAGGTGAAAGAAAAATTCCTCCGCCCACGCCAATGAAACCACTCATTAGGCCGACCCCAGCTCCCACTGGCACAGCAACTGAATATTCTGGAACAACAAAATCTTCTTCATCACTATTCTCCTTAGTTTGGAATAATTTGTACGCCGCCCATATCAGAGTAACAGAGAGGAGAGTGTCATAAATTGCGCCATCGACTTTCATGTATCCTCCAATAATTGCAAAAGGGATACTCGCCAAAACAAACGGTAATGTAAGTTTTGGAATATGAAAACCAGCCTTTCTATAGTGATAAAAGGCTATACTAGCAACGACTAAATTTAGGCACCAAGCGTGCTGTTTCAGCCAACTACTATCATATTCTCCGTAAATAGTCAAGGATAATACTGCCAAATATCCAGAAGCACCTCCATGCCCTACACTAGAGTATAATAGTGCAACGAAAAATAATGCTAGAAGAATTAAAAAATCTGCTTCCGTAAACACAAAGTGTCCTAATGATAAATAATATTTGAAGAACACCATTATCAATTCAAACACATTATTCATGTGCTTAGACATTCTCGATATGCCTATGGAGAGAGGAATAACCTTGGAAAGAGCAATTTCTTTAGTCCAAAAAGAGAAAAAAGAATTGTCTATAGAGACAATTCTTTTAGATGATTCTCATGGTAGAATTTTAGCCGAACCCTTAGTGTCGAAAGTAAATGATCCGAGATTTGATAACTCGGCAATGGATGGATGGGCAGTCAGAAAGGAAGATTTTCTAGAGAGTAAAAGTATCAATTTATCTATCGTCGGAATTAGTAAAGCAGGAGGATCTTCTCCGCCATCTGTTAACTCAGGAGAGGCGTGTAAGATTATGACAGGAGCCCCAATTCCTCGGGGAGCGAATGCAATAGTTATGGTAGAAGATAGTGAGATACACGGAAATAAAGTAATAATTTCAGGGCCAGCACGAGAAAATTATATTCGATTAAAAGGAGAGAATATTTCAGAAGGGGAAGTTATACTTTCAAAAGGCCACTTTATGGACGCGCCTTCGATTTCGCTTGTAGCTACAATGGGATATGATTGTATTCCAGTATTCTGCAAACCTATCATAGGGATAATTAGTACAGGGGATGAATTAATCCCTCCAGGTTTCGAAATAAATAATTGGCAGATATATGAATCAAACTCTTTTGGAATAGCCGACTTAGTTAGAAAAATGGGGGGCACGCCAATCCGTTATCCCGCAGTAGTAGATTCTCTTGATATATTGAGAAAATCATTAGATGAAGCTGCAAAAAATTGTGATTTGATAATAACTAGCGGAGGGGTTTCAATGGGAGATTTTGATATTGTAAGAAAGATAATGGAATTGGAGGGTGAAATTAATTTTTGGCGTATAAAAATGCGGCCAGGAGGCCCACCTATTTTTGGAAAATGGAGAAAAACGCCAATATTTGGCTTACCTGGAAATCCTGTCAGCAGCCACTTAGTATTCTTGATGATTATTTGTCCATGGTTTAGGGCATCATTTCAAGCAGATGAAGATTCAAAACCCCGTTTGGGAAGAAAGGTATCTGTAAAAATACTAGATAGTGTTAAAGGAGCCGTTGGAAAAACCTGTCTCCGCAGGATAAGAATTGTAAATGGTGAAAAAGGGTTAACTGCGACCACACACACTCATCAAGGAAGTGGAAATATTCACAGCATGGTTGCACATAATGGGGTTACTTTGCTGCCACCAAATTACGACGCTAATGCTGGTGAAATAATAGAAGCGTTCTGGCTAAATTGAAAGAAAAAAGAATACATGTCTTCAAGGGCGGCCAATATTTCGAATACTACACAGAGGTACGTAGAAGATGGCTTCCAAGCAAAAAAAACTAGCAACTAATCATGGCTGGATTGAGGTCAAAGGCGCTAGAACGCATAATCTGCAAGATATCGATGTTGAAATCCCAAGAGGAAAATTTGTAGTTATTTCAGGAGTTTCTGGTTCGGGTAAATCCAGCCTTGCATTCGATACTCTGTATGCTGAAGGTCAACGGAGATATGTAGAAAGTCTGAGTTCATATGCACGACAATTTCTAGGTCAGATGAAAAAACCGGATTGCGACTCGATAGAGGGGCTTTCACCCGCTATAAGTATAGATCAGAAACAAGGTAGTCATAATCCCAGGTCTACCGTTGCGACAGTAACTGAAATTATGGATTATATGAGATTACTTTGGGCAAGAGTTGGAATCCCACATTGCCCCGATTGCGGCCGCGAAGTAGCAAGAAGAACTGTACAAGAAATAGTAGATGACGCGATGTGGCGTTTTGAAGAGCACGCAATCGCAATTTGGAGCCCTACAATCCGTAATCGAAAAGGAACTCATGTAGATTTATTCAAAGGGCTTGTCGAACAAGGATACTTAGAAGGTAAAATTAATGGCCGTATGGCTAGTTTTGAAAACCCCCCGGAATTAGAAAAGAATCTGAGGCATGATGTTGATGTTAGAATTGATAGATTAAAAATCAATCGAGCCAATAGACAAAGATTGACAGAAGCAATAGAGTCAGGATTACACTTAGGTGCCGGAACCATTGCAATAGAAAGTTTAGATAAGCCAAAGAGTAAGAACAGTAGAAACGAACAGGCCGAAAAAACAGAAAAAGGCCAAGTAACACCATATTCTGAAGAATTTGCTTGTCCTGAACACGGCGCCTTTTTACCTGAAATGTCGCCAAGAGTATTTTCTTTCAATAATCCCCTGGGGGCATGTCCAAATTGTCAAGGACTGGGTGTACAAAGAGAATTTTCTCCAGATTTAGTCATCGATCGAACTGCTTCTGTAGAAGAAGGATGTATTCGTCCATTCAGATCTTCGATGATGTCGGGGTGGTACAAAAGTCAAATGAGGCAGGTTTGCGAGCACTACGGCATCTCTTCTAATGTGAAGTTTGGAGATTTGAATGATGATGAACAAGATATCTTACTTTATGGCTCGGGGGGCACAATGATATCCTTTGAATTCACGTCTGAAAAAGGCTCTTCGTATCAAATGATGAGGCCGTGGGAAGGCGTATTCAATAGAATACGTAGAACTTATAATGAAACTTCATCTGATAGAACAAGATCTAGGATGACATCTTTCATGAACGATGAACCATGTCCTGATTGCCAAGGTAAGAAATTAAATAATGCAGTTAGTAAAGTAATAGTCGGAGGCGTTTCATTACCTGCGATATCCTCCTGCAGTGTTTTAGAAGCACTAGCCGTAGTTCAATATTGGCGAGCAGGAGACTTAGATGATACATGGGAAAAATTAGGTCGAGACAAACCAAGTAGCAAAATAATTACAATGACAAATCAACTTTCTGAACGTTCAATATTTATTGGAACGGAAATAATCAAAGAAATAGAGGCTCGACTCAGGTTCCTTGCATTAGTAGGTTTAGATTATTTGACATTGGACCGTCGAGCAAGTACACTTTCAGGAGGAGAATCCCAGAGAATTAGATTAGCCACCCAGATTGGTACAAGATTAACTGGAGTAATGTATGTTTTAGATGAGCCCAGTATAGGTTTACACCCAAGAGATAACGACAGGCTTTTAGCAACTCTCAGAGAACTTACAACTTTAGGAAACACCTTACTTGTAGTTGAACACGATGAGGCAACTCTCAAACAAGCTGATTGGCTTGTAGACATTGGACCTGGCGCCGGTAAGGAAGGCGGCAAAGTATTAGTTAGCGGTGAATTAGATGAACTATTTTCTAACGATGAAAGTATAACTGGGGCTTATTTGTCTGGAAAGAAAAGTATACCAATTCCAGATGATAGAAAAATACCCGAAGAAAATAAATGGTTACATATCCGTGGAGCCAGAGAAAACAATTTACAAAACATAGATGTCTCAATTCCTCTTGGTTGTGTAGTAGCAATCACAGGCGTTTCAGGTTCAGGAAAATCCTCGTTAATCGCCTCTACATTGGCCCCTACTCTACTTCGTGAAATACATGGTACCGATGCATCACCTGGGCGGCATGATAGTATCGAAGGATTTGAAGAAATAGACAAAACAATTGTCATAGATCAATCTCCAATTGGCCGTACCCCGCGTTCGAATGCGGCGACTTACACGGGGGCATTCGGACATATTAGGAATTTATTCGCTGAAACAATAATGGCAAAGGAAAGAGGATATATGCCAGGTCAATTTTCTTTTAATGTAAAAGGGGGCCGATGTGAATCCTGTAAGGGCGCAGGCTCAATAAAATTAGAGATGAATTTTTTACCTGATGTATGGGTGACTTGTGATGTTTGTAAAGGTAAGCGATATACAAGAGAAACTCTAGAAGTTGAGTGGAAGGGAAAAACAATCCAAGAAATCTTAGAAATGTCAGTGGCCGAAGCAGTATTGTTCTTTGAAAACCAAAAATCTCTACATAGAATTCTTACTACTTTGAAGGATGTAGGCTTGGGTTATGTTCGATTAGGGCAACCAGCGACAACGCTATCAGGTGGAGAAGCCCAACGAGTAAAACTAGCATCAGAATTACACCGCCCCACCAGAAGTCACACTGTTTATATTCTAGATGAACCGACAACAGGGCTTTCATTATTCGATGTCCACCAACTGACAGAGGTCCTCCTTCGTCTACGCCGAAATGGACACACAGTGATAGTAATAGAGCATCATCTTGACGTCATTAAATGCGCGGATTGGGTCATTGATTTAGGGCCTGAAGGAGGAGAATTAGGCGGACTAATAGTGGCAGAAGGCCCCCCTGAAAAAATAATCAAGGTGAAGGGCAGTTACACAGGATTACACCTTAAAGAACTACTAAACTAGTATTTGTAGGGCTAAGATTTGAGTATGACTACCCTTTGAGGTTGAGTCATGTACCGTTCAGGGAACCCCGCACTAAATGACTCAACTTTTGAAAAAAGTGCTTACAAAGAAGCCTCTTGGTGGGAAGATAGCGAATCAAATTTGATGTCAATGAACGGCGTGGTGGACAAAACAGCGTTATTATTAACAATCGTCACACTTACTGCAATTGCAGTTTATCTCACAGTTCCTATCTCTCTATTCTTAACTTTCTTAGGTGCTATAGTTGGATTTGTAGTTGCACTGATAATAATATTTTCCGGTTCAATGAATCCAATATTAATTTGTACGTATGCAGTATGTCAGGGTTTATTTCTTGGAGGCATAACTTGGATAATCGAGAAACAAGTAGATGCCCCTGGTTTAGGAATCATAGCAGCGGTATTGACTCTCTTAATTCTAGGCGTTATGCTTTCCATATATCGCGCGGGCTTAATTTCTTGGAATAAGAACATGCAAATCGCAGTAACTTCTTCTATGGTTGCAATTTTGCTAATATATCTTGCTTCATTTATAGGCTCTTTTGTAGGTTTTGAAGTTCCTTTAATACATGGTAATGGGATTGTTGGTATTGCATTTTCTGTATTTGTCGTAGGAATCGCCTCATTATGTTTAGTTGCAGATTTTGATTTTATCGAAAGAGGCGTCGAAAGAGGCGCACCAAAACAGTTGGAATGGCGAGCAGCCTTTGGATTATTAGTCACATTAATTTGGTTATATTTGGAAATACTAGAACTTCTTGCAAAACTAGCATCACGTAGGTAGATGAGGGTAATATGGAAACTGATTTAATATTGGCATTGGCTTTAGCCGGTGTTACTTTGGGCATTGTAGAAGGAATTAAGCCAGGCCCTCTTCTTACTATGGTAATCAAGGAGACACTTTCAGGCGGCCTTAGAGCGGGTGCTTGGACGGCAGCGGCACCAATATTTACAGACGGCCCATTAGTAATCATCAGTCTATTCGCCGCAGGATGGTTTGCCACTCAACCATTCGCACTTTTTACAATCTCAATAGTTGGGGGAATATTCCTTATCAAGATGGGGATCGACTGTTTTTCAATACAGCCTCCAGCTAGTGATGAATTACTTATAGACGCTAAAGGAGCATTTCAAAGAGGACTTTTGACAAATCTATTGAACCCAAACGTGTATGTATTTTGGTTTTTGATTGGTGGGCCTTTGATGGCAACTGCCGCTAAGGAAGAACCATTAGCCCCTATTGCATATGCTCTATCATTCTTGATTTCAATAATATTAGTCAAGACTTTCATAGCATATATTTTTGACAAAACTCGAGGCAACATTTCAGTTAAAATGTATAAAAATGCATTATCATTATGTGGAATTGCGATGCTTATATTTGCAATAGGATTCATTATACAAGGTATTGAAATTTGGTCCACGGAGTTCTGAACTCAAGCCAAAGTGGGAAATCCACCTTCTGGTAGAGGATTCAGAGGAACAGTCGATCCCCTGAGGCTTGGACCAAGCATCATAGTCCCATATATCCCTTCGTCGGTAATACCATTTCCAATGTTATGAGAAAGGCCGAACCAGGGTCTTCCATAACTGTCGACTAGAATATCTATGAAATCACCAAATCCTCCACATCTATTGTATCCACAACCAGGCTCTAAACTCAAGGGGTCACCAAAGTTATTCACTTGAACGGTGGTGATTAGAGGCGTGTCACTAAACGAATCGGTCATAACAGAAATATAGCCATTCCAAGTATCTCCTCCGGTGTCTCCAAGATATGCAAAGGCAACACGGCCACTATCTCCTGCAGCGACAGCAGGAAAACCGGTTCCATTCAGGCCCGGAGGAGCTATCATCATCGGCCCGCTCCAAGAATCTCCTTGATCTAAAGAGTATGAATAATATGGTAAATCGTCTACACCCATCCACATGGCATGTAGATTATTTTCTTCATCCGGATAGATTTGTGCTTCTTCCGCATTCCAAGTAGCAGCTGTACCGGTATCATCAGTGGGGAGTTCGTGCTCAGTCCAGGTCAGACCACCGTTAGTGGACCTGTAAATCGAATATCCTTCTCCATCGCAACTAGGATTTCCTCTATAGAAATTACCATCATTAGCTCCTACCATATGACCAGTCAAACCCCCACTGTTACAATTCGCCGGAGCACCGGGAACCTGTTGAGTCCAAGTTAACCCTCCGTCAAAACTCGAAGAACACAATGGCGACTGCCAGTTTCCATTGATGCAAAATACCCACGTTGTTGGATGTAAAGGCGCAGGATAAGGAGAAGAAGCAATTGTTTGATGATCTTGAATTGAAGTGCCTGAAGCACCAGTGGGGAATGGTGACCAAGTTTCCCCCTCATCATCTGAGGTCTCAACCGTCATTCCTAATAGTGCGTGCATATCAAATTTCATTATTCGATCAGTCCAAGGATCTACGTATACATAGGGATCATTGGAGTTCCCTACTGGAATTAACGTAGGAGAGTAAACATCTTGACAAGTATAATCTGAAACATTAGTCATCTGGAAAAGATTACTGCATTGAATAATCGCAGTCGCACCAGCAACCCCGTTCCCATAACTGCTCATGTAGATATTATCCTTTGAAGTAATTCCAATAGTGGGCTCGAAAGTTGAAAATCCAATGCCGTAATATGTCCCTTCTGTACATATAGGGATATTTTCGCCCTGTAAAACCGAAGTCCCGTTAATAATATGTGGAACAACTAGAGCGTTAATAGCTCCGGGGTAATGGTACCATGTATTGTTAGCAATTCCATTTGGGCAGAGATTATCAAAGGGACTATTTTCTTTGATTTCTTCGACCGCATTCCCCGCAAAACAACCAGATATCATAGGGGCTAAGAGAAGCAGGACCAAGCAACCGGCTATTGTACGCACACCCCTCGCAAAAGCACTGCATACATCAGAATAACGGATAATAAATCATGACATCTTTAGAGTTGAATTACCTCCAAGGGGTAGTTCAGGTAGGCTAATCAAATCACCATAAAGTGCTGGACCAGTCACGAATGTACCAATAATGGCCTCTTGAAATCCAGCGGTATTATGCGCCAAAGCCACCCAAGGCCGCCCCTCATCATCAATTTCAACATCTATGAAATCTCCGAAGCCACCACATCTAACATTACCACAATCAGACGTATCATCTAAAGGGTCTCCAGGAAGATTTACTGCTATACTAGTAATCAGTGGGACATCATTGAATGCATCAGTCATAATTGCCATGTAGCCACCCCAACCAACTCCTCCTGAGGTGCTATTATTTGCTGTGACATCGTTCATTTCTCCAATATATCCAATTACTACTCTACCTGAATCTCCAGCAAAAATTGTTGGAAAACCGGTCTCTTTTATTCCAGGCGCTGAAACCATCAAAGGACTCCCCCAGGATTCACCATGGTCTTGGGAGTTAGCATACCAAATCATTTGATCAGTTGATATCCAAGTAGCATGAATATTTCCCCCTTCATCAACAGCGGTAGCAACTTCGTGTGAATGCCAACCTTGTTGCATACCAACTTCAGTGGTAATGGTATGCTCACTCCAAGTGTACCCTCCATCGCTGGATGCATAGACTGCCGGACCTTCACAAGAAGGATTACCGCGGTAAACCCAACCATCCGAACCACCAGCAACATGTCCGTGTAAGCCAGAGCACTGATTGCCAAAGCTCTCTGTAGGATATCCTATTTGTTGAGCATCCCAAGTATGTCCGCCATCAAGAGATCTTGAGCATTGCGCGCCAGCAGCAGGTGAACCAGTATTGATACAGTAAACATATACGACATCCCCAACTATTGCATTAGAGTGGGGCATAGATGCAATACTCTGATGATCCTGTGGAGCATAGTATCCTTCAACCGGGAAAGGGGTACTCCAAGTCTCTCCATCATCATCAGAATATTCAACGAACATAGCAGTAAGAGCGTGCATATCGAATTTAACCAATTTATCATTGAATTTATCAACATAAAGATACGGATCATTAGAGTTAGGCGTTTGTCCTTGATCGTCACTCATTCCGAATGGACCTACATCCTCCCAACTCAAACCTTGATCAGTGGAACGGATGATATGCGTCCCATCTCCCAATCCATTATAATTTGTAAAAAATATAGCTCCAGAAGAAGTAATGCCGAGAGTAGGCTCGAAGGTATCCCAACCTGTTCCATAATAGGTCCCTGATGCGTAAAATGGGATATTATTTCCAGAAAGATTTACAGATAAATTAGCGCCTAAAACAGCATCAGGGTTCGTAGCATCGACAGCGATTGGATTAGAAACAGTACCCGGATAATGATACCAAGTCGTTATTGAAATTTCACCTTCTTCAAAAGAAAAAGGCCCACTTTCTTCAATATTTTCTATTTTTTCTCCTGCGAAACAGCCAGATAAAGTAGGAACAATCATCAACAAACCGATCATGATTGTAAGAGTACGCATATGTTTCCGAATTTACAATAGCATAAAACATACACCGTATCATTGTGTAAGTACAGTTATTCCCAACCATTATCTATAATATTTGGAATCGTATCAATTATTGTTTCATCCAGGCTCTTCCACTTCATTTCTAAATCATTTTCAGCCGGAGTCGCATCCCAATACAATTTATTTTTCAAATGCCTTTTAGCCCATGAAATACTGACTTTTGGATGAAACGCGCAAACTATCAATGCAATAAAGTAAGGCAATTGTCTAATTGGCCATTTTCTGTTAGAATATTTCTTTTTCAGGAGTTTAGAAATATCACTCCACATCATTTCTCCTGCAACAGTGAGATATCTTCCCTTATTTTCTCCCATTGTTAGCGCTCTCACATGAGCTTCAGCAACATCTCTAACATCTACTATATTTATCTGCATGGGCAATATTAATGGCAATTCTCTTCTCATAAGCATCATTATTACAGATAACGATCCACTCAAATGCCTCGAAGAAAGTGGAGGTCCAAAGACCATACAAGGGTGGATAGTAATCATTTTTATTTTCTCCGAATCTTCTAGATTGTCGTGCCAATCTCTTACAATCATTTCGGCACTATATTTTGCCAAACCATAAGGGTTTTCTTCTAAAGTTGCATCCGAAGCGAATGTTTTAGCCGTAAGAGTAACACCATTTTCCCATTTTTCAGGCCGAATTGCTGCAGTAGATGAGGTATGAACGAATCTCTCAATTGTACCACTTTTCTCAATTGCAGAAATCACATTTTTTGTACCAATAACACTCGGATCAACAATTTTTGCTTGAGGATTTTTTGATCGAACTATTACAGCAGCAGCAGTATGTATGACATCAGTCGCCCCAGTCATAGCGGAATCCACGCTTTTAGAATCGAAAAGATCCATTTCCACAATTTCTAAACTACCATTCTCTTCAATTTTGAGATTTTTGAGATGTTCGACCCTTTCGAGGTCGTTTACATCTCTGACAGTAGCCCTTACATTTTTTCCTTTAGATAATAAATTGGAAACAACATGGCTTCCGATGTATCCACTGGCTCCAGTAACTACTACGAGATCAGCGCCCATACCCTTTCGAAACAGGCCTAGCACTTCGACTTAGTGTACTTACTCTTCCTCTGATTGGTCATCCTTCTTTGACAACCAATTAGGAGCCCACCAATTTATGTCGCCCATTAATCGCATCGTCGAAGGGACAACCAATGCTCTGACTATACTAGCATCAACGGCAACGCCCAATGCAAGCATAAAACCGAATTGTTTCATCAGAACAACTGAAGAAATACCGAATGCAGAAAACACAGTTATCATAACTAAAGCTGCGGATGTGATTATCCTCCCACTCTTTTGCAATCCAACTGCTACTGCCTTTGTATTATCCTTGGTCCGCTCCCACTCTTCATGGATTCTTGACAACATCAAAACTTCATAATCCATACTCAATCCAAATAAAATTGCAAAAATCATTACAGGAGTAGTAGGGTCAATAGGTTGAGGTGTGAAATTTAGTAATTCTGCACCATTACCTTCTTGGAAAATCCATACTAATACTCCGAACGAAGCACTGACGGATAGTACATTCATTACTAGCGCTTTTAGTGGTAAAACCACAGACCTAACTTGTAAGAAGATAAGGACATAGCTCGAAATCAGAATAAACGCCAAAGCAATTGGCATGTTCTCAGCAACCGCATCCAAAATATCTTGATTATATGCTGCAATGCCGGCCACATTAACAGTGCTCTGGTTACCGAATTGGTCATTCTTACTTTCAAGAGCCCGAATACTGTTCACAACATTTCTAGAATCTTCACTAGATTGTTCCCCTTCTATTCCAACTATTACTAAAATTACGTTATCTCCTACGTAACTTTCAATGTGGTATTTTCTCTGTAAATCTAGAACGCGCGCGTCCTCAGAAGACAAATCTCCGTCATCAGAATTATTCCAAAACGCAATCACCTCATCCTGGCTCATCGACGAATTAAAATGCACATACGTGTATACATAACTAGTATGTTTAATAGTCATAATTTCTTTTGAAAAATTGTATAAGTCACGAATATTTTCTTCTGAGAAAGGATCAACATTTTCCCCAATTTCAAAAACAATTTGAGCAGTATTTCCGGTATTTTCCGGCCAATAAACATCTGTCAACTCCAAACCATTTCTCGATTCATCATCCGGGCTCAAAGCCTTGTATGTGGTTATGCCCCAATCTGCTTGAAGAAAAGGAGAACCAGCGATTAGTAAAACCATTACCGCTGGGACCAGTACTGAAAAAGGGCGTTTCATTACTCTCTCAGCAATCCATGACCAAAAACCATCTTCTTTGGTAGTATCGGTCATTGAGAAAGGGACCTTCAATGAATTTATTCTATCTCCTAACAAGGACAATATCGCTGGTAAAAGAACTACTGATGAAACCAAAGCAACAAGTGCGGCACATATCCCCCCCCAACCCAGTGATGGTAAGCCAGTGTTTTCGAAAAATAACATGCCCATCAATCCAACCATTACAGTCATTGCAGAGAAGAAAATAGCCCTGCCCGCAGTTGCACTAGTCATTGCAATTGCTGTTCTATGGTCTCTTCCTCTACGCAACTCTTCCCTGAATCGGTTAACTATGAATAATGAATAATCCACGCTCAACCCAATACCTAATAATGATACAATATTATTTGCATAAATCGTGATATCATCAAAAATATATGTTAGACCCGTAACAATACCCACAGCTGCAATGACCGTGTAGATGCCAGTTAGAACAGGTAAACCAGCCGCAACAAGACTGCCAAACACGAGTAGTAAGATAAGTAAGGTAAGGGGTGCAGAAATCAATTCAGCTTTGATTAATTCTTCTTCAAGCGTTAAGTCGAATACAACATCAATAGCCAAGTTTCCAGTAACCCATTTTTCCATTCCTTCGGGCGCATCTTCTGGCAAATCTAAACTCTCAATAGTTTCCTTTAGCAAAACCTTCGAATCTTCTCTATCTAAGTTAACTTGTATACGTATTCTAGACCAAGATTCATCAATTGTACTAATTAGATTCGATTTATTTGCCTCATTAGTGAACCACGGGTAATATATTGAAACATCTTCATTAGTTTGGAACACCCTAACAGTTTCTTCCATTGCCGTTCTAACTTCTTCGTCACTAGAGTTTCCACTTGGGTGATGAAAGAGAACATAAAAAACCTCATAAGAACTTTCATTTTCATCAGCAAAACCTGTTGCGATAGCATCCCATCCATGAACGGATTCCAGATCGCCTTCGCCGAACCCTTCGATATATTTAGGTTCCAGAGTGATTAACCCAGCAAGCCCAACTCCTAAAAGTAAAGTAGCAATTAATACAACTTTAGCATTATCATAAACAAAACCGCCAATTTTGTAGTATAACCTATCTTGTAAAACAGAGGGATCAGTAGTTCCTTCCATAGCGGCCCGAATTACTTTTGATATTAAAAGAACTGGGATGACTGATTATAACAATCGGTCAACATAAAGACGATACAGAATCAACAATCAAACTTGGTTGCTGAGGTGCCTTTTCAGCATCATCTCTTGTTGCTTCTCCGGATAGAACCAAAATTCCATGGACCCCCGCTCTGTCTGCCATTTCCATATCAGTGTACAATCTATCTCCAACCATTGCACAAGCATCTAAATCTAAGTTTAATTCGTTAATTTTATGTAAAATCATTCCAGGATTAGGCTTTCCACATATGTGAGTAGGGACGACCCCAGTCGTTGCTTCGAACAATGCCATATAAGCCCCAGTATCGGGCAAACCTCCATCAGGAGAGGGACAAACCATATCTGGATGACTGACCACCAAAGGCACTCCTTTCTGTAAATAAATAGAACCTTTAGTTAACTTTTCATAAGTTATCTCTGTATCATATCCCAATACTACAAATTGGGGATCTTCTGAGTCCGTATTTATTCCGACCTCTTCTAACATCATCCTCATTCCTTCTGTTCCAACGAGGTATGTTTCTGAGATATTTTCTAATTTTAGCCAGGACAATAGGTCATGTGTTGAAAGCAACACCTCCTCCTTACTAACCGGTATTCCCATTTTTTCTAATTTTGTCAAATATTGATTGACCGATTTACTTGAATTATTAGATAAAAAATATCTTTTTATCCCCCTATCTTCTATACGATTTAAAAAATCAATAGCACCTTCTATCAAATTATCTCCCATATATATGGTCCCATCTAAATCAAGAAAAATTGCTTCTATATGTTCTAAATTTGAAGTTAAAGTTCGCATAAAATAAAACCCCTAAGGAAGCAATAATGTCTTCATCAAAAACCACGGACTCCATAATTTTGTCTGACTTTCTTTACTAGCAATCATTTCAGACATCATTTTTCCAATCTCCTCTTTCTTTGATGCCTTCTTAACAAACCAATTAGTCAAGAGTTTCCATTTCATGACTTTTTGCAATGTCTTTGAATTTGTTAATTCCGACCCCAAAGCCGCCCATAGTGCGACCATATATTCGATACCAGCATCTTCAGTAAAACCCTCTTTATGAAGATCTTTATCAAAATGTGATGCAGTTAATTTTGCTGACAGTAAAGCGTTCCCGATCCCTTCTCCACTGAATGGGTCTACTAAACTCGCAGCATCCCCTACACACATTGCTCCCGCCATAGCAGCTCTTCTAGGTTGATAGAGAGGTGACGGATTTTTCCTCGGAGAGCCGAAAGGCAACTGCCATCCTTTTCCCGACCCTGGAACCAAAGTCGAATTAGCAAATCTATCTTTAAATCTAGGATGTTCATTAATCACCCATTTTTGTATTTTCTTTAAAGATTTCTTTTTATCTCCTTTTAATTTTCTATGCTCAGAAATTAACATACCAATTCCGACATTAACTCTATTTCCCTGTACTGGGAATAACCAAAAGTACCCTGGCAAAACTTCGTCTATGAAATGTATTTCAATGGCCCCTTTTTCTCCACCTAAACCTTCTACATTGTCCCAATATTCGCGATATCCTCCGCAGAAATGATCATCATCTCTATGATCCTCGCCATGTAATTCAGTAATTACTCGAGAAACAGGGCAATTATAGCCACCAGCGCCTATAGTAATAGCAGAAGTGAAAGACATGTTTTCATTACCTGACCTTGCGCCCCCAATGTTCCCAGTGATTCCAGTAATTTTATGGGTATTTTCGGTTTTTTCTACTTTTATTTCGTTAACAGAAAATCCTTGAATTACTGCACCGCCGTTTTCTCTGACGATTTCTTGCGCTCTCTTAAACATCATATAATCAAATTGCATTCTTGGTAAAGAATAACCAGATTGCAATCCCATTTTTTCATATGCTTCTTCAGGAAGCATGACACGTACTTCGGCTCCGTTTGCACTGCCGAATACTATAGAATCGACAACATAGTGAGGGGTCGACTCAATCATATCCAAAACTCCTAATTCTTTGACATGAGAAAGAGATTTTCCGCCAACTGCGTCACCACAGATTTTATCTCTTGGCCATATTTCTTTCTCAATTAGAAGAACTTTACAACCATTCAAAGCATTGTAAGCAGCAGCAGCAGACCCGCCGGGCCCCCCTCCAACAACAATCACATCAAAATGCGCCCCTGACTCAGGAATTTTTCCCGAATCAATAGGTTTTTTCCATTCGTCCATCTTCTCGCCGTAACTTCGGAAGCATACACAGGAATTGAATATATGCTATAGGCTATATTAGAAAGCGGCTTACGATATACTATGGTAGATACAGTGTACGTTGTTGAAACAACACTATCCGGCAAGTTAAACGAAGCAGAAATCGGTCATTGGAGCCAATCAATGATCGATACAAAATTAGTAGCATGTGTAAATATAGAAAAGATAACCTCAATTTATCGTTGGGAAGATAAAATAGAAAGTATCTCCGAATGGAAAGTTCAGCTATTTACTACTGAAAATTCGAAGAATAAAGTGATATCTAAAATTAAGTCCGAACATCCTTATGATATTCCTAAAATATTGTGCTGGGCTGCTGAATCTACAAAAGAATATTCTCATTGGGTGAAAGGTGAGTAGCCCTTGTTTAAATTAGCCAAAAAAGTTCCAACAACTACTTGGAGTTCCGACAACCCAATGTCAATTCGGCCAAAATTAAAAACTCTAATAATTTTAATAATAGGTTTATGGATATTTGGCACTGGAGATGCTGTGATTATAGCCGCAGGACTAGGTGTTGCACCATGGACTGTGTTAGCCCAAGGAATTTCCAATCAATTAGGCTGCACAATAGGCCAGGCGACATTTTTTGTTAGCGTTGTAGTCTTATTTTTATGGATCCCACTCAAGGAAAAACCAGGTGTTGGAACTATATTAAATGCAATTTTAATTGCAGTTGCAATAGACGTAATGGAACCCATCCTCCCTCATCCCGAAGATCAAGTATTACAGGTATTTCAAGTATTAATTGGAACTATTTTTGTTGGAATCGGTAGTGGATTTTATTTGACTGCAAACCTAGGGCCAGGTCCACGAGATGGTTGGATGACAGGTATTCAAAGAATCACTGAAGTACCAATAGGTAGAGTGAGGACAACAATAGAAATCATAGCACTTGGAATTGGATGGAAATTAGGCGGTATTTTTGGTATCGGTACGATAATATTTGCAATATTAATAGGTCCAATAGTGGCATTATGTTTACAAATTACCAGTATTTGGAGTATTCCTGAAGAAAAGGTCAACCTAGAGACTTAGCCGCTCCCGAAAAGCTGTAAAATGAAACTAATGTTTGCGTATGGCCTACTCCTTCAATATTTGATAATTGATCGAGTATGGAATCTCCTAAATTAGCCATATCTTTTGCCACCACTTCGACAATAAAATCCCACTGCCCCGTAACAATATGAAGTCCGACAACAAATGGCATTTTACAAATCTCTTCAGCGACAAAACGCCGATCAATTTCATCTCTCTGTCCGACCCAATTAGCCAATATAAAACCGTGAAGCGGCCAACCCAATTCTTTACGATTTACTTCCACAGTAAATTTATCGATTATATTCCTCTCTTGTAATCTTCTAATCCTATCATGTACAGTAACTCTCGGCATATCTAGGGCATCGGCAATTGCTTGAGTCGTCGCTCTAGAGTCTTGATTTAGCATTTTTAGAATACCTGCATCTTTAGCATCTAAATTAGAAAAAGGCATAATTAACGGAATTACCCCCTACTCTTAATATTTCCGTCATAAAGTCGGCAAATGTCTCTCTAACCGTCATTTTTTCGACAACAACGATTTTTATTCGCCGTTTAGTTGATTTATCAATACCCCTTCCGACATACATGGCAAGTGATGAAACCGACAAAAAGTTTGCAACCAAAGCAGTACATTCAGGAACAAATCCAATAGGAGGTGGTGTAAATACCCCCGTTTTCCTTTCATCTACTTATCACTTAACAGATGAGAGATATGCTGGTTGGGCGGCAGGTGCTCAGCACGCAATGCTCTACGCTAGGTTATCCAGTGTTAATTCCGAAGCTGTTGCTGCAAAATTAGTTGCAATGGAAGGTGCTGAAGACGGAGAAACTTTTGCCAGTGGAATGGCGGCAGTATCAACCACTTTGCTCGGATTGTTATCTAGTGGAGATCATGTAATAGCCAGCCCCGATGTATATGGGGGAACTTATGGCCTACTAACAGAAGACCTACCTCGTTTTGGCATAGAAGTCACGATGGCAGATATGCGCGACCCTTCTTCATATGAGGCTGCAATCCAAGAAAATACCAAAATGATATATGTCGAAACAATATCTAATCCCGTTCTGAAAGTTTGTGATTTAGATGCTATGGCAGAAATAGCAAAGAAAAACAATCTCATCTCTGTTGTTGATAATACATTTGCATCTCCTTGGGGGTGTAATCCTGTAGAACATGGTTTTGATTTAGTAATACACTCAGGAACTAAATATTTAGGGGGGCATTCAGATTTAATAGCTGGATTTGTCGTAGGTAAGAAAGATTTAGTTGCACAAATATTCCCGAAGAAAGTACACTTTGGAGGTGCAGCCGATCCCCATATGTGCTATCTGTTAGAAAGAGGTATGAGGACTTTACATGCACGAATGCCAATACACGTATCAAATGCGGCCGAGTTAGCAAAGAGACTCTCTCAACACCCAATGATTCACAGTGTAAATCATATTTCTTTACCGGATTATGATGATTATGAATTAGCAAAGAAAATAATTCCCAAAGGAAATGGTATGTTAGCTTATGTGGTGAAGGGTGGCGATGCAGCCGCTCTAAAATTCATGAAATCTTTGAAAATAACACTAGAAGCAACAAGTCTTGGAGGTGTAGAGACTCTTGTTGAATGCCCATTTAATTCGAGCCATATGTTCGTACCAGAAGAAGTTAGGATGGAAGCAGGAGTAATCCCTGGCTTCGTTCGAATGAGCGTTGGTATCGAAGATGTGGAAGATATCTGGAACGACATCGAGCAAGCATTACTTGCAGCAGGTGTAGAGTTAGAATCCCGTGCTTAAGTGATCTCAATGGAAACAGATTTGCTAATTGCTGCTCTAGTTTTTATTGTGCCAATGTGTTTTACCCCTGGTCCCAATAATGTTCTTTGTGCAGCACATGGTTCGCAGTATGGTTTTCGAAATACATTACCTTTGATTATGGGTATGGCAATAGGTTGGTCTACACTGGGGTTATTTGTCGGCGGTGCAACTGTTTTTATAGAAAAAAACCAGTCTTTTTTTGATATATTAACATACGTTGGGGCAGGATATATTGCATATCTTGGTTACAAAGTCTGGCAATCTTCTCCTTTGTCTGAAGATGAAAAAGAAAGCTCCAGGTTAGGGATAAGAACAGGATCTATTATTCAAATAGTCAATGGAAAAGCATGGATACATTTCTTAGTTTTAATGACTCAATTTGGCCATCTGTTCGGAGCAACCTTTGCTGCCAAGGCAATGCTTGTTCTTCTAAATTTACTTTTTGGGCTCCCAGCAGTAATGTCATGGGCTGCATTCGGGACTCAGTTGAGGAAGTTATTTTCTACACCTAAATCCGCTAAATTACTAAACAGAATTATGGGTTCTTCTTTACTAGCTGTAGCAATTTGGATAGTATTGGCCTAAAAATTTAATTTATGGTTTAGATAATTTCCCTGCACCTGATATTTCTGCGAGTTTCTCCATAGCAACAATGTAATCCTTTCTAGCATCTTTTTGATTATGCAGTAATATTTTTTCTGCAGAATCCCATAGCATCTTTAGAGCCGGAACCCAATCACTCCCCTTGTCTCGTGAAGACGAATCGAATCTCCAGGCATCTGACTCGGTTCTATCGTGAACAACCAACCAAGCCCAACCCATGGATGATTCTAAACCACTGCCTTTTCTAGCCATTGAAACCGTAGAAGCGATTCCATGATCTCCTGCTTTTCGAATTAATTTATCTGCAAAGTTTAGAGGTACTGGTAACTCATTTGTCTTCCATGGTAATAAATCGAGTTTTTTAGCAGTAGAAAGATTCGCATCTAATTCTCTTAAAAAGGCGCCAAAACCTTGCTTTCTCTGTAACTGTTTTTTGTAAATTAAATCCGCTTTTTCACCGTTTAAATCGAACATTTTTTCAAGAACAACCATTCCATATTCTTCCCATAAAGAAACCAGTAGGGGGTGGCATGAACTTTCCTCAAATCTCACAACATCGTCTTCCAAATCGAAAGTTTGACCATCTTGTCTGACGTGTATCCCAGAATCCAAATTATCTAGTATCGTTGAAATTGCCTCTTTTTCATTCTCACTACCTGACAAATATTCTAATAATTCATTTTTACCTTCACTATCAAACCAATTATTTCCACATACATAACCGTCTTCTATGGAATTGAGAATACTGATTCTACATTCCCTAGCTAAAACTGAATCGTCCAAAGTCATAGACATCCAAGCCAAAATTATTTCCTCTAATTTTTCCAACCCCTTTGGAGGTAGAGGTTTGTCTTCGGGCCATCCAGTCGGTCTCCAAATCCATTCTGCCTCTACAATTTCAGAAATTTTAGGAGGAAGCATTGTTAATGCAATCGAGGGAATAAAAGCCTCATCGGGTTTTGAGAGAGAACTTTGTGACAATCCTGCAACGACCCCATTCTGAAATGTAATTTTCAACCATCCTGAGTCAGTGAACATTTCATTAGTAACAGTTTCTTCATCTAGACCTTTAGACCACCTTATTTCGTCACCGGAGAACTTTATTGATGCATTATTTAGGGCGGATTCAATCCAGTCATCTGGAGCTAAAGGGGATAATCCGGTGTATTCAAATCCGTTTTTCCAAGAGAAAAACCAATGTCCAGATTTTGCATGATCATCCCAAACTAATAATCTGAGTTTATGATTATTAAAATTCTGAATGCCTGCTTGATGCGATTGTTTGCCATTACCTCTTCTAATGAAACTAGATGACCCATAAACCGGATTGTTGAACACAGATACGGTGGAATGATCCCCATCTAATGCAGCTAACAGACTTCCAGCTAATGAGCGAGATATCACGCAACCTCTTCTCTTCACCATTCTTTTTGCTAACCATCTTCTGTCGTGTCTCTTTGATGCAACATAGTCTATTTCTTTCAAACTAGCAGCCATCATATCTCTTCGAGGTTTTCCTAAATTAACATTTATTTTTGGTAGAAATATCAAAGGGTCTTCTATTAGCGAATCTAAATCTTTTTCTAACCTTTCTTGAATCTGTTTAGATGCTTGTTTTATGCCCCTCACTCGTACTTTTTTTCTGCGATTTTTATCGCCAGGAAAACTAACTTCAGCGGGACCTGCCATATTATACAAACTAGCGAAACGATTCCTACCCTTGAGTTCGTCGATTAAAGGTTCAACCATTCTTCCTTCTTTCAAAGGCCTCTAACTCATTGTCATTCATATCCGACGGTATAATCATACAGTGTATCCACCCATCTTTTAATTTAGAAAGTTGAGAAAGATTTCCCGCCCTAACTTTCTCCTCTTCCATAGAGATATCAGTCAATAAAATCCCATTCCATTCATCGACCGGTTTTTTTAATATTTCAAATGTTGAAGTTTCTTGCAAAATTTTATTCGCCATCTTTGTTAGGAGGGCGATTGCCTCGGCTGGCTTCATTGGCGTTGGATTGACCACCCCCATTCCAGTTGGGTCCAAATCTAATAATACAAGTGTGTGTAATTTATTTTCATAATTTTTACAAATCATTTCCAGAGGTGAATGCGGCAAGTATTCACCGTAAGAAAAAGGAATGGTGACTTGTCTTCCAAATCGATACGATTGTAATCCAGATAGAGATACTGCAAGCGCCGTCGCAGTGATTCCGGGAACTACATTAAAATTAATTCCCAATTCATCACATCTTGCTTCTAAATCGACATGCGTCGTTGCTTGCATAGGATCTCCTACGATTAAAAGAGCAACGGGGATTTCTTTGGCCATTTTCAACAATTCATCTGGGTTTTCTATATCGGGCCTCATCATCCGTTCCCATTTTCCTATCACAGACTCTAGTCTTTCTTCTTGTTTTGGAGGTAAAATTGCAGTATAACCTTCTAAATAACGCCTAGAACATGACTTTGCAATATCACTAGCATACTTACTCATGTAGTCTAAATTACCTGGTCCTAGCCCTACAAGCCAAAGGCCCGCTGGCAAACCTGTCTCCGTCATGGTGAAGCGTCCTAGCCTTCTGCACATGATGAACATGATGCGGCACTTGTTAGTACCGAATAGGAAAGTAGAGGATATTCTCTCTTTGATTATGGAGAATAATTGGTTGGCCGAAGGACAGAGAATTTTCTCATCAGATGACGGTTTTTCTAGACTAATCCCCCTCTCACCTTCGGCAGATGCTGATCTTCCGAAATCATTTTCCGACTTTGAAATAATAATTTGTGAGGGGAAATTGGATGAAAGAGTAGATACTGATTGGTGGAACCATTTAACAGAATTACTCGGTAAAGAAGTAGTATCAAAATACCAAGAATCATGGCCATCTTCTCATGAATTTTTAGGAGATATGATGGTAGTCAGGATAAATGATGACATTAAGTCATATACGTCGGAAATCGCGAGAGCCAAACTCCTCGCCCATCCGTCGATAAGATTGATATTATCTGATGGGGGCGTAATGGGGGAATTCCGGATTAGAGAACTAGAGGTGATTGGAGGTAGAAAAGAATCGACAATATATACTGAAAGGATTCCCTCTGAAATCAAGAGTACTAAAGTTCTGATCAAAGAATCCGGAAGATATATTTCTTGTGACCCAAAAGTTGCCTATTACTCCACTAAACTTCAAACAGAAAGGCTGGAAACTCTTGGTTTCGCCAAAGAATTGCGCGCCGAACTAAATCGTCCATTATCAATATGTGATCCATTTTGTGGAGTTGGTCCCGCTTTATCTACATTGATTGCCGAAGAAGACTTAGTCGGTGACCTACTTGCTTCCGATTTGAATTCAGCAGCCGTAGAATTATTATTCGAGAATCTTCAAAGATGGGACAAAAGAGATTATCCTATTGAATCCGGAAATCTTCAGCGGTATTATGATGATAGAATAGTTGGATTGGCCGATGCTACAAAGATTTCCTTGAATCCTGAGTATGCCGGAAAGTGGGATTTATTATTAGTCAATTTACCACATAGAACAGTAGAATTCCTTCCCAAGTTAGTGCCTTTACTTAATCGAACTAACACTTCAATGATACGGGGTAGAGTAATAGTTGCCGAATCCGAAATCCCCTTAGTAAATCAAAAAATTAATCAAATCCTTCCTACCCTTGCGGCCGGTAAACCGAAGCCCGAGTTAAAAATCAAGAGAGATTATAGTAGTGCATTACGACTGTGTTCATTCGAAGCATGGATTGAGAAAGATACCATATAACAGATTCTTAGTCCAATGGTGACCCCCTACATCATATATATCTCTTAATTCAGTCATGTTATCAACTCTCTATTCTTTTTTGCGAAATAATCTTTCCTGAACCTAGTTCAAAAGCTGAAATTCTTGGATTCGCATCTCTCTGGAGATATACTCCTGTATCGATTCCAATAGCAGAAGGCCTACCATCTTCGAGTAATTTCTTACTAATCCAAACCCTATGGTCGTCAAAAATTCCATAATTCTGAACAATGGTGTGGCCAACAATTACAGTTCTTTTTAGGTCAAATGGAT
Organism: uncultured Candidatus Poseidoniales archaeon; assembly: GCA_902514485.1. Classification (GTDB taxonomy): domain Archaea; phylum Thermoplasmatota; class Poseidoniia; order Poseidoniales; family Thalassarchaeaceae; genus MGIIb-O2. The sequence goes on from CABXQY010000003.1 coordinate 26,371, forward strand.
AATTTACTGTAAAAATATCCCTTGACCAAAGCCTCTCATTATCTGTCTGTTGATCTAGACTCGCCATATAAGGCATATCGCAATATCCTGCATGAACTAATCTAAATTTATCTAATATGATTTCAGTAGGCAGTAAAGAAATAAATTTTCTAATTCTCTGCATTTCCTCTCTTGATAATGACTTTATCGAAGACCAAAACCCAGTTTCGGAATAATTTCCAAAACCATCAGTCTTCAGCCAATCCATCAGCAGCATTTCTTCATGGTTCCCTTTCAATGAATACAGGTTATCTTCATACATAAATAAATTTACAACGCCCACACTATCTGGGCCTCTATCTACCATATCTCCCAGACAAATTGCAATATCTTCCAATCCCAAACTAAGATTATCTATCAAGGATTCCAAAGTTTCTTTATATCCGTGAATATCGCCAATAATCCAAACTTTATTTCCGGAATCTAAGACATTTTGAATTTTTTTTTCTAACCGCCTATTCCTCATTCTCCATCTCCTTTTTCAGAATTAGTAATTTTATCGGAAGGAATGATCCCAAGTTCGGGCCAAATCATCTCTTTATCCAATGTCCAACCACAATATAATGCCGACATTCCTGAAGACCAAACACTAAGAATATCCCAACGGCCTGATACACTAAATTTCCTGTAATATTCTGAAATTATTGTTATTCTTACACCCCAGTCATCAGTATTAATTTCGACAATTCCTGGAAATTGTTGCATTCTTTCTTGAAACCACATTTCAGTTCCATTCCATGATTGTACAAGAGATTCAAACAGTTCTCTTTTTTCTTTGATTTTTATTTCTTCACTCATCATTCCCACCCCTTTGAACTTAGTTCGGCTGAGAATGCCTTGTCCAGTGTACGTTGACAGGCAGGTGGATTTTTACATACATACTTGAGATCCGACCCTCGATGGAAGTTACAGGCCTTGTTCCAGAAAGCAATAGCTTCGGGTATAGAATAGGGACACATTCAAGCCACCTCCGGCCCAGGTTCTTCGACAGGAGGGGCGACAACATCTTCTACGGGAGCGTATGGCGTTACGACAGCATAGGGGTCTATCTGTAGATTAAGTCCTATTTTGTTGCAGGTCATTTTTATCATAGCTAACACATGGTATGGAGTTTTATGGTCAACTACTGTGATTACCCTGAGGGTTTTTTCGTTCACTCTTTGTAGGGTGATGCCTGCGTCGTCCATGCGCCAGTATTGCCCATCGAGACACCCCATTTGTCTTAGTAGATATGACATATTTCCATTAGATAGGGCATACGTTTCTGCCTTCTCATTTAGTGTGGGCAAGCGTTCACTTACTGTCATCGTTTTGTTATTCTCTTCATCATTTTCTTCCATTTCTTTCATTATCATTTTTTTTATCTCCTTTCCATATTTAATTGATAGTTATACATTGTAGACCATACTTTTACTAAAGCATCATGATAATCATGATCACTCCGGCACTCATCCTTGAAACTCGTATATCCAACTTCTTGACCCAACTTTAATAAAATCGGAAAAACCTTTTCTTTTTCTATTGTTATTCTAAATCTATAATCGGCCCAATCTATGACTTCTATGTCCATTTCTGGCCACAATATCTCTAGTGGTTCAACCACTCTTGATTTTACTTGAAAACAATCTTCAAGCGAGTTATGCTGCACTACACTAAAAAATCCATATTTTGTAAAAATCCACATTTAAGCCACCTCCAAGCCAGGCACACTCCCATTGTCATCTCCGGAGCCACCTTCTTCGACTGCTATGTATGGCATAACCAGTGTATAGGGGGCCAACTCTAACTCTATGTTTGCAGCTTCGAAAGCCACCTTCATCACCATGAGGCCAGAAAAAGGCAACCAGTGGTCGACTACTGCTATGCACCTTACAGTATCTTCAGTTACCTTCTGTATGTGTACGCCCTCCACCCACAGCGTTTCACCAGTCCTGTACGCGTCCATGAACCCATGGGCCCAGGACAGGTTTTGGTGACTTAGCGCGGCCACGACGTCTGCTTCGTCCAACTCTGGCAGGTCTCTTGGAACCTCTCGAGAGGCAGTCTCTTGCGTGTTGTTATTTTTATTACTTTCATTCATAATTTTTGTCTCCTTGGGGTTTTCCCCACACTAGAGACTACTATTAGAAAAAAAAGCATCACTGAAAGCCTTAAATCAACTTAGTGCATCACATTATTAGTATGGGCGAATTTAAGGGTGGGGGAACGTCATTTCCTACGGAGATCCCGTGCCCTATTTGTGAAGGTAACAAATGTAGTGTATGTGATATGGGACCTTCATTGGAGGATATTATTCATTGCACACATTTTGATTTGAAAGGGAAAAAATACCGTAAAAGAATATGTGAATGCGTTGAAGGAGAAATTGGCTGGACCAATAAATCAGGGAAATGGGAGAAGCTAGGTGAAAAAACAATCAAGACCAAAGAAAGGGACTTCATCACCAAACCGGTCATTAAACAATTAAAGATAGTCCATACGACCAGATGGGAAAATAAATACAATCTTAAAAAAAGGTTCGGAAACAGAGCCCGCTCATCTTTAAGAATTAGCAAAAACGTCCTTGACATATTGAATAGCCAAACCGGTCCAGCTGGTAGAAGTGCTAGGAAACAGTTTGCACAAGGCCTTCCGGCTAGTGGAAATACGCATAGAATGCGGAGACAAATACTTCTTTTATTCCATACAGATAGCGAATATTTACTCAGGCTTCTTGAAAGTTATTTGTCCAACCCCGAATATAGGAAAAAGATAGACTCAATAAGAGGTAAAGAAATTCACAATGTAGTCGCCCATCTACCAGTATTAGAGCGAGCAACCGATGATTTAATCGATAAAATCTTATTGAAAAAGGAAGCAACACAGTCCTCTATCGCTGAAAAAAAATTAGAATTTTTAAAACATCCACTTTTGAAAGAGAAATCAATGTGGCGATGGAATTTATGCAGATTAATTGAACTTAGAGTTATACATAAAAAATGTCAATTAGAATTTCCACAAGACGTAGATACAGAGACTACTGCCGACGCATATGATCGCTTGTATGGAAAAACATTTGCCATTATAACTGACAAAAATGCCAAAAATGATTCCATTGAAATGATAGAAATCCCTTTCATAGATAAGATTTCAGGCGAATGGAAAGAGAGAACCGTGGAACTAAGGCGAGATACCCAAGATAAAACCCTAGACGAATTTGGAGATGAAGAAGAAGCAGAAGGGCCTTGAAAAGTGTACAAAGGATTAGTATTATGTATCTCATTAGTGTCGTACAACAATGAGTCGTTTGAAAATCAAGGACGTTCTCAAGACAAAACGAGATAAAACAATCGCTATATTCTTAGTATCTACATTCTTGTTCTCAGTCGCTTACATCGGTATTGGATATACCGTCGCATCACAAGGGATCTCCGCAAATCCTGGTTGTGGCATGTGGGCATCTAATACACCCGATAATTGGACCACTAACGATGATTGGGAGAGTTTCGAACCATGGAATGATTCCGAAGAGCGTATTGACATAAGAAAAAATTTCGATGTATCTAATTATCAATACCAGTATGAAAACGCTTCATTTGAACCTAGAGGCGAATCTGGCATCACTTTACGTGGTTGGTATATAGAAATTGATCCAAATGCTCCTGTAGTTATACAAACACACGGAATGCCTCAGAATGGTAAATGCAAACCAGAGATGTTGTTGATGCAAGGATATCTTGCAGAGGCAGGAATCAATAGTCTTTCTTTCGATCTAAGAAATTATGGAGATAGCGACGTTGTAAGCGATTATGTCAGTATAGGGCAAAAAGAATACAAAGACATCCTTGGAGCTTATGATTGGTTAGTTTCTGAAAAGGGATATTCACCCGGAGAAGTTGGAATGACTGCCTTCTCACTTGGTGGTGGAGCGGCAATTGCCTTTGCAGATGAACCAGGAATAGGGGCAATGTGGCTAGATAGTGCCGTACTTGACTTCCCATTAGTCATAAAGAACGAATTAGATCGATTGGGATTCCCGTCTAGCTTCGCAGGACCAGGTGTCAGAGTTGGAGGATGGCTCGCAGGAGTCAGCCTTACTGAACGTTCACCACTAGAAGCAGCAGATAATGCGGAAGGCCGACCAGTATTCCTTACACACGGAAAAGAAGACCCCAGAGTATCAATCGAACATTCTGAAACATTTGAGGAAAGAATGATTTCTAATGATGCTAACGTTACAACATGGTATGTTGAGCAAAGAGGACATGTAGATGCTTTATGGGGCAATTCAGAAGAATATAGCTCCAAATTAGCAGAGTTCTTCTCTAACGCCCTAGTTTAGTATTCTAAGTGGCGCCCCGACCGGGATTTGAACCCGGGTCGCAGCCTCGACAGGGCTGCATGATAGGCCACTACACCATCGGGGCAGTAACGTTACGACAAAGGTCGTGTATTTCAATCGCACTCTGCAGGGGGTTTCGAATTAGAAGTCATTTCGGGGGATAATTCATGACCCTCTCTCTGCTGGATTAGGTTATGTCAGAGGAGAAATTGGTAATCGACGTAATCGATAATGGCGGCCAATGGACTCATAGGGAATGGCGAATGCTAAGGTATCTAGGAGTTGAAACCCAAATTTTTTCAAATAAAACCCCACTTTCAGATTTAAGAAAGGTAGATGGATTAATTCTTTCAGGTGGAGCTGCAAGAGTAGGATTAACGGGAGAATTGGGTAATTGTGCAGAATTCTTAACATTAAATGTGCCAATACTAGGTATATGCGCTGGCCACCAATTTATGGCAGGATATTATGGTGGCGAATCTCAAGAAGCCCCCCGTCCCGAATTTGGTGCCGCTACAATAGAATTGGTTGATGGCGGCGGCGAGTTATTCGCCAACACTCCCGAGAAACAAGGAGTTTGGGAAAGTCATAATGACGAAGTAGTAAGGGCTCCCGATGGGTTCAAAATTACTGCAGTAAGTGATAATTGCGCAATTCAGGCAATGGAGAACAAACAAAAGAATAGATTTGGCCTACAATTTCACCCAGAAGTGAATGACTCCGAGTATGGAGATAAGATTTTTGAAAACTTTGTCAATGTCTGTTTGAGGGCTCGCGACACTCAATAATTCAACCACAGATTGAAGAAGGGTGCGCTGGTCGGCCGGTTTATGGCTAAGAGCGCTGAGAAACTGATACTTCACAAATGTCGTCAGTGTAACCGTACTGATAGAAGACCTTGGAGTGAAACTGATTTACCAAAGTGCAATCATTGTGAATCTACTATGGATCCTTTAGAGATTCGATATAAATGCCTTAGATGTGGCCATTTAGCTTGGTCGGAAGCAGGATCTACGGGCAAATCTTGCAGATCATGTGGATATCGTATATTCGTAAAACCACGTAAAGGTGGTCGGCACAAGGTTCTGAAAGCAGAATAAGAAACGTTCAGTTCAAGACCCTCCTCTTCGAGGCTAAGACGTGGCGAGTTGGCTGAGTGAACATTCCCCTCAAACATTCGAGGAGTTGGCAATACCTGAAAAGTTGCGTCAGACGTTGACTTTAGCCAGTATTTCGACAACTCCTCCTAATTTTCTGATTACTGGACCGGCAGGAGTCGGCAAGACAGCCTCTTGGAAATTGGTAGCGAGACAAATGTTAGGCCCTGGTTGGCGTTCCACCACTCATGTTTTGCAGTGTCGCGATTTAGCTAGGACAAGTGGTGCGATGGCTAAATTTGAGAATTTCTTAAGACCAGGAGGCACAGATTCTTCGGACACATTGGCAGGGAGAATGTCATTGGATGCATTTGATAGAAATATAATTTCAACAAATTCATCGGATATCGCTCCAGCGGGCAAAGAAATAGAATTGAAAGAAGGACAATTACCAGTCAGTAGATTAATTGTTTTAGAAGACGCAGACCATTTGGGACATATAAGGCAAGCCTATCTTCGTAGAATGATGGAAACAGTGGGCAACGCATCTAGGTTTATTTTAGTCGCAAGAGCACCAAGTAGAATAATTGATGCATTGAGATCTAGAACCCAGATGATTAGAATTCCTCATACTTCGAAGCCTCAATTGATAACTACTCTTGAATCAATTTGCGTGAAGGAAAAGATACCCCCTAATGATGGAGTAATTGGAGATATAGTGTATGTTTGTGCAGGAAATCTTCGAAAATCTATATTTACGTTAGAAATGTTGAGCTCTAGGGGCCTAACTTCCGACCGAGCAGCAGTCCATAAATTAGTTCAGGCAACGACACTTCAGGCAGGGCGTCATCTGCTAGAATTAGCATTAAGAGGCAAAGTAGTGGAATGGAAATGGGAAAAACAGAATGGTAAGAATCGAAAAGTTTTGACCGGAGCAATAGCCGAGGTTGACAAGTTAATGAATGAGCATGGATTAGATTCAGATGATGTAGTTTCTCAAATACACGATGTTGTAGTAGGAAGAAGACTTTCTATTACAGATGAACTTCGTTGTGAAATATTAGATGCATTGGCTGATTGCGATACAAATCTAAGAAATTCTATGCATGCTAGAATCCCAATAGAACATTTTCTTCACAGAGTTGCTAAGGCTGGAAGAAGCCATGGGCTGGCTTTTTCATAGTGGCGGGCGATCCAGGATTTGAACCCGGGTTCTCGGCTTAGGAGGCCAAGGTGATATCCAGACTACACTAATCGCCCAGCCACGCGAGAGCATGTGCTTCAAGAAATGTAAGGGTGGCCAAAACTGCTTTTTTTGACATTATCTTCCGATGCCATCAAGGATATTGAATACCTCGTAGTGTCGTGAAGGGCTCTCAAGTAGAATTGCCAACCCCCTATGCGGCGGAACCCGAAACCAATTCAAACAAATCAAAAGCCTATTCGAAAAGGATAGCTAGAATCGATTCCCAGAGGAAATTTTGGACTAAAATTTCCACTATTAGGTACATGCCTTCAATCCGGTTTTGGTTTTCAATAGCCGCACCTGCATCGGCTGGCGTAATATTAACGAAATGGGAATACTCATCAGTCGAGGTTGCAATAATATTCTTTTCAATTCTCTCAATTCTTCTTTTACCTCCGCATTTTTCATCTTTATTTGCCAAAATGTCAGCTAGGCACCGCCTCCAATTACGAATTGAAGGATTCAAGTCAAAAGAAGCATATCCTGGCGTTGAAAGAATCCTTAATACACTTCATGAGAGAATATTAAGGGAAAGGGTAAGGCTATTCTCAGCAATTCTATCTGCTTTATCCTTATTCGCAGTGTGGGAAATCGAAACAGGATATGTATTAGGGCAAATACTAGTTAGTTTTTCAGTAATACTCGGTTTCATATCTTGGTTGAATACTTTCTATTTGGAAGGCTCGATTCCTATGCGTTCGAATAAGTTCCCCCTTCTTTCTTTGCACGCACCTACTTTACATGAGAGTGTTTTGAATAGAGTGTTAACTGATGTTTTAGTTGCTCATTTAGATCCTGAAACTGCAGGAAGTTGGGATGATTGGACAATGTCGTTAGAAGAAAAAGTCAGAGACGGTCATTCTCCTTCTGACGCTTTAGAACATATGTTGACTGCTTTACATTTGAACGATAGAGGATTATTAACTTCCGAGGAGATGATGAGTTCGATTAAAGAAGTATACAAAATATCAGCTTTGGATAAATTAAAAGACACCAATGTAAAAATAAATATTGTTAGTATTCAAAGCCTCTTAGCTCACACCAGAGCATGGCAACCCGGCTTGTTTCGTTTGATAGATAGATTACATGATTCATCAAAGAACGGCGAATTAATTTTGAGTGAAAATAAATGGAGAACAGATTTAGATTTGCCTCCGCGTTCTTCTGATGGCCAATCGGACTTATTTGTTATGGTTCACAACGGGAGTGATTCTGATATGACCGTAGAAGTCGAAATAGTGACAGCTCATGGAGAACCAGAAGTTCAAACCCTTAGAGTGCCATGTAGGCGGACCAAGATTAAAGAAGTAGTAACTTTAGATGGATTATTAGATTCAGCCTTAGTTTTGTGGATAGGTCTAGCGTGGCCTAGCACGGTATCCGGGCCGCATCCAGTACAGGTCACGATAAACGGAGATGATGGCAATACACTTTCTTCGACAATCGTCCAAACGACTTTGACCTCCAGTTTACATCCAGAAAGTGCAGGAGTTAGGATGGCAGATGCGGCAGAAGAAGTTCGAAGGCTGGCACTTTCCGTATCTGAATGATTAATTTTTGGATACTGCCGGGGGCGTCATCTTCTTGAGAAGGAATCTTCTCGAAGAGTCCGAGAGAACATGGAATCTTGGGATGTTGTAATTATTGGTAGCGGTCCTGCGGCCCTTCGCGCGGCGATAGCATCTTCAGATGCAGGCACAAAACCAATTGTTATAGACAGTGGAAGTATAGGTTCAGCAACGGGTGCAGCACCAGTTAGTGGTATTGCTATTTCTTTTGATGAAGTAGACTCAACAACTCATCGAGACGATACTATTTTACTAGGAGGCGAATCATCAGATAAATCTGTTATAGCAAGAATATGTGGGAAAGGAATTGACGTATTAGCGCAATTAGAGAATTGGGGCTTAGTACTTCAAAGACGAGATGGCGGTTTACCATTTGCTTCGGCTGGAAGTGGCCATACCCGCCCTAGACTAGTAGGGTGTGGAGACTCGACCTCTCGAGAAGTAACAAGGATTTTAGAAGAACAAGTAATGAAAAGAGGAATAGTCCGAAGAACCGATTTACAAACATTATCTTTAGTTATGGACAATAAGCAAGTAAGAGGCATTACAGTATTAAATTCACAATCTGGCGAGGTTTTTGCAATACAAGCAAAGGCAATAATTTTGGCGACAGAGGGGTATCAAGGCCTTTGGTCAGATTTGTCCGAAGGGCCAGGGATCGGAGCAGCACTAGCGGCCTCAGCCGGCATCAAACTCCAAGGAATGTCAAATATTCCTAAGCATCAACTGACTGTTCGGGGTACAAATCTCCATCTTCCTATTGACATTCTCAGCGTAGGAGGGAGGTATAGGACTGAGTCCGGGCAAGACATTGCTCTTGGTGAAAATACGACAGACGAAGGCTGCGTGTTAGATTTAAGGAGTTTAGAATCAGATGCTCAAATCTGGTATGCTCAGACCATTCGAAGGGTCGAAGAAAGAACCGGATTGGATCCATTATCTGATGTCATCCCTCTCACAGAAACGGTAGCGTTTACATTAGGGGGTGCTCCAGTTGATGATAGGGGCAGGGTTACTTTCAAGTCTGAAACTATGTGGTTCACAGGACTCTATGCAGCAGGGCGTTCTGCAAACACTGGAATGCATGGCGAAGGATATTTGTCAGGAAATTTACAATTAGAAGACCTAGTCACAGGAGAAGCAGCAGGTAGCGACGCCGGAAAATGGTCCCAAACGGTACAGTTTGGTGGCAGCGAAAAAATATCCAAAGAATTAACCAGAACATCCAAAAAAATTGATAAATATTATTCATCAAATGGTCCGTCAGTAGGCGAAATTTCAAAGAAAATTTCGGTAATAGCGAAAAATATGGGTAGTATTAACGAATCTACATTATCTGTTATTAAGGAGCTTAAAAACACCCAGATAGGACTGACCGATGAATCCAAGGCAATGAATACTGAACTACTAAGGGCAATACAAATTAATGCGGCATTTAGTATTCTAGAATCTGCCGCAACAAATTGATTTTTATCAATTGAGGTAAATAAATGCGTTTTTTCAATATCACAGGTATCGCAGAAAGCGGTTCAGCAATTAGCTTATTCTTCATTGCCATGCCATTGAAATATATTGGTGGAAATGAAATTTTAGTCGAAATCATAGGGCCAATCCACGGACTTCTTTGGATAAGTTATATTGCTCTGCTTGGCATAGGATATATTCGAAAAGAATGGAATATTCGTGCTTTGGTTTTAGGCGGTTTCCTGTCAATTTTACCTGGAGGCCCCATTTGGCTAGAACGTCGAATTCGAAATGAAGAGTATCCCTCCTCAATCTCTTAAAAACCAAATAAGTAACCGGTGTATTCTCAACTAGACACCAATTCGACAGTGCGTGGTAGACTCTAGCAGCGCCCCGGAAATCCTTCCTGAATTATCTGCTGCCGCACATAATTTTAACCGAAAAAAGTTAGAAAAAGCTCCATACAGTCTCGATGGGACCCATCCTGGGAACTTCTTTTTTGGGCAATTATTTCGAATAATGATTTCTTCAGGGCTTTCAATAATATTTCGAACATTTGAATCAGATAAGATCCCTCCAAATTCAGGTGGTAGAATCTCTGTAGCAACTCATATCAATGGCTTAGTAGACGCAGGTGTGATGATTAAGACACAAAAAAAACGGATAATCTCCCTCGGCCGACATGACTTAATCACAGGCCCTATTATAGGGTGGTGGTCACGTAGAAATGGCGCACAACCAGTTTTAAGAAAGGCAGAGATAGAGGCCGGATTAACTGATCCCGAATTTGCTAGAAAAATTAATGATAGAAGTATGCTAACAATTGCTAATTGTTTAGCCGGAGGGCATGGAGCAGTAATAATGCCTGAAGGCAAATCCCATCAAGATTCAAAATTACATGCATTAAGAACGGGAGCTGCTCGTGCGGCGTTAGTTGCAGCAGCAATAGCCAATGAGAGAGGAAATCCTCCACCAGTAATTCAACCAACGGGACTTCATTGGAAAACTCATTACTGGTTCAGAACTGGTTGTTTTGTAGAATATTCCAAGCCAATTGATATAAAATTAGTTTTCGATAAGCAGGAATCAACTAGATTAGCATCAGGAGAATGGATTGAGCCTCCCGCTTCGGCTGTTCATGATTTGAAAGACCAAATGTTCAGTGCAATTTCTCCTTTAACTCCCGATTCTCCCGATTGGGAAACATTTAGGGCGTTGAAACTACTTGCCAATCTTAAGGCTATAAATAATCAAAAACGCTTTACAACCCTTCGTGAAGAAGTACTTTCGACAAGAAATATAAGGGACGATAATAAGGCGAATTCTAATTTTGAAAGAATACTCCCTGAAGCTATCGAAGCAGCCGAAATTCTTCATTCAAACAATCTTGATTGTAGCTCGATAGGGGCGGATTACAAACTTAGAAAGTTGAATTTTAAATCTCGAATTAATGCATTAATAGGGTTATTATTGATGTCCTTTACACTAATACCAAGCATCATAGGTTCTGGGATACAGTCGGCTCTTGCCCGTTATATGGCAGAAAAAAGTGACGAAGGCCAAGATGCTAGGACAACATATTTCTTCTTAGCAGGAATATTTTCGCCTGTCTTTTTTTGGCCATTTGTATCTGTCTTAGCAGTCTCTCTTTCCGATTTAACTTTACTCTCTATCTCAGGTATTTTTGTTGCTGTAGGCATTATTCTTAGTTTCTACATTTCATCATTAATATTTTTACTAGGCTACGACCTTTGGTCGGATTATGCCACGGCTCGAGTCAGAGCTAAATTATCTGAATCCGAAGATGGTACAAGATTTGAATTATTGATGAAAAATTTGAATTCACAATTAGGACTTCTCATATAGGGCGGCGGTAATCAGTGACTATGGATGAGACGGGGGCCGCAGATGCCATAAGAAAATGGCTTGATAGTGAAAAACTAGAAACAAGAGAGGTAAAAGACCCTCAAAATTTCCTTCATTTACATGTTCGTTATCCTCCTACAAAGGCAGCACATGTATTCAATATCGTTATACCAAAAAATAGAAATTTAGTATTAATATATTCAATAACTCGCGTAGATGAGGGCCAACAATCAGAGATGAAAGATCATTATTCTACGGACCAACATGGTTGGGAAACTTGGTTACATGATATTCGAATTCTTTTAACTCAAGCAGATTTAGACTGGGTCCTTCATATAGGGAAAAAAGACGAAACTCCGGGGCCACTCCAAGCATTCAATCTTTCAAGGCCTATTTGGTTTGATGGACTAACTCAAAATGAATTTATGCACACAATGAGACACGTCTGGCTCACCAAATTAGCGCTTATTCACAAGATCAAATTCGGATATGGGCCAGGAATAGGTAAACCCGGCCCGGTAGATGATTGGATATCCAAAAAGTTAGAGAAGACATCAAAAAGCTCTTCTGCTGATGAAGAAAAAATGAATATCGACATAGATGAAACCGGCGGTTTTGGTCGAAGTTTCGATAGAGATGAATGGGCATAATTTCTATCCGAATAAGAAATTTAAAAATGACCCGAAAGGGTCGAGGTTAAGTATAGTGAATCGACAAAGCAAGTTGTTACAGCGTTAGCTGGAGTGAGAATCATGGATAGGAACAAGGAAAGAACCAGCGTAATGATAGTTACATTGATGTTAATGAGCTTATTTGTCGCAATGGCTGCCCCACAAGTTACTGCAAGCGAAGTTGTACTTACAGATGCGGTCCAAATCGTCAATGGAGGCGGCCAAAATGATCGAATGGTCGCTCTTGATTCCGACTCGGAAGGAAATGTTCATTTCGTATGGAGTCGAAATACTCAACATTTGTATTACAAGCTAGTAGATGCTAGAGGCGAGACACTAATTGAAGCCACACAAATTTCTAATGCAGGTCAAAGTAGAGCATGGCATCCAGATATTGCAATAGATGATAATGATAGAGCACATATTGTTTGGGCGGATAGGGCAGGAAATTGGGCAATCAAATACACAGTCATAGACCCATCTCAAGATGACCTTGATGGTAGCATAGCCATCGATGCATCAATTTCAGTCATCGATGACTTCGAAGTTTCTCGTCATACACAAAATAGAGATTGGCCAGCAATCGATACAGATTCACAGTCAAACGCACATATTGTCTGGGAAGATTCTTATGAACAATTGGATAAATATTACCAACAGCCACAGATTTACTATGCAATGATAGAAGCCGACATAGTCGCTAGAACTGCGATAGTAGCAGTCGATGAAACATTGCTTACACCTATAATTGGGCACAAGGGACACCCCGATGTAGCCGTAGATCTTGACGATTATGTCCAAGTGGTTTGGGACGATACTCGTGGAGGTAAGGTAGAGATGGTAGTTCCGATCGATACTTCAGGTTCAATGAATGCAGAATGGGCCGATATGTGCGCTGTATTTTATGGTGGTTCATTTGCTAGTGGTTATAATTTCGAAGGATTAAAACCAATGCTTGAAAGAGCGAACATGACTGTATATGAGACACTATATGCATTGAGTGGTAATTGGCCATCTGCTGCAACTAGTGGAAACTGTGCAGCGGCATATTCAACAGGCGGTAGTGGAAATCAAGGACCGAGAACAACGGCTTTAGGATTACAACCAAATGATGACTCAGGAGGAATACGAGAATTAACAGAAGTTGTGTATTCTAATGGAGCTATAGATCTTCCAACAGATGGTGGTTATTATAGCGAATTTTGGGGACCTGCATCAACTTGGGCTTGCTTCTCTTGGCACGATAATTTAGGGAACGTACCTGGAAATCCACCAACAATGTTAGACCATAAATGGAATCCAAACGCTACAAAAATTGTGATACCGATTTCTGACGAAGGCCCATACGGAGGAGATCCGGCAGGAGATTCCGACGACACCCAATCGATATTAGAGGCGCACAATGCATGTGTCAATGCGGGAATTATCCCCATTCCTCTTATGGCCGCTGGATTCGGTAGCGGTTCTACTGAAGTGGGTTCTCACATGATGGATTTAGCACAATGCCCTAATGGTTTTACGAGTCTCAATACTAGAACATGTAGTGGTGCGACATTAGCGCTAACTAATGCTGAAGGTATGATGTACAGTTTCCCAACAGGTTCTGCTAATCAAGCAGAAATGCAATTGATGGTTGAAGCATTGGTCTATCTATCGACTAATAATTCTAGAGAAATTTTCCTTACTGTTCTCGACCCGCTCGGTTTACTAGAGTCTCCTTGGGCTGGTTGGAGTAAAGGCGACTCCGGAACTATTGCCGATGAGACTTCAGATTCATACTATGAAGATCTAGGCGCATCCCCGGATGCACTTGGTTATGGGCACTTGGTCGTTGTTAATGATACTAGAATAACATTGAACGACGCATATAGTTTACATCCAGCAATTGCAATAGATAATTCTGGAAATACTCATTTAACTTGGATGGATGGTAGAGCCTATGGTTTCGACATTGATGTAAATTATGAGATATATTATACGCGTTTAAGATTGAGTTCAGCGGGTGCATGGGACGGAGTTAGCGAAGGGCTCCCTTCCTATGCCATAAAACAAATTGCGGATGCTGCAATATCTAATGTTGAAGGCTATGAGGGAATAGCTCCAGACAGGCCATTTAGTGCAAATTCACACATGCCTTCAATACTAACGGATTCATTCGATAATGTCCATTTGACATGGCTTGATAATTATAATGGAACACAGGGAGAAACACTAATGTATTCCCGTTTAAATCATACAAATAATGACTATCCTTCAGGTTTCCCTCTTAATTCGATAGCATCTTCTATCTTCGATCCATGGGAATTGATTCCAATTACTGAATGGCAATCGGATAAATTAGGTCCGAATTCACCAGCTCTTCCAGAACTAGGACAACCACCCGCTTTTGCTAATGATATGGGGAGCGGAGCACATGTTGGTTGGTCAGACACAAACAAATGTAATGATGAAAATAATGGTGGTTCTTACACATTATGTTATGTTCATATTTTAACTGGATTAGTAGATGTATCCTTATCTGATTCGGAGACATTTTACCACACTATAGAGCCAAGTGAACAAACCACATACAATATGACAATTTCTAACCCAACACCGGGTCCAGCAGATTTAGTTGCAGACATATTTTCATTAGCGATAGAGGGAGTGCCGACAAATTGGAGTGCTAGTATTTTCTTCGCTAGTAATCATACCCCAATTTTTGATTCCACACCTGTATCTCTTCAAGGCGGCGAATCTATTTCATTGTACATGAGAGTACGTGCACCAACAATTTACCAAGCGAATGAGGATGAGTTAGCCACAATCAAGGTAACAGCAATTTCATACAAAGATCCTGCAATCAGGGACGAAGCGATAACGTTGACTCTGATGGATGTTGTCCATGGTATTGAATTAGATACGAGTCATTTCCAAGCAGATGTCGAGCAAGGGCAACAGGCGACATTTTCAATTTCTATAACTAATACAGGAAATGTATACGATACCTTTGCTTTCTATGACCCAACTACTTTGGAAGGACAAACAGAATGGGCATTGCCTTTCGGTTGGGGCATTACCTTCCCAACTTCATTATCTCTAGATCCAGGTCAATCAATGACTAGAAATTTACAGATAGATGTCCCCACCTCACAGGAACCAGGAACTTTTGTTGTATACTTGAAGGGCTGGTCGACCGGTGAGCCTGTGCTGTCTGTGGACAAAGGAACATTCGATATTCTCGAATTATGGGTCAATGTCTCAATTAAGAGTACTGGTAATATTGTATTTGAATTGGGAGATACAACTCAGCATGTATTACCAGGTGAATGTTCTGAGTTCGAAATCGATGTAACGAAGCATTTCACACCCGGTCATTTAGTATTCACTACACCCGGTGGTCCCGATGAGAAGCCAGACGAAGTTTCTGAGCAAACATGGAGATTCGATCATTGGACGGTGAATCTAGACTTTTCAGAAGCACCGGGAGGAAATAGTGTTCCACAGGATTCACCCAGATACTGGTCTGTAGTTGATATGCCATACAAGGTAACTGCAGAAATGTGTGCACCATACAATGCCACAGCAGGAATAGGTGACTCTGTAACTGTTAAAGCAACTCTAGATGGCGCTCCAAAAGTTAGGGACTCTGTTGTTTTAGTCACAAATGTCATCCAAAGATATGACTTAGAAGCTACAACTGAGACCATACTGTCTCTGTACCCTGGACAGGAATATCAGCTTGATACTACAATAGAGAATACAGGTAATGGAGCAGATCGTTATGACATGGCGATTAACTCGATAACTAATCAAGATGGTGAAGCAGATGTTTGGGACATTGTAATCCCTCGTATATTATTCCAGGAATTAGACCGTGATGAAGTTCAACAAAT
Organism: uncultured Candidatus Poseidoniales archaeon; assembly: GCA_902514485.1. Taxonomy (GTDB): domain Archaea; phylum Thermoplasmatota; class Poseidoniia; order Poseidoniales; family Thalassarchaeaceae; genus MGIIb-O2. The sequence continues at coordinate 42,518 of CABXQY010000003.1, forward strand.
CCCAATAATGATAAATGTCCCTGAACAAACATTAGCAGGGCAATATACTGTAGTAATTGAGATACTCAGTGAAGAAACTTTCGAAGGGAGCAAAGTCAGAGATTTAATTACCTTGCAAATAGAGGTAGTTGAATTCCATGATATGAGGATAACAATCGATCCTACTGTTGAGAGCCGAATAAAGACAACTGCTCCTGGAAGAGTAGTTAGGTTTACAATGAATGTGACTAATTTCGGAAATGTGGCAGATCAACCTACGGTGCATAATCATACTGTAGATGGATCTGGTTGGGATACTGTACCAGGTCTCAATACACTCAGTACATGGAACATCCAATATGCATTATTGGAAGGTTTCGGTTCCGAATATCCAATAGAACGTCCATGCGTAGTACTCATGGCCGGTGATCCAATACCTACAGATGGGTGCTTTAAAGATTCTAAAGGCAGAATAACATTACCCGAAATGCCTTCTTACACCACACTACAATTAGTTGCAATAGTGACAATAGATCCTTCAGCCGCCCTAGCAGATAGGGAAATAGGAATAAAACTAAAATCGAGCTTCGGTGATTCCGAAGCTGGTGGAGATTTCGACGAAACTCCAGTTTGGACAGATTCTTGTACAATCGACATGAATGAAGACGGCTTCCCAGATAACTATCGTCCAAATTGTGATACTAACGAACAAGTCTTAGAATTAAGATTAAGAGCACCTGATTTACGAATTATTGAAGCTAAAGTAGGAGAAACTACCGGGCAAATCGGGGATATGTTGCCTGTCAGTGTTACTATTGCAAATGATGGCAATTCTCATGCTACAGATATTAATGTTATTTTGTGTGTTGACCAATCGGTCAGCTCGATAAAGAAGAACGGATGTGATGAATCTAATATCGTATATCGTCAATTAATCGAAGCAATAATGCCAACATCAGAGGGAGACGAACCCCCTTACATCACTCTGTTATATCTTGTTGAAGCGGGGACACATGAAGTTGTAGTCGTACTTGATCCAGACAACATAATTGTAGAAACAGATGAACGTAACAATTTCCAATCTGTAGGAGATATGGGTTCGAACTATGGTGCACTTGACGTTGGAGTCGAACTCATCGCTACTTATTCAGTACCTGCAATAATTTTAGGAGCAACGTTTGCTCTGATATCAGTAGCTGGAGTGGTTATGTATGGTCGAAGAATGGAAGCATTGGATAGATTTGCTGAGAAGAGTAGTATGTTATCGAATCAGGATGACGATTCGGATTTAGAATTTTAATTAATTTTATAATTTAATCTAACGAACTAGCCACCAAGGTAGAGGTGTGTCTTTATTGATTGAAACGAAATTATTTCCGTTAATTACGAAATCTTTCATTAGTCGACCCCTTATATTTTCCATTATTTCGTGTGCATCAGCAGGTTGAATACGTATATTCTGTGAAAAAACATCCAAATCCAAAGGCCTTCTAGGATGTGTCATCATTTCTCTAGCCATTATTCTTTCTTCATAAGATTCAGAATTTTCAGATACTCCTTTAGAGGCTTTATTCATAACTTGTTGGTGTAAGGCAATAATAGCGTCCCTTTGGTCATCAATTTTTTCTAGAACTAAGTCTAATTGAGAGAGTAAATTCATTGCCTCTGACATTGGTAATTTTCTCCTTGTGCCCAAACGGTCAATTAATGGATCAAGTTCGGCTGGTAATTTATTCGATAATCTCATAGGGCCGCCAGAAGGCATCTGTCTATGCTCTGCTCTGAATAAATCAGGCCCCAAATCAAGCCTCAAAGAAAACGACTGATTTACTTTATACATCTTTTTAGGCGGCCCGCCCTTTTCAGATGGAACGGTTTGAGAATCGATAAAACCAGCCTTTTCCAATATTTTTACATGTTTCATAACTGCTTGCTGACTTATTTCTAATAATTCGGAAAGTTGTAATGGGTAATGTGGCTCCTTAACTAAATGTCTGAGAATATCTCTTCTTGCCCGATTTTCAAGAATATCTATGGCCTCATCAAAGTCCACCATCACTTACCAACTCAGAGTTGGGTAGTGGGCCTACATCTAAAAACCCAACTTATATCGTTCATATCTAATTCAGATGGAAATTACTGACCCTCATCCCATATTTTCCAGCGGTCAGATTCTTCTTTCGAGCTATCGACTTCTTCATTTTTCAATTCAGGAACCACATGATATTTTTCTTTAGGGCTCTCCATTTTAATATTCTCACTAGAAATAAATGGCTCAGGAATCTCCTTCTCTCCATCCAAATTATTTTTCTTAAATAATTCATCAGTTGTCATGATATTTTCTCGTATTATGATATTTTTTTCCGGGAGCCGCTTCCCTCTTCTCCATAATATCAATGCTCCAATTAAAGTAATAATACCCAGAGGAAAACCTAAGCAACAACTAATCATAGAAATCAGAATCCACCCATCTGATAACAAACTTGATTGAATCTTCAAATCATCAATTAACCAAAGCGTAGTGTTTCCTTCATTTACTATACTATATTCTCCATCATCTCTTATTTCAAAAACCCTAATAGGATCATAAATTAAATTTCCCTGAGAGTCAGGTCTCTTATTGATTGACTCAATTAAGCCCGGTTTTTGCCCTTCTATTTCTACCCCCTCTATGTCAGTTAATTTTAGTTCAGGAGACGATTCGTTACCATCTATTCTGAGAGCCATATAATATCCAATTGTAGATAAATCTACATTTCCTTGCTCTCCTGCTTCTAATTTAATAATATAATTTTCTTCATTATCTATGTCCATTTTATCAATAATATTCTCAGTCGATTTCCAATAAGAGGCTACAAATACTATAATTAGAACTAAGGAAATAGCAGTCAATCGCTTGATCCACAGTTTTCCCCGCGCTTCCATAATTAGAAGCAACGGGTATTATCATTTCACATTTGGCTATCAATAGGCTAAACCGATATCAGCCAATTTCTCTGGAAGATAAGTATCAGTTACGAAATCAAGTCCATATTTGGCGAGAGATTGCTGTTCTGCCTTTTTACCAATCTCTTTCATTAAATTTATTTGATCCTTCCAATATCCAGTATTGAATCTAGGGTCAGTTAACTCTGAGTCTAACGCGCCTAAGTCTTGCTTAGTTAATTCATCACTTGGTAAATCATATGCTAAAATATCATCAGCAGTTATTCCCAGATACGTTGCTTCTTTTGTTGCTAGATATTCGGAAATATGAGCAGTCTTAATCGCCCCGTATGCAATACTTGCAAATATTCTAAATGACCAAGGGTCGCAGTCGGCGAATACAAGTATTGGTTTATTCCATTCTTGACTCATTCTTTTCATGATTCTTCTTGTAGATCTTGCCGGCTGACCCTTTAGATGAATTAGAGCGCATCTAGCTTCTTCATCAAATCCATTTTCTACAAGCCTATCGAACATTCCTCCCGTTTCAATGGCCATTATAAAATCAACATCTTCATCTATCAGGGTTAATTTTTCAGATTCAACATTATATGGTACTCCATATCCCGAATCACCAACATCATCTCTACAATTTATTCTCATCCAATCGCCCTTTCGATTTCTTTCTTCAAAAGTAATATTGCCAATTATTCTAGCACCATCTTCTTCTGGTCTTAGTTTGAAATCTTCTCGTAAACATTTTGTGACAATTTCTAAATCTTCAGCTAAATTGTTACTTTCGTTCTGTGACCCAAACTTACCGTGCCCCCATCCTTCACTAATATAGTACATCTCTCTTAATGTAGAAGACTTACCAGAGTCAATCATTTGTTCAATAAATTCAGTTACATGTAAAGAACGAAGTAATTGTCTCGCCGAACCTAAACTAGTAGCATCTCTTGTACTCTTTTTCTTACCGTACTTATAGACTCCTAATTTATTATCAAAACCAATATTTGTTTTCGCTCTGACTGGCAAGGTCATAGATGGAGGGACACCCTTCTCCATCTTGTTATGCATCTCTGCAGCAATTCCTTTCAAGGCCTCTTTGACTTCTAATTTTGACTTTCTTTGACCTATCTCACTCATACTTCATCCTCCTCGAATTTGCTAAAAATATCTATTTTTTCTTGATTTGTACCATTTTCTGTAACTACATGTATGACTTTTTCTTCACCGACATCTGTGTCTATATTATTTACTTCATGAATCTCTTTTCGTACGGCACTCAAGGCTTCAGTCTTACGAATTTCTTCTAGTATCTTCTCATCTATTTTTGTAGCTCCTATAATATCTCCATTACCTCTGAAAAATACATCTGTATCTGTCCAGTCTCCTTTACTAAGTCCTGAAAGAGATATATGAATAGTTGTAGAAGAACCTGGATTTAGAGTATCTAAACGCCAAGCCCAAATCCCCCTTGCTTCTTTTCTTCCTCCATTTGAATTTTCCACAATTGAAACCATATCACTTTCTGGCCATTTAAGCAATATTGTATATGCCCTAGCCCTAGCTGTATAATTGAAGATTTGAATTGAACAAGTGGCTAACTTTCTTTCTTTATCCCAACCTAACTCTTCTTCGCAAAAAACTGCATTCATGATTTGAGTTATTACGGGAGCCAAATCGGGTTCTTCTCTTCCCAATATTTTCGAGGTCTTTTTAGCGATTTCAGGCAATATAACGTTAACTAATTCAAATTTCTCTCTCGCTTTCTTCCTTTGAGTATTCTTCTTTAGATGATTTTTCAAACCTCTCCCTACTTCCAAAAGACCTTTCCTAATCTCATTGGAAACTTCTTCATTATCTGAGACAGCTTCTTTCGCTTCACTAGTAAATTGAACATTAGTTGAGGCTAAATGTATCAATACTGCAGCCGCACCTTTGGGTAAGCCCTTTCCGCCCGGATGATCTAACCCGTATTGCTTCCAATTGATAGATTCAATTGCTTTGGTTAATGCACATCCTCCTTGTTGATACATTAGAGGGACCCTATTTGCGAATCTTAGTACTTCTATCGGTCCGTCTGCAGACAAATCCCCTCCAAAAACAAGGCCCACTTCAACTTGAAACGGATTTCCTTGACTAACTGTCGGTAACCTTGTAACTGTTGATGCGAATCTAGAATCTATGGCCTTAGATAGCCCCTTTTTAATCAATAAATCATCTATCGGAGATAGACAATCTGTTGGAGGAGGTAAGAGTTTTACTTTTTGAAAGGCTTCAATTAATTTTTTTGCATCTTCAGAATTGATTCTCTTAGGATTTCTAATTTCTTCTATTTCAGATGATGACAATAGTTCTTTAGCGGCTCTCATACTTACTCCTGAGAAATTATGTCGGAGAAAAGAAGTCATTCTCTTCTCTTCAGACTCTCTTAACATTCGTTGCAAGGTCCCTAATTGAATTCCATGAGGGTGAGGTTTTATTTCTTCTACAACTCTTGGCAACCTTTCACTTGTTCTAATCCATTTTGCATCCTCTATTATTTCTCCATCTCTATCTCTAACTATGAGAGAAATTGTGGCATGCGGATTAACTATCGACGTCATTCTCAGATATTGAAATACAGATTGTTTTCCACGTTGATATTTTGCCTTCATTATAGTTGCAATCTTCAATCCATGAATAACTTCTTTTCCTGTATTTTCATCCAGCCAAACATCTCGTCTTTCTTTAGATTTGATGGCTTTATTCTTCCTAGTATCTAACCCCAACTCTACAAAAACAGCCGAAGAATCATTTTTTATTTTTGAAACCACTCGTGTTTTGGCCCCTGTGGTTAATTGAGAATACATCACTACGCCTGTGATCCCTATACCCTGCTGCCCTCTAGTTTGCCTTATTGCATGGAATCTAGAGCCTAGCAAAAATTTACCAAAGACATTTTCTATAGCATCTCGTGGTATACCTGGTCCATTATCTTGTGAAATTAATTCTATATCGTCACCCTTTAGCCTATTAATTTCAACTTTTATTTCAGGAAGGATTCTCGCTTCCTCACAAGCGTCCAATGAATTGTCAACAGCTTCTTTAACTGCTGTAATCAATGATCTTTGCAGGGAATCGAATCCTAAGAAGTGTTTATTTTTCTCAAAAAATTCACTTACGGCAATTTGTTTTTGTTTACTAGAAATGTCGCGTGCATCTACCATTTTAATCCCTCCACTTGGTCCTCCCATGTCCTAATGACCTGGGGCCAACTTGTGATGAATGAAGGCGAACTCCTTAGGCTATTGAAGGATGCGCTTAGAATCGGTCCGAAAGACTATATTTTTGATGATTATAGCATCGTCATGATTGAGCAGATAGTTGATTTCGCCCATGGCGAGATAGTAGCATACTTCGGAATGATACTTATTTTGAGTGCATTCTTTTTAGAGACAAGAGACGTTTTAGAGAGTAAAGCTCCGACATATCTTATGTTAATGGCATCTGGTTCTGGTCTTCTAGCAGTAAGGGCTTATCTTATCTCAGAATGGGCATTTTTAATTTTAGAAGTAGCATGGTTTGCAGCAGCGGTTTTGGGAATCTTAGCATTAAGAAAATAACTCAGGATCCCAGGCCGTAATATATCCTGTAAAAGCACTGGTCATAACAGTTAAAGGACTTGCAAGGTATAACTTCCCCGGGCCTGATCTTCCTTGGAAATTACGATTTATGGCGGAAATTGACACTTGCTCATCATTGTCGCTGACTCCTGGGCCAGCGCCAATACATGCGCCACATCCAGGATCGATTAATTTAATTCCAGCTTTTTCAAACATATCCGTCCATCCATTTTTTCCAGATAGATCTTTAACTGTTTTTGAGCCAAATTGAATATAACATTCTACTCCGTCCGCTACTTTCAATCCAGCATCAAGAGCCGCCTTTGTAACTTTAGCATAATATGCAAAATCATCATCTTTACCGGCAGTACAAGATCCTGCATATGCTATATCGATATTAACCAACCCTAAGTCTTTGATATAAGCTCCATTTGTAGGGTCCGATGGTACCCCCTTATCTGGATCTCCTGGGTGAGCAACCATAGGCTGAATGTCATCTAAGTCAATGTCATGTATTCCCCCATCATATTTTGCGCCCTCATCAGCAAAAACAAATGAATTATAAATTTCTTCTCTAGATAAGCCGGGTCTTCTTTTCATTAACCATTCAATAGTTAAATCGTCCGGGTCACAAATACCGGTTTTAGCGCTGCATTCAGTAGCCATATTGCACAAAGTAGCCCTTTCATCCATTGAAAGACTTGAGAGCCCCGGCCCCCCGAATTCCATACTACGATCTAATGTTTCTGAATTAGCCGCATATTTCCATAAAATATGTAATATTACATCTTTTGCCGTGCAACCTGGATCTAAACTACCTAGCAAATTAAATCTGATACTTTCAGGAACCTTGACGAATGCGAATTGATTATGGATCAAATTTGCATATTCTGTAGATCCCACACCATAAGTTAGGGCATTGCTGGCTCCTCCCATGCAAGTGTGGCTATCCGTTGCCTGAATAAAATCTCCAACATCAATAAATTCTTCTCTTGCTACTTGATGGCAAATCCCTGGAGAAACTCCATTCACTGCCGAGTAGTCTCTAACTCCAGTATGTTTCTGAAAGGTATTTTGTAAATCTCTTAAAGTTTGAATTTTATCTTTAAATTTACCAAATCTAGGTACGCCAGTCGCATATAACAGATGGTCTTCGAATACGGCAAATTTTGGTGGATTCGGTATTGAATAATTTTCACCGTATTCTATTTTCAAAAATTCATGAACTTGGGCTGTAGTAAATTCATGAG
>CABXQY010000004.1 GCA_902514485.1 uncultured Candidatus Poseidoniales archaeon
ATTCAGGATGGGCTGGAGTTGAATGTATATACGAGATTAGTGGGGATGCAGATTTAGTTGCTATTGTCCATGTAGATGACACAGTGTCACTAAGAAATTTACTAGACCGTATGTGGCTAGCAGCACCAGGAGAAATAACGTCCACACAAACAGAATTGGTGCTGGAACAATATTAATTACTTTACCATTTGATAGCAAAAATACTTTAGTTTTTGATTTTTAAATGCCTCATAAACAGGTGTACCTTCTATTCCTGCAAATGTTTCAAAACTACGACGGATTGTTTTGGGAACTAATTCTCCTATCCGTTCTTTCTTCGCGTCATTAATTAAATCTAGGGCTTGTAAAACTTCTTCCGTTACTTCTCGTTTAGAAATTATTTTAAATCCGCTATCTAAAAACAACTGATTTGTTAATTTCATAGTTTTATCATCACGAAAATCTGTCCAGCAAAAGTTACCCCCGGGCCTTAACACCCGGAATGTCTCGTCTATGAATTTGGACATATTCCCATAGCAATGTGATGATTCAACATTGTAAACAATATCAAAACTAGAATCCGGAAACGGTAAATCTTCAGCGTTTCCTTCGATGAAATTTAGATTTTCTTGTTTGTTGTACCACTCATTAGAAAGCGATACTGCCTCACCAGAAAAATCGACTCCGATTAGAGATGAGGGGTTCATTGATCTGGCTATCCAACTAGCACCTCCTCCTCTCCCAGAACCAACTTCGAGGACTTTTTTATCATGCAACTCAACATTTCTAATATTCATTTCATATAATTGTATAAAAATACGATATGGTTCATCAAAAGATTCTAAAGAGGGAGGATTTGAATCGATATATCCATAATTCATAAATCTGAAATCTTTTTTATTATGAGCTTTTGATAATTTCTGATACCACCATTTCCATAATTTGTTTTGTACAGGTGAGGGTGAAACTTTTAGCAGAATTGCAAAAATTCTAGCGGGAACACCCATCTTCATTTTTACACCTAAATTTTCCATTTAACAGAACAACCAATACTTTCAGTTCTATTTTGTATAATTGGTTTCCCTGCGACAAGTAAGTCGATTGCATCAGAAAGTTCGGACGTAGTGGCGTGAGAGGGGTCTCTCGGAGAATCATCAAGACGGCCTCTATAAACCACAATTCCTGATGAATTGATTAGATAAAACTCTGGGGTGCGTTCAGCACCGTAAACTGTAGCAATTGACTGATCTGAATCATGTAGATAAGCGTAAGACATGCCTTTGGAAGCTCTTTTCATCATGTTGGCCCAAGAATCTGATTCATATTTGATTGGATCATTAGAGTTGATTCCTATGAAGCCAATTTTATTATTTCGTGCCTTTTCAGCAATCTTTTCAATTCTAGATTCTGAACCAACAACATAAGGGCAGTGGTTACAGGTGAATAAGACAATTGCTCCATTTTCACCCATTGATGCAGAGAGAGATAAATTTTCGACACCTAACTTTTGATTAGCGTTGGGCAATTCAAATGAAGGGGCTTTTTGATTTGGTTCAATCCCACTGGAAGCAGACATATCTGAGGCTAAAGGGGGTTAGTGTTCAATCCTTTGGGGGCGACCTTACCTCGAGGACTTTCTGACGATCAGAAGATTCCTGTAGCCTCCTTCTAGCTAATCTGTGTTCTGGATCAATATCAAGTACTTTTCTCCATGCAGTAACTGCAGCATTAGCATCTTCACCTTCATGTAAAATAGCGGCAATTCTCAAACGTGCGTCTATATGTTTAGGATCGTGCCTAGATGCTGCCTCAAAGTCTGATTTAGCTTCTTCGATCCTACCAAAGTCCAGATAAAGTAAGCCTCGTTGATACCAAGCATCCGAATGCTTAGGGTCGTATCTTATCGCATCATTTAGTGGTTTTTCTGCTTGCTCTGCTTTACCCATAGCTATCATACATGTACCTAGATGAACTAATCCTATGATATGTTCTGGTTGGTTAGAAAGAAGTGCCCTTAGTTCAATTTCAGCTGCTTCCCAATCTCCAAGATTCATGAGAATCTCTGAGCGTCTTTGCCTAGCTAAATTTAATTCGGGTACATTTTCTACAAGATAGTTCGCATCATCAAGAGCTGTCGGTAAATCATTCGCTAATAGTGCTGCTGAACATCTATTTAATCTTGCACGGATATGGTTTTCTTGAATTAAAAGAACCTTCGAGAAAAAGGTTTGGGCTTCAATAAATCTTCCTTGTCTGGCAGCAATAATTCCTCTTATGAAAGGTATCGAAGAATGGTTTTGAAGATTCGTAGATGCCTCCGAAACTAAAGCATTCGCCTGATCTAATTTACCTGTTTCTAAACACAAATGAGCTTCTTCTAAAGAAATTGAAGGATGGTCTGGTATTAATCTTCTAGCCCTTACTAAAGCAACTTCCGCCTCTTTCAACGACCCTTGGTACCTCAAAGCACGAGAACGCCCTAACCATGCAAGGCCAGATTCTCTATCTTTTTCTATCGCTGAATCAAAAGAAATTGTTGCATCAAGTAAAATAATATGATCATGATTTCCAGTTCTATCCCTATACTCATCGGCGGCTAATAGGTGTAGCCTTCCTTCCATGACGTGCAATGAGGCGTTCTCCCAGGCCTCTGCGGGTGCTTCATGGAGTACTTTAGTAGCCCAATCGATTGCTCCTGCGCGAAATAAAACTAAACTCAAACGACCTCGCGCTTCCGCATCAGAAGGAGTTTTTTCTAACCATTCTTCTAATACCGCTCTAGCAGAATCTAACTTTCTATCATTTTCAAGAATTTCACTTTCTAGTAAAACTGTGTATTCTCCTAAAGCAGACGCCCGACGGACTGCTTGGAGGGCTTCCTTTGTTCTATCATCACCTGCTGCGAGTAGTTTTGCTTTCAATAACCACGCTTCAGGATTTGTTGGATTGAGATATAGTGATTTTTCAATAGACTCGAGCGCTGTACCTATTTCCCCTAAAAGAAATAACTTTGCTGATTTTGCAACCCATCCCTCGGATGTCGAAGGCTCTTTCAAATGAGGATTTATGATGCTTTGTACATCGCTTGCACGTCCCGAAATATTATTCAAACTCATTTGATCTGCAGACATTTCAAAATCCTCACCCAATGCTTCTAATCTTCTTGTATTACGATTCAATCGTATATCTTCGCTTCCAGATAATAAAATAGCTTGTTCCTTCAATACCTCAATATCATCAGGATCTATAGCTAAAAGACGCTCTAAAGTTCGATCTAGTGTGTCCAAATCTCCTTCATCTCTCTGGATAGATGCTAAGGAATAGAGTACAGAAGAACCTTCCGGAGACAGTGTGTGAGCCCTACGATAGAAATCCGCTGCTCTAGATGATTTTCCTGCTTCGTGAAACAATTCGCCGAGACATCTCTGTTCTTCTCCATTCAATTCTAAATCTTCGGATTTCATCTCCGCTTCTGTGAGTATCGCATCTAATCGCTGTACAAGTGGTATAATGCCTGGAAGAATATTTTCTCGACCTTTGTTTTCAGAATCACTTTGATAATTAGAAAGAATCGAGCGGGCAGCATGAGTAGCAATAGCGCAGGATTCACTAGAACTGATAGTTACATCTTGTTCAAATAATAAAGATTCAGCAGATTCTAATGATTTGTGAACCGCAAGTAACTCATGGACTTCGGGGGTCTCACCGAGTATTGTATCAACGCCTCTAGAAAGTAAATCTAAGCGATTAGATGTGTTAGCCAAATTACCTTGTAAATTACCTAGGTAAATCTGCATTTGTTCTCTTTGTTTAAGCACTGATTGATGCCTTAACCATAATGTCGCTAATGCAATACCAAATAGTCCGTACAACGCAAGAATTGTTAGCGTCGACTGCTCCATCCGTATGTAGCGGGAATGAGAGACTTTTGATGGCTTCTACTGTTAACGTGGCTTACGCTATGATTTACTATGAGAAAAAAAAAAGCCAACATTAATCTAAATTCTTAAATTCATTTAAAGATTAGATGCAGAATAAGCCTGTACGCCTGATTTTCTAGTTACTTTCCCAACGGACGTACCCATTACATTTTCAATTCCTGCACCTGAAGCTAAATCAAAAATTCTATCATTAACTTTTCCAGAGAATACTAGGCCTATTGCGCCCTCAGATTCAGATAATTTATCTTCTAGTTTTGCTGCACCAATTGGTTCACTTCCTGAACCATCAGCATTAACAATTATTGCTTGATTGCGTTTCAATCCGTCGAGCATTCCTGCCCATTCTTTGACTTCTTCTGGAGCCTCTAATGATTCTGTGCCCCTTCCAACTGCTGCATCGTCTTCTTTAGCTAATTCTGCTTGGAGGCGAGATACTATTTTGTTAGCTACTTCTTTCTGACTCAGACATTTTGTAATTACTTTGCCTTCAAGGTGTTCTACTTCTCTACTTTGAGGCGCAAGGGCTACGTGAGTCAACGACTTTCCTAATTTACCACTAAGCTCCATTAGTAAAAGACGTCCTCCTCGGTCACCATCTACGAATGCTATTACTGTAGTTTTTGACTTAGCTAGAGTTACTAACTCATCTTGAATTCCTGAACCCATTGTTGCTATTGCGTTTTTAATTCCAAATTTTAATAAATTTCTAACATCATTTCTTCCTTCTACGATAATTATTGCATCACTATCTGCAACACTAGGCCCAGCAGTCATACCAGAAATGTCTTTCTCAGTATCTAACGTTAAAACCGCTCTTACCTCATCTAAGATATTCTTAGAATCGTCTTGGCCGGAATTAACCATATTCAAAAGTAGAGTTTTAGCACGATCGATAACATTATCTCTCTTAGCTGAGCGAATATTTTCAATTGCCTTTACTTTGATTACTGCTTTACAAGGACCTATACGATCAATTGTTTCTAGTGCTGCACCGATAACTGCGGTACTCACTTGATCAATTGAAGACGATAGAGATATTTCTCCTTGCACTTTTCCTTTATTCTGATTTAGCGTGACATCGACATGGCCTATACGACCTGTGCGTTGTAGTTTTCTTAGTTGTAACTGATCTCCAAGAAGACCTTCGGTTTGGCCAAAAATGGCTCCCACGACGTCTTTTCTGGCGACGGTGCCGTCACAACGTATTGTTGCGTGTATGATATATTTTCCTTCTGTTGTTGACATATTAATTCCTTTCCGGTTTTCGGCCCAACTAGAGGGCTTCACTCCCTATTTGCCTTGTTGGCGTTTGGGTTGGATGGGCGCAAAACGCCCGCGAGTGTGGCTGATTACCAAGCCTAACGGATAGTTAGGCCCTTCATGAAGCCTCCTATTGATTCAAATCGACTTTAGAGGTTTTATTACCCCAATTACTGACTCGTAGATAAACAAGGATAGAGATTAAGGCATAGGGCTATCAACGAAGCACATGGTTGAACCTTCCTCCGATAGGCGAGCAGTGTTTAGAGGAGTTGTTAGTTTAGCACTTCATGATGGGAACTTGAGTTTTGGAGAAAAGAGATTGATTACAAAATTAGCCATGGCTTTGAGATTAAATGATGATGAACCAAAAATTATCTATGATTCAATTATAGAAGAAAAAATACTAGAAAAAGGTCAATCTTTGACAATTAGTGAAAAACTTTCAGTGTATGAACAGGTCCTAGAAACTTTTCTAATTAATACTAATAAAACGGATGATGAACTTAGGATGATTGCTTATTTGAGACGTGTTTTTGAAATTAGTGATTCCGAACACCGGTCGATTTTGAGTAGTTTAGACAGGCAACTTGAAGATATTGTTCATCGTAATGTTAAACAAAACATCAGATTTGAACTGAAAGAAGTAAATAAAAGACTGTCTGAAATTCTTGAAAGTGTACGCATTCAAAGATGAGGAGTTTTTTTAGATGGCATCTAGAAGTCTTGATGATTTTTTGGATGAGCAAAATTCACGGATACACTTGTCTGATAGAAGATTATCAAATCTAGTAAGAGATGCTTATCCAATTGGAGTTCCTGCTTTAATCATGAAATCTAGCACAGATAGAATGACCGATTCTTCCGGGTATTCATTCATACTAGGGACTCCTGACGAACTTTTGAGAAATCTTGCATCTTGGTTAATAACGAATGCAGGGAATACACACAGAGTATTATTGAAATTAATCCGGAGATTATGGAAAAGACATGGTAGAGAAGATATTGCTTTGGCCGCCATATTACTATCTAATCTAGACCATAAAGGGATGGGGACAGATCCTTGGTCGATACTCCAGCAATCAATCAATCCAATGGAATCAGTAGATTCTCTGCTATTGAACATTGAAGAATTATTTCGGGCGAAACGTCAGCCACCTAATGATGAACAAATATTTGATTGGATTAACGGGCGTAAAATTGAGCAACATATGTCTTTGATTGTTATTTATTCAGGATTATTGCATGGGCACAAGTTTTCTTCTGAATTAATTGAGAAGATAATGCAAATAAATATACCAGTAGGGGATTCTATTTTAACTCGAATAAAGAGTAAAATCTCTTCTTTAGAAGCGTAGTACTGATTGCTGATGGTTGACTCGGGGTGCTATGGTGGAGCGTCTACTACCTTCTGACGACCCCATTGCTGAAGATGTTCTTGAGTGGACCATTAAACGAGATTCTAAAGATATTAAACAACTAATGAGATGGATGGAGACAACTGAAATAAGAAGAGATAGGCAGGTTCTACTAAATCGAGCCATGGATTTAATGGATGAAATTCAGTACGCACTCAATCGATTGAGTGAATTAAGGTGAAAGTATGCGTTCTTTGCTTCTAGCAGGAGGTAGATCATCACGTATGGGGCAAGACAAGGCTCTAATCGAAATAGATGGTTTACCAATGATTACAAGGGTCGTTAATGCATTAGTTGAAGCTGGCAAAGAACCTATCAGAATAGCGGTTGCAAGTCCTGAAAAAATGGAGGCTTACGCTGCAGTCATTGATTCTAGCCATAATATTGAGTGGGTACTCGATTCAGTACAGTATGCGGGACCAGTTGATTCAATTATAGAAAATTTAAATGACCCCTTTGCAAAAAAAGAAGAGCATGTACAATTAGCTACAATAGATGTCCCTTGGATAAATGCAGATGTATTTACTAGCTTAGAAAATTCTATCGCAAGGGATGATGATGCTATTGTTCCGACGGATGGGGAACTTTTACACCCTTTGCTTTCTTTAGTTAGGCCAGGTCTTTTGATTAATTCGTTGGAGAATTGGGAAGGTGAACCACTTCATGAGATGTTTCTAAAAATACCACACTCATTATTAATCGTTGAACCGAATCTGATTAAGAACATTAACTCAAAAAAAGATATAGAATAACCAAATGCAGGGTATAAGTTAATATGAGAAAAAGATGACTGCGAGCCATGATGGAAGAAAGTCATATGGGAAGACCTGCAGAGATGATGTCGTTTATGGACGCTGTAAAAAGTGGCCTGGGGAGATGGAATGATTTTTCCGGAAGATCTTCTAGATCTGAATATTGGTTCCTCTATCTATTTGGAATAGTTTTTCAAATAGGAGGTTTTGCTTTAATGTTCATTAGTGAGTATTTTGGATTTGTATTGTTGATCGGGCTTCTAATGCTTATCGTTCCATTCATAGCTGTAAGCGTTAGAAGACTACATGATGTAGGACAATCAGGATGGATGTTACTGATAGGAATAATCCCTATTGTGAATCTTGTTGGCGGTTTCGTTCTACTTTACTGGTTTATTTTTGCTGCTGGAGAAGAACAAGCAAATCGATTCGGACCTGTTCCAACAAACATGTTAGAATAATTGTTTACGATGTATAAACTGATAGGCAAGTAAGAGAACCATCTGCTTGCATTATCGGAGCCATATCAACAGACATTAACTTAAAACCTTCATTTTGGAGAATGTTCTTTGTCTTAGAGAAACCTGCTGCAATGATTAACCTGTCATTTGAATACCCAATGGTGTTTGAAGCATAGCTTTCATTATTAGGTATCCAAATAATCTCTTCTGCAAATTTAGAAATCTGATTTTCTTTAAGATGTCCCTCTGCTGCGATTATTGTGCCTTTCCGTGGAGAAGAACATACTGTAGTTAGATGTAATGTAGAGTTTGGAACCTCGATAAATTCAACATCGTAACCATCTTTATTTACATGAGATGCAAGAAATTCTGCACCTGCTTTGTTAGTCCGAGTTGAACGTCCAATCAAATATTTATCATCAAAGAATACTACATCTCCGCCGTCGAGATTCGCTCCTTTGGGCATTTGAATAATCTCTGCAAAATTTTTCATGTGTTCTGACACAGCAATTTGTTCGCCTTCTCTAGAAGGGTGCCCCATATTGGGAATGATTGCTTTGCCATCGATCATTACTGCTGTGTCTTCAACGAAACAGCTATCTGGGAAATCTGCTAGTTCAGGCAGTATAGTAACTTCAGTACCGTGTGCTCTCAAAGCAGTGACATATGCTCGGTGAGAGCCGGCTGCTTCTTCATAAATAGGTGTCTTAGTTCCGAAATAGTTAGAAAGTGCGTTACTGTAATTAGAAGAAATTCCTCTAACAACAGCAGATTTCCTGCTCCTATCATATGCACCTGGCACGGCCATCCGTCATACCCTCCGTTCATAATGCTTCGGAATACGGAGATGAGATTCCCGAATTAGGAATTTACAACTCTTATAAAATATATTTTTGTGATGTTTTATACCTCTTATTCATGGACTTTCATGATTTCGGGCGTTTATGGAGAACTTAGTTGAAGCTGTAGATAGCGATGGGAAAAAAATCAGTCCGGTACTGCCATCCGACAAGAAAAATTACTTGATAGATATTGATGGAACTGTTGGAGAAGACATCCCTAATGAGGAGCCAGAAAGAATGGTGACTGCTGAGGCCTATCCAGATGCTATCGAAACAATAAATCGATGGTTTGACGAAGGCCATCATATTTGTTTCTTTACTGCCAGAACTGAAAATCATCGTATAGTAACAGAAACTTGGCTAAATGAGAAAGGTTTCAATTATCATTCTCTATTAATGGGTAAGCCACGTGGCGGAAACTATCACTGGATCGATAATCACGTCGTGAGAGCTACTCGTTACACTTCTAAATTTACAGATTTAGTAAAGCGTAACGTAGAGATTGAAGTATTCGATGACGAATAACTTCAATCGTCTCTACGTGGCAATAGGAACGCTGCCCCTAGCATACTGATAGTCGCAAGAAGTCCGCCAAATCCGGGCATATTCGGAGCATTTACTCCAGATTCTGAAACGTAACTGTCGGACCATGAATCATACAAATCAAATTGATAATCGGGGTGCATGCCAGTTAATTCTAGCGTATCTCCAGCGGAAATCATACCATCCATGTCTACATCCGTGTAAACATAAGTTGAGTTGCCTATTTGGCCGGTGAGAGAACTAAGACTTGCTTCTCCCTCAACCATACATTCTGATCTTTCATCAGAATTGCATGATAAGAAGTTGATTGAGAAGTCGCTCAAAGGCGCCTCGAAAGTTTGATTATCAGCTATAGTGAGGAATAAATCCCTAGGCTCTGAAGTTTCATCATGATCATCATGATCATCGTCTTCGACAACCCAAATATGCCCTGCTGCTTCGCAGTTGGCTTCGTCTGAATTGTAGTAATTCTCATGGGTTGTTGTATTGTGGCAATATCCTCCGTCGTGCTCGTCACCACCATCACCAGGTCCACTGTCTGCAGCAGTCCACATCAATCCAGCATATTCACAATCTTCTTGATTTTCATAAGCTTCATTGATAGTATGGCTATCCATGTCATAGCAAACCATTCCTGAGTCATCTTCATCAGATCCGTCTTCACAGTCTTCCATTCCATCATTGACCCAATCTGCAGGTATCTCTTCACCATCGTCACACATCCACATTTCTGGCTCATTGTCCCACTCATCGGATCCATCGTAACAGTCTTCTTCACCGTCATTGACATAATCTGCTGGTATTTCTTCGCCATCGTTGCACATCCACATTTCTGAACCATCGTTATCATCTTCACCCATGTTGCTTATCCATGAAGATAGTTCATTATAATCAAGTAATCCATCGCTATTAGAATCTGAATAATTGAAATGTTCTTGACTTTCAGAACGCTCATCTTCGTCTCCCCATCCTCCATCTTCATAAATGATGAATTGGTCAAATTCATCCCAACTTACCATTCCATCATTATTGTAATCCATCATATCGAGCATCATTTCAGGAGATATCTCGTCGCCATGATTATCGGAATCCCACGCAGAAATCGCGAGAGCAAAGCCTTCAAGTTCATTTATATCTAGTAATCCATTCATGTCATAATCTGATTCATTGAAAATATCGTGTAACTCTTCATTATTTTCTGCGTCACCTTCTTCGGCCCACGAGTCCCAGAATTCTTCGAAACTAATGTAATTGTCCATATTTGTATCAAACCATTCTAGAACCTGTTCTGCAGAAGGCGATCCATTGTCGTCGTCATCGTCATCGTCATGCTCATCGTCACCTTCATCATGGTTATGGAAATCTGGTAATCCATCCCAATGGACCGGGATTGCAGTCTTCGGTAGTGTTTCATCTACCGTTATTACAACTGCATCGCCCCACATAAGTGTGTAAGACATAATTGAGGTTTCACTCGCATTCGATGTTTCGGTGGAATAAGACATAAGTTCAGAATTGGCGTCTATCATAACAGACAAATTAATTGTCGTTCCTGTTTCATTGGTGGTCGATAGATCCATGGTTTGGGAATTTGATGATGAATCAAAAGTTACAGTCATAGTAGCATTTGCCATATCAAAACCATCATTTTCTAAATCCTCAAGCATTGATGGTTCCTCATCTGACATCTCATCTCCCATTGACATAAGGGACCCGAAAGAGCCGCTCATCATCGGGATTACCCATTCCATGACATCAGGTGATGCATCTCTGGTTTGATATGTTTCATCGACACTCTCTCCTGCCATTTGGCTGGCCATTAATCCACTCATTTCATGATGAACATTTACGACCTCTCCTACTTGTGTCATCGTATTAGTGATCGAGATCATTGGTTCAAGTTCTAGAGTCAATTGCACATGAGCTGCATTGGCGGATAGATTAACCATTACTACTTCTTCAATGGTCATCATTTCATCGCCTGTATCTCCAAAATCATCACCCGCTGGGCCGTTCATATACATAGAATAACCAGCAGTAGTTGTATTCTCATCTAACATACTTTCAATACTAATTTCTTGAGTCATTGCTTCCATAAATACATTCATAGAAGCAGCATATATGCAGTCCCCAACAAGCTCAGTTGTAGCGTTTTCATCGTAATTTTTAGCCTGTTCATCCATGCAGCCTAATACATCATCGATTAAGTCTTCAAGTGTGTCTTCTGTAAGGCATCCTGAGAGCGGGGTTGAAATTAATAATAGGCTAGCAAGTATAACGGTTACACGGTTCATATCTTAATGCGGTGAAAAACCCTTTATGAATAAACCGCCGGATATATCGAATAAGTAAATATATAATTAAAATATTAATTTGAACGAAGAAAGGAAAGGATAACATAACTCTGTGAAATGGGAAGGATATGAGTACTCGTATCACTGCTGCTCTTGTTAGCCTAATGATGTGCGCAGTGATGCTTTCAGGATGCTTACAGGCGGATGATGAAAATAAAATTATTAGCGAGGAATTAGATTCAAATAATGGAGTATTTGTAACCGGAGCAAACGGTCAATCAATCGATATCCCTCCTTTACCTCTAAATTTTGTTTTTAGTAATGTAGGTGAGGATGGTCCAGAGCCAAGTATTGGAATAACTTCGAGTGGATGTATATTCTTTATTGCAATGGAAAAACCAATGCGTTCATGTGATCATGGAGTCACTTGGGAAAATTCGCGTGATTTCACTCAAGCGCCATTCACTAGTGACCCTTACGGCTGGGTAGACCCAGTTACTGATCGTGTATTTAATATTCATATGATGGGATTGGAATCTACTTGGATTGGCTGGTCAGATGATGATGGAGAAAGTTGGTTAGGTAATCCTCATGATTCAGGCACTACTCCTTTGAATGACCATATTAAACTCGCAACGGGACCTTGGGTCAGCGACGGATATGGAATTCCTGGCTCATTATCTCCAATTTATGAAGAGGCAGTATATTTTTGTTACAATAAAGGATTGGGGATTTTCTGTTTCACTAGTTTTGATGGCGGGGCTACTTTCGAATTAGGGGGTCAGATATTCGGACTAGCCACTGACGATGGAGGCTTGCATGGAGCGATTACGACCGCTCCGGATGGAACTGTTTACGTTACACCAAGGGTTGAGACTCCCGCAGTAATTTTCTCAAAAGATAATGGTTACTCTTGGGAGACTCGAACAATGGGTGAAGATGTCAGTACCCCTAATCCTAGAAAAAATAGTGAGGTTGCGACCGATACAGATTCTAATGCATATCATATATGGTCTGGGGCTGATTTTGGAGTATATATGTCGAGAAGTACTGATTCAGGAGAATCTTGGGAAAAAGACAGCATTAGAATAAGTCCAATAGAAGTAATTTCAACGACTTTTCCTCAAATTGATGCAGGTGACCCAGGGCGGATCGCAATAACATACCTAGGGAGTGAAAATGAGAGTGAATTAGGCGCATTAGATATTGATGAAGTTAATTGGACAGGAAATCCTCACTTTGCCAATAATAACGTACACTATCATTTGTATATCACTTACAGCTTAAATGCATTAGACGAAAATCCAATATTTCATACGGTAAGAGTTTCTGATGACCCTGTACAAATTGGAAGTATTTGTCTTAACAGTGGGGACTGTAGAGATATAGGCGGATCTAATAGGAATTTACTTGACTTCAACGATTTACATATCGATAGAGATGGCCGGGTTTATGTCGCGTTTGCAGATGGTTGTACTGGAACCTGCGCGAGTGGAAATAATTCACAGCCTGAAGATTCACGCAGTAAAACTGGTGGAGTTTACTATCTTGAAAATGGCCCAAGTCTATACGAATCCGTTGGTGACTTAGTAGAATTGATTATGGAATGATTTATGAAAATAAGACTTCATCAATTTCTCTCTAAATGTGGGATTTTCGAATCAAAAAACGATGTAAAGAAAGCTATTTGGTCCGGTGAAATTGAAGTTAATGGATCAATAATGAAAGATATGAAATTTGAGTTTAATACAAATAAGAAATCTGTAACTTATAGAGGTAAAATTCTCAAATTACCCACAAAAAATTATTATTTTATAGTAAACAAACCAACTGGGTATATTTGTTCAAGATTAAGTAGCCAAGAAAAAATATTAGGAAAGAAATCTATCTTTGAAATTTTTAAAAATAATCTTTCAAAGAGTGTATACCAATCATTAGTAACGGTAGGAAGACTTGATGAAGATACAACCGGGCTTCTATTAGTAACCACTGATGGAAAGTTAGTAGATCGAATTACAAACCCTAATAATCACGTACCAAAAAAATATCTTGTTGATACGGAATTGGATATTATTGAAGAAGAAGTTTCTGCAATCAGAAAGGGCGTAGATATCAAAATTATAGAGGAAAACTTTACTGAAAAATATACTTCAAGGCCTGCAAAAATAATTCTGCAAGATAAAAATCAAGCAATTTTGATTATTGATGAAGGGAAGAAAAGACAAATTAGACGTATGTTTGACTCGATGGGAAACTATGTAGTCTCTATACATAGATTGGCTATAGGAAATATGAACCTAGATGATTTTAATATCAACCAAGGTGAGTTTGAAGAAATTACTCTAGAAAAAATCAATAAAACTATTATTATGCAAAAATGACAAAAACACTATGGAAATCTACTGTTCGTCATACTTAATCTCGAGTAAGTCTCTTTCAATTTCTTGTGCCTTTGTAAATAATACATGATTCTCTTTATGTATATGAGCAAAAGTATCCTTTTCAAATAGTGCTAATTCTCCAAAAAGAGCTCTGTATGTATTACAAGCATGTGCAGGAGGAGTGAAAGAATTTGTTAATTCTCTTAATTTGGCTAAAGCTTGGCCAGCAGTATAATGTTCGATAAACATTGCACGTATTGGATTTCGAACACTTCCACAATGACTATTAGAATATGTTTTTGAAGCATCAAGTTGCCTTATCAACGGAAATAATATTTGCTCTTCTTTCAACATATGAGGTTCTAATTCGTTCCGGAGCTGTTGAAACACCAATGCGACCTCTTTCAAATGGGGCTCTCTTTCCCCATGGACCCTAGCAACTTTATCGGCATGCTGATTTATTATTGCTAAATTTTGCTTAAGGAAGACATGGTGCGTGTTTTCAATATGATCGCATAATTCTGTGGCACTCATTTTATCAAATTCTCCCCGGACTGACTTACTATTCATTAAATCAACATGCCTAATTTCAGAAATGACTTTATCGATTTGAATATCTTTTTCTTCACATGTTTTGGAAAGAGTTTCTCTTCCTCCACAACAGAAATCAATACCAAATTTTGAAAGAACTATTCCCCTAACCGGTAATTCTGTGACAATATCGCATACTCTTGTTTCAGCTAAACTAATTTTCTGAGTTCTCATGTTATTTCCACTAGCCAAATAGAACAAGATTACTTTTACGAATATGTTCGGCTAATTATCAATTCTTGATACAAATAAAATACCATTTCTGGAATTACCTGTTTCTCCACAATATATTGAACAATCAACCGAAACTTCGCCTACGCCGGGTATGTTGACTATACATGATCCTTGGCTTGAGTATGAAAAATTACCTACGATGCTAGCTAAAAAGTCAACATTATTAACTCGTTTATTAGATAATTTCTTTGATATGTTATACCCTTCAAGATCAAAAGTATCTGGTATATAATGACCGAATGATGATGAATTAAAGCTCAGTCGAATATATTCTCCTTGTGATACTTCGAAAGTATCATTCGATTGAAAGTCCATCTCAATAATAGTCCATTGACCGATCACACATTCTTCTTCAAAAAGAATTTCTTTCTCCTCACATGACTGAAGGGCGGGGTATGAGAGGCACCCCCCTAATAATGGAATAAATAAAGTTCCAATTAATAGGAGAGCCCCTCCTTTCAGACTTCTTATTCTATTCATAAGTCATCATTAATGACAGTCTCATTATTAGATCCTGTGACACTGATAATTCCAACTGCACCCTTATGGAATGCCCTAGTCAAAGCATGATCAACTAGTACGTAATTCGCAGGTACATCAAACGTCACATCGACTACTACGGCTCCACCTGGATTCACCGAAACTGTCTGAACACTTTTCATTGGAGGAGTCACTAAATCTCCTAAATTGTATACATTATCAAAAATTTCACCTATCAGATGGAATGATGAAATTGTATTGGGGCCACCTACTCCAAAGTATATTCTCATTGTATCTCCAACTTCAGCATTTATTGTGTTTTCTCCTGTAAATGTTGCAAATTTACCGTTAAATACCACATAAGTCGGCCTTTCTTCAAATAAAGCATTATCATCAAATTCTTGGTGTCCTTCGGTTCCGGGCCTCCATTTAGTGTAGATATCTCCTTGCATCAAATAAAGTTCTACATCAACCTCTGGAAGAGCTACTTCGGGTTCGATTAAGATCATTCCATACATTCCCTTACTGATATGTGTAGGGATATCTGGGGTGGCACAATGGTACACAAACAATCCAGGATGCATTGCTTGGAATGAAAATACAGATGTCGTGCCTGGTGCTGCTTCTGTAGCTGCGGCTCCTCCACCTTGCCCGGTTACTGAGTGAAAGTCAACATTGTGATGCATCATATTATCTTCTAAATTAGTAAAATGAACAAAAACAGTATCTCCAACTCTTGCTCGAAACATCGGGCCGGGAACTGTTCCGTTGTAAGTCCAGTAAGTGAATGTGGTTCCATCTTGGATTTCAGCTACTAGTTCAACCGCTTCCATGTATATGTGTACATCTGCTGCTTCATCTCTTCCTGTGGGTTCTGGGACATCTAGCGGATCACGGGCGATATTGTCTGTATCGACTTCTAGGGCTGTCCCTATTTGCTCTGTAGGTCCAACACCATTACCAATCCCTGACCCGACGATGATTTTACCTTCCATGCCGCCTACTCGGTGACCTGATATGCTGCAATAATAGAAAAATGTGCCTTCATCTGTAGCAATAAATGATAATGTATCAACTGAATTTTCTGTTACTAATTGTTCAGTTGAAACATCATAGAATTCTATAGTAATGTCGTGAAGATTCGCTTCACCCATAATTAGAGTTATACTAACTTTATCATTTAAATCTACATTTAAATCAGGATTATCAATACCGTCAATTTCTCCACCCGAACCAATATACTTCATGTTCTTTCCAACTAATGTGAAAGATACCTCAGATGCCTCTTCGTATATTACACACTGGTTGGTTGCGGTGTCAAGAGTGGTTCCTGCACCACAAAATATGTCATTTCCGGCACACCCACTCAAAGCAGTTGTACCAATCAATAACAAAGTCATAGCTAAAGCTTTCATTCTCTTTCTTTTATTTATATTCAACATTTAGGTTATTCCCCTGATTCGAGGCTGAGGGGATTAGAACAATAACTGACTCCCGAACATGGAAGGATTTGAAAGAATCAATCCCGATATTGTATCCATTCTTGCTGCATGTATACATTCACTAGTTTATCTTCATCTTCTAAAGTTGGGATGGTTGAATTGATATATTCTTTCCACTCTTTAGAGTCTCCTTCAAAGGCCTTTCCTTCTGTAGTAAATCTCTTACCTGCATATTTTCCTATTTTTCGATTAAATTTGTTTGAAGGAATTATTATTTCATCTTGATCTGCTGCCCTAAATTTTGAAATGCTTCTCATTTGATTTTTTATCTCTTCAAAGTATAAATTTCTACTATATTCATTGAGATGGTTTCTGTCTGCTTCTCCCTCGGAATTGCGCTCATCAAAACGACCCTTGATTCCATAGACATAAGCCCAATGTGCACTAGAAGAATCGTCCGTACCAAAAAGGTCTAATGCAGTACTGACCCATTTATTGATATATTTCTGTAAAATACGGCATGGAATTATTCCTTGTTTTACAATTCTGCGTAATCCGTTAGCTCCGGTTCCTAAATGAAAGGATTCTTCTTTCAACATAGGTCCCATGGATGCAGCTAGGGGTTGGAATGAAGATGTACTCAACATATTTAGTTGATATTTGCCATCTCTATCAATGAAATTAGTATAACAAAAGAAGTCTAGCCAATGTTCAATTGGAGTATTAAATGTACCCAAAATACGTGTACCTTCGCTCGCATTTCTTTCCAAGAGTTTGGAGGCTTCTCGGACTCCCTGTGTGTCAAAATAGGTACATAAAATGTATGCCATTTGCCACCCATGCCTCTGTTCTTCACACATCACCCGAAGTGCGGATTTACGATCATATTCTGTTGGTGCCGATTTTAATAAATGGCTTTGTTGCTCGACACTAGCGAATTCTGTATCTCCTTGAACAGTAATCATACTAATGATCGCATCTCGGATATTCTGCTGAGGAATTTGTGCCCTGCGTTTCCATTTAGGCATCTCTTTAAAATCCCCATATTCGATTAATTCCCCTGCAGAATCCCAATCAAATTTTATATCAAATTTGTAATCTCCAAGCCAAGAAGGATCAAATCCAATTCTCCGTTGCCAATCTTGGAAATCTTTAATCCAAACTTCAAAGCTAGGAAGGTAGTCATCAACTTTACTTTCTTTTACCATATTTTCACAACATTAAATATTAATTTTTAGGCGATTGGCGCCTTACAGAATCTGCAAACTCTTCGATAATATGCCTTTCAATTAAATGTATTATTTCACATATAGTTGATTTGGAAATACCTGCTACCTTTGCTAAATCAGTAAGAGTGATTCGCCTAGGAGTCTCATAATATCCTTTTGAAACAGCCAAATCAAAGATTTCACGTTGACGAATTGTCAATAGTCGAGACTCATTTTCTTTGAACAGGGAGTGTACTCGATGAGGCATGTCTGAATTTTTCAACGAGTTGACAAGATCTTTTACACGATTATGATCTGTGATAAATTCCCATTCTACCCAACCATCCCTTACCATAAATGGAGTTTGGGGAATAACCTCGGCTTTCATTAGAGGTTTCAGAAACCCTCCACCTCTTCGAGCTATTTTTAGTGTCATTTCAACACTATTTTCTTTTTTATCGGTAACATTAACTTCATCGATGCTAGAATGAACATTTAGATATTCGAGAAACTCATCTATATTAGAAACTGAAGATTGACTTGATGCAACAACTGTACTCAATCCTTTTCCACTAGGTAAAGGCATGTGTTCGTCCACGCGAATTGTAACATCATGGCGTTCCCTAGTAATATCGCCCGCCCAGTGCCCATTTGGCAATCTTATCGATATTAGTAAATGTTGCATCTCAGTATTTTTATAATCCATTATTACAATCTCCAATTAACATTACTTATGCGAATTAATGTAGGCGGAGGGTTTGAGAAAATAATAATGATGACATTAAAACCCAACTGCGAATATCGTTCTCAAACGGTCCTCCAAAACTAGCAGAGAAGATGTAACCAATATTACTCTTCCCGAACATGTTCGGTTTTAATATCTGATTTGGAAGATTTAGCAGGAGCCACGATAGGCAGTTCTGTCCAATTGCTGCGAGGGGGCGGAGATGTAGTGAGCCACTCAAAAGTATGCCCATTCCAAGGGTTATTTCCTGCTTTCTCGCCATTTTTCATACTTCGAACAAAGTTCCAGAAGAATATCATCTGACCTAAAAATACTATCAATGAGCCAAGCGTAGCCAGTAATTGTTGATCGGCCCAACCAGCCGATTCTTGATACACGTAAATCCTTCTTGGCATATCCCAAAGGCCGAATAATGGAATGAATGTCAAGTTAATCCCTACAAAAGTAAACCAAAAATGCCACCAGCCTAATTTTTCATCCAATAGCCGGCCGAATATTTTAGGATACCAATAGTAAATACCGCCCAAAGTCATTACAGCAACTGATCCTAAAGTATAATGGAAATGTGCGACTAAAAAGTAGGTTCCACGAAGTTGGATATCCATTGCTACACTGGAGAGATATACTCCTGTAATGCCTCCAACTAGGAAAATCCCTATCGCACCCATGACAAAAACAAGTGGAAGCTTCGTAAAGTCTGGCTTTGATTTGTAGAATGTTGCAATTAAACTCAAATAAATTAATGCGAAAGGCACTGATATAAGTTCTGTACCTATTGACTCTATTTTTCTGAATGTAGGATCAATTCCTGTAATAAACATATGATGTGCCCAAACAAGTACGCTGAGTAATGAAGCGACCATAAGGGCATAAAGAATCGTATTACGACCATATAAATGCCTCC
The DNA here is from genome assembly GCA_902514485.1 of uncultured Candidatus Poseidoniales archaeon. Taxonomy (GTDB): domain Archaea; phylum Thermoplasmatota; class Poseidoniia; order Poseidoniales; family Thalassarchaeaceae; genus MGIIb-O2. The sequence continues at coordinate 19,476 of CABXQY010000004.1, forward strand.
TAACAAATGTAGGAACTACTTCCATTGCCATCCCAAGCCCAGGTAACAGAACAACATATACTTCAGGGTGTCCGAAAAACCAAAAGATATGCAGCCACCATGTTGTTCCATCTATACTAGGGTCGAAGAACATAGTAGAAAATACTCTATCTCCGACAAGCATCAGTACTGCAGATAATAATGCAGGGAAGACCGCTAACATCAGTATAACGGTAAACAACATATTCCATGTATACATTGGCATATCCCACATTTTCATACTTGAAATGCGATGATTTCCTATCGTAACTAAGAAATTGATGGTCGAAACCGTAACTGATATGATTAGTAATACTAAGCCTGCACCAGCGAGAGAGATACCGGACCCTGGGCTATATTCAATGCTAGTTAATGGAGAATAAAATGTCCAACCTGCGTCAGCAGCGCCATCAAAGAAGAAACCTGAAGCAGCGGTTAACCCACCGAGAACCAAGGTCCAGAATGAAAGTGCATTGAGACGAGGGAATGCCATATCTCTCGCACCTATTTGCAGAGGTACTATGTAATTAGCAAAAGCAAATGACATTGGAGAAACAGCGAATAGTACCATTACTGCTCCATGCATTGTAACTGCTTGATTGAATAAATCACCCGTCATAAAATCATTATCAGGAATGGCCAATTGTAATCTTACGAGTAAGGAAAGTAATAAACCAATTAGTGCAAAAAATATCGTAGCCCATAAGTAAAGAATTCCAATGTCTTTATGGTTTGTCGTCGTTAACCAATAAGTCAATTCTTTTTTTCCAAAATTTTCATCTCTGTATAATATCAGAATAATATATGCTAATATCGCAAATATCGAACCGACAATTATTATCCAAGCAGGTTCATCTATGTCGATGACTGAGCCCGAACCAGCATTTTGACCTTTTATTGAAAATATCTCTTTGTTCCACATGTCTCCAGAAGAAGAGCCATCACCATTCACTGAGTTAACTAATAGAGTGAAGTCCGTAGAAACTTTATCTGATTCCGGTGCAACCCATTGTACTAACCATATTCTCTGATTATTTCCTTGATCTGTATGAGTTGCTGCGTTATCAATAATTTGGACGGTTTCTGCCAGAGATATTAGAGTACCTCGATCTGATTTTAAATTGAAACCTCCAAAGTTTTCTCCGCTTTCTTCGGGCCCTCCAGTAAAACTGATTGTGAAATTATATGACTCGGATGCTATGAATTCATTTGGTATTCCTTCGATTGAAATAATTACTTCGTCACTAGCCACAGGACCATGGCAGTTACATCCTGAAGTAACTGCTGCTCCTGAAATACCGGATGGTAAAGCAGTTAGTTGAGGCGTTATTGCAATTAATAGGCCTATTACGAAAATTACAGCGACAATTTTTCTACTCTTTATCATAAGTTTTCCTCCGAATTATACCAATTACTGAAATCTTCGAGAGACATTACTTCAACCTCACTCATCATTATTGCATGTTCATCGCCGCATAGCTCCGCGCAACGAATTGGAAAAATACCGACATCATCCGCTAATATCCAACCATCATTTACTCGACCTGGGATGGCATCAATTTTTATTCGATGATCAGGAAGTGCAAAGGAGTGGAAAACATCACCAGATGTGACCTCAAAGATAACCGACACATTTACAGGGATTTTCATCGATTCGCCTGTTGCGCTATTGATAGATGCCCCATTGGGATATTCGTAAATCCAATAATATTGGTACCCTGTTACTTCAATTGTGAATGAATCATCGGTAGTTTCAGGATCTTCGAAGAAATTTATTGAATCAAAGGTTGATTCGGAGAGAATTAGTAAAAATAATGTGACAACGATTGTTATTGCTCCGGCTACTTTTTTATTATCCCTGATTACTGGCAATTCTCCTATCTCCATAGATTCTTCTAAATTATCCTCAGGAGAAGTTGTAAGAAGGTAAAGGAAGTAAAGATATACAGCGCCACCGATTATTGTTCCTAGTGTCCAATAGAGTGTGAATAAATCATCGTATTTATCTGCATGTGCACCGGTCCCACCAAGTCCTTGGAACCAATTAAAAATAGAGGCAAATGTTGTCATTAAGAGAATTATTGATATAATAATTAGTCTAAATTGATGCTTTTCTACACTCATTAAATTGCCTCCAAGTAAACAATGAAAAACAAAAGTATCCATACCGCATCAACAAAATGCCAATACATTGTAATCGCACGAAAACTATCATACCTAGGCCTGTCGTAAAATCCTTTTTTCATAAGTAAAAATACTACACTGAACATTATTATTCCAATCATTACGTGCAAACCATGTAAACCAGTAAGAGAAAAAAATGCAGTACCATAAGGATGATCTGACCAAATAAATCCTGCGTTATAGTATTCATACATTTGAATTAATAAGAATGATAACCCTAAACATATAGTGGCTAATAGTAACCTCTTAGACATATCATAATCTTCTTCTAAGTGTTTTTCAAGAGATTTATGTGCTGTAAATCCAGATAACAATAGAATCACTGTATTAATTGAGACTAATGTCAAATCGTGTTCAACCTCAGGAGGTGGCCAAGATCCACCTACTGCTTCTGACCAGCTGACTGTATGCCAACGTGTCCAGAACCAATATGCGAAAAAACTCGCAAATATTATTGCTTCAGTAATAATAATCCACAACATAGCCCAAGAAGAATCGTTCCAGGACTCGAAATCATTCTCCTCTTCCCTATAATTCCAGAGAATCGTTTCTTCATACGTCCATCTATAAATTGCATAAATTAACACGGGCAACCCAATAATTACTAATGGCCAAACTAGTAAACCACCTAAACAGAGAGTGATTGCTAATGAAAGAATAATTGGGGCGCTACTATTATGAATCTCTCCTTTACTATTGATATGATCTTCTATCTTCTCAACTTCCAATCTTTCCACCTGAGTAAATGGGTTTGAATATACACAATTAATTGAAGCACGAACATATTCGGTGTCAAATGCATTACCTTAAACTAAGCCCCCGAATATGTATGCGTTGGCTTGATTTTCGGATTATTGTCCCTTTGGCATCTATATCTCTGGCTCTACTGCTGGCGATATCGCCACTCTTTCTACTTGGTGAAGCCGATAAACAAATAGATATTACTTCTAGGGATTTGACTGAAGAGCAGATTTTTGAACTTCAAGAACTTGAACTTGCTCGTAACGAAGCAGAGGCTAGGATGGGGTTTACAACTATTACTGGGGCTTTTTTATTCGAAGGAGAGTTATATGTCGCCGGTACTTGGGAATCTAAAGGAGTGAAGTTCGGAAGTAAACAAAATTATGGAGTAAGAGATTGTTTTGTTGGCAAGATTTCTTTGAATGGAACATTTACTATTATCGAGGTCTTTGGATCGATGGGGAGGGATTCTATTATTGATTTTGAGCCTATAGATGGGGGATTTCTTGTGAGAGGCTTCTTTCATGGAGACGGGGAATTTAATGAAATGAAAATAGTTTCAGAAAAAGATGAAACTGTATATGAAGCTCATTGGCGTGATGGGGAGTGGGATGGCGTATGGGAAATTGAAGAGGAACAATTACAACGAAAATCGAAAAAGATTTGGTGTGGATTTTAAGAATTTTCAACAATTTCTGCATTACGCATAGAAATTAGGACTGCAAAAGAATGCGCCGCTAACATCATTGCAAGAGGGATATGGGCCCACCCATAAGACCAATTGTCCGTCATCAAAAACATTCCAATAACAAGTTCAATTGAAGCTATTCCTGCTACTGCAAAAGAATTTCCAAGTACCGTTTTTTCTTTGATTTCAGATTTTATCACTACGACAGGTAGTATCAATGCGGCAAAAAATAATAAATATGCTGTGTGCTTATGACCGTAATCATTGCCCATAACCAATTCCCAACCTGCTACTCCTTGGAAGAGGGTCAAAAAAAGTATTGTTCCTGCTAAAGGTCTGATCAATCTGTACATAATTATCATTACTGGCTCTTGATATATATATATCTCTGGACTCTTAAGAACAGAAATCGTCTAAGACTTTCGGGTATAATTGATGTTCGATTCTTTTGACTCTTTCTTGTAGTTTTTCAACTGTATCTCCTTCGAGAATAGGTACTTCTTCTTGTGCAATTATTTCTCCCGTGTCTACGCCCTCATCAACTAAATGTACTGTGCAACCAGTTATTTCGGCCCCATCTGCTAATGCATCGCGATGTGCGTGCGCTCCAGGATATTTTGGTAACAATGAAGGATGAATATTGATAATTCTTCCTTTCCATTTCTTAACAAAAACTGAGGTTAAAATTCTCATATAGCCACTCAAGACTATTAATTCTATTTTTGAATTAATCAATTTTTCATGAATTAAATTTTCGTGTAGCGTTCTTTGTTGGTTTTTATCACTAGAACGAGGGAGTGGTATTGCTGCAGTCGAAATTTCAAAAATTCCACCATGGTGTAATCCGCCTGCATTTACATTATCTGAAATTATTAATTTTGTAACATGGGGGCATTGATTGGATTGCTGATGTTTAAGCAAAGAGAGTAACCCTGAACCACTACCAGAAATTAAAACTGCTATTCTCAAAGGGTCGTCGATTGAGCCTTTTCGAGGATATGTGTATGGCTCACTCATATATATCCGAAAGGGCTAAGTCGCTTGAGAGTTTGCTATTATTGTATAGTGTACGACATATTGGTTTATGTCTTAATGATATCTCGCAGTTTTGTGGACCGGTTAGAAACCATAGATGAGGTAGTTGAAAAATACTGTGTTTCCAGTAGTCGGTTCAAAAGTAAAATGTATATTGGAATCGGGACATTATTTATTATTTTTGCAATAATTGGAGTCTGGATTCCTGGTTGGCCAACTGTTTCTTGGGCGGTCCCTGCAGCATTTTTATTCTCACTATCTAGTGAAAACTTGTTTAGAAAAACTTTGACCAATAAATATTTTGGAAAGGCAATTTTCGATTATTATGCAACTGGAAAAACAATACCTAAACATGTAAAATATATTATATTCATTATGATTATGTGTATGTCAACCATTTCATCTTATTTTGTTTGGTTTGTTTCCACAAAGGGAGATGGGGCGTGGAGTGATCCCTCATCATGGAATGGAGCAGATCCTGGTTTTGGAGCTTTGACCATACTTTTCGTAGGGCTAATTGGACTTTGGTACGTCGGAGTTAAAGTCGATACTAGAGAGTGAATATTCATTTACTCTGTAAACATGACTTCATACGTTAATCAAACTCTGTAACATCATGAAGTTCGTGAAGTTTTACACCTTGGGTCTGGTGTTTCCATTGATTGTGTTCTCATTATTAGGAACAAATGTGATTTCTGAAGAGAGTGGAAATGCGATCCAAGAAGAGGAAATTATTATCTCGGTAGATAGCACAAATCTACGTTTTTCTCCGGCGGAAGTAACTATTTCTGAAGGAGATACTGTTAGGTTTTTTTGGGATGGGGAATTACTAGCGCACAATGCAGTTGAAGAAAATAATCTTTTTGACTCGGGGGAGCCGGAGAGGAATGTAGACTACTCATTCACATTTGAAAAAGGAATGAATGGGACATATGAATTCGTATGCGAACCTCATGAATCTGCAAATATGATCGGAAGGATTATCGTAACTCCTGCACCAGTTATTGAAGATAATACGACTGAAGAAGATAATGTGAAGGAAAACTCTGTACCCGGTTTTTCAGCACTCACATTGATTGGTGCTTTAGTGATTAGTGGTTTGGCGACTAGAGGGGAAATGGGGCGTGTATGATGTGGAAGTGCTGAAATTAGACGCCATCCCCTCACTAAAAGAAGGACAAATGATCGTGCCTCTATTCACTCTCGATTCACTTCTCTTACCAGGGGATCAAATGATAATGAGAGTTTTTGAGCCGAGATATAAACAGATGTTAGATGATATTACACTCAACGATTTGCCTTATGGTCATGTAATGTCAAATCTTTCAATGCCTGAAATAAACGGATGGTCGGTACCATATGATGTAGGCACCCTAGTAGATATTAATGACCTGCAAGAACAGGGCACTAATCTGCTTTATACCGCTAATGGAGGGAAACGCTTTCGTATTCTATCTCTAATAGAGCCCGCACTAAAACCAGAATCTTTTGATGAAATTTTTCCCTCTGTCGATGAGCTTGTCCAACAGTATGTTGATTCCGCCCCTTCTGGTAAACTCTACGTTAGAGGGTTGATAGAAATTATTCCAAAATTAGAAGGGGCTATTGAATCGTCTGAGTGGAGTAATTTACTAATGCTGTGGGTATCTTATATCAAAAATATTGCTGAAATGAATGAAATGGAAATCAATGAATTTGATATTGATAATGAAGTTAAAAATATGTTTTCGACCCAAGATGATGAATCACTCTGGAAATTAGCGTCGTTGATTATTGACTCTATAGATACACAAATCAAAGCATTAAATGCAACACATGTAAATGAGCTCTTGAGCATTATAGAATCAAGTATTCAGAAAAAATTGAATGTGATACGTTCTTTCCGGCAATCAAATGAATAGTGATAATGATGAAATCTAATCCTAAAGATTTAGAAAACATAGAAGTATGTTCTAATTGTTTTAGTCCACGTATTGTTCCTTACATGGGTTATGAAACTGGGAAACGTTTCATTTGTCAAGACTGTGAACACATAAGTGTAGTGACTATACTTTTTGAAAATCTAGATTCTCTCGTTAAATTCCTAAGAGAAAAAAGAGATTCTGAGAATTAATGTAAAAATAATCTCTGATTGGTGAAAAGCATCGACATCCCATGTTCATCTGCCGCATCTATGCTTTCTTGATCCCTCATAGAGCCGCCTGGTTGAACAACGGTAGTGACCCCTATTTCATTGGCAGTATCGATGCCATCGCGGAATGGGAAAAACGCATCGGACACCATCATAGATCCAACTGCTCGACTACCGGCTCTTCTAGCGGCTATACGCACAGCTTCAACGCGACTTGTTTGCCCCGGACCGACTCCAACGGTTGCAAAACCTGTTTCCGTAGCAGTAACCAATACTATTGAATTAGATTTAACTTCGGAAAGGACCGTTGAACCGAATTTAGCCAGTGCAACTAAGTCCTCATCACCAACTACTTTTGTAACACATTTGACATTACTCCAGTCTATACTTGGCGGACCCTGTACTTGCGCTACCCAACCACCATCTAATTGACGCACTCTAACTTCTTCTTCTCTCGGTAAAAATTCAGACATTGTTAACATTCTTCTGTTTTTCTTCTGAGAAAGGATTTCTAATGCTTCAGGCGTATATCCTGGTGCAATTATGCATTCTAAGAAATGCCCCCCTATTGATTCAGCAGTCTCTTTTTCAACTTCTGAAGTAAAGGCAACTACACATCCAAATGCACTTTCTGGATCGCTTGCTAATGCATTTTTCCAAGCATTACTTTGAGAAGTGTCGATTGCAGCGCCACATGGGTTTGTATGCTTAATTACAACACATCCTTGGTTTCGAATTTCATCCATATCTCTCAACAAACCTCGAGCTATTCTTAGTGCACCGTCTAAATCAAGATAATTATTGAAAGAGAGAGCTTTGCCTCCATGTTGTACCGCTGCAGCCAAACCTTTGGCGCCCGATGATGAAGAAGCAGGGTAAAATGAAGCCGGCTGATGCGGATTTTCACCATAACGAAGAGGGACGCCTTTCTCTGAAGAAATATGAATTCGGTTTGGTACTGGTCCGCCTATAAATCTCTTTTCTAGTTCATTACTTACAGCTGCATCATATGCTGCTGTGCATTGATATGCCGCAAGAGAAAGTTGTTGTTTTATTTCTAAACTAATTTGAGAAATATTTCCGTTTACGTCTTCTAGAGCTTGAATAATCGATTGATACTGGCTTTCATCCGTTAGTACTAACACATCTTTATGATTTTTAGCAGCGGAACGTATCATTGTCGGCCCTCCTATGTCAATCATTTCAATTAATTCAGCATTAGATACTGGTGGTTGCTTTGCTGCAACTGCTTCAAATGGATACAAATTTACACACACTAGATCAATTGTAGCATAATCTAATTCCGCAAGTGTGCTCATGTCGTCTTCTCTATCACGCCTTACGAGTATCCCTCCGTGTATGGCAGGATGAAGAGTTTTGACGCGCCCATCAAAACATTCGGGGTGTCCTGTTGCATCACTTACATCGATTACTGGGATTCCAGCTTCTCTTAGTTTACGAGAAGTCCCTCCTGTTGAAAGAATCTCCCAGCCCATTTTGGATAATGCATTTCCAAGTTCTATGATCCCGGACTTTTCCCAAACACTCAGCAACGCTCGGCGTGTTGTCATATTAATGCGTGGAAGCATGAGTCTTGAAGTGTTTGTAACTCGTTCTTTCAATCTCCACGAGATGAAATTACTTGATCTATACGGAGCATTCCAATACTTGTTTCGCATGCTGATTGTAATGACTCTTGAATAATTGATCTTGGGTGCCATACTCTTTCGATTGTGGAAACTTGTCCTTCGATATTTATGCCATTAAAATCCTCTGTATTTCTAGTTGCTGCACGTAATTCGAGTACTCCATCTAAAGGGTCGTTCCCCGAATTCTCAACTAGAGTCCCTGGTATTGTTTCCATTGCTCTAGCGAACGCATCCATTGCGAGTCTGGAACGCCCCGGTTCTGATTCTGAAGCCGTTCTAACCGATTGAGCAATTCGGATATGTATTGAACCTCCGCCTGGCAATACTTCTTCATCTTCCATTGCCAAAGATACCGCTCTTAATCCATCATGTAATCCACGAATAATTTCTTCTGTCGCTATTTCACCCGCTCCACCAACTTCAATTGTGACCAGCCCCGGATTAGTACAACCATCGATTTTAACGATGTCTTCCACCATATCGCTGGCTTCGTTTCGTTCCCAAACAACACTTCCACAGAGACCCAAATCATGAACCTCTATATCTAGGATTGAATCTATGACATTGGCCCCTGTTGCAGCAGCAGTATTTTCAATTTCTGAAGAGTCTAATTCACCTATTGCAAGAATATTCTCGTCGGATAAATGGTGTAATATGTCTCTATCAATTTCTCCGCCACATAATACAAGTTTCGCACCACTATTTATTATTGATTGTGCGAGTCTGTTTTTTCGAGTTTTTTCGGCATCAACGAATGCTTCTAACTGATCTGCCGATGTAATCTGTATCTCAGCAGTTCTAGTCATTTTTCTAATTTTGATGTCGCCAGATATTACAGCCACCTTTGCTTTCGATAATTTATTGGGTAAACTGTCCATTAAAACTCTACGACGAAATGCTACTCCAGATATTATTCTTGAGTCGTTAATACTGCCGCTTTTTGACTTAAACATAGCAATGTTTTCTGCTTTCGGTTGCTCCTGTGTTTTAGAAATTGAAATGAGTGCTTCAACTATTATAGATGAAAATAAACCTAAGGCACCATCTGTTCCTTTCCCTGTAAGCGCTGTTTCTGCAACACCCAATAACCTCTCCTGATTAATTTCTTGTGAGTCTTGATCCATCTGTACTTCAGCAACTTCGAGAGCTTTTCGAAAACCTTCGACTAGTGTCAAAGGATGAAGCCCCTTCCTTAGTAAATGGTCAGCTTCTTGAAGAAGTGCTCCACAAAGAAGCATTGTTGTAGTTACGCCATCGCCACAGTTTTCCTCTTGTGTGTTGGCCATAGATACCATCATTTTGGCCGCTGGATGTTTCACTAACAACTCAGCTACTATTTTAGCACCGTCGTTAGTTACTGCGGTTGTCCCGTTAGTTTTGTAAAGCATCTTATCCAGCCCTCTAGGGCCAAATGTAGGCTTTAATAAATCAGAAAAAACTCTAGCCGCAGTTATTAATTTCTCTTGAACCGCAGTTCCACTTGTGATTGATGTTTGTTCGGGAACTATCACTACTGGAGGTTGCCCCGCCCCATCGCTCATATTCTAATCGGGAGTAAGTGCTGTCATGAATCCTTTGAATCGAGTTTTAATCAAAAAATGATTTTTATTGGCAATAATTCTATTCATGAACGTTGACTCGGGCGTAATATGTCGAGAGTTGCTAGCGTCATTTGTATGATGCTAGTTTCAGCAATGATGTTTGGCTTTATCTCACCGGCTTCTGCGCAAATTGCTCCGGAGGTGACTCTTGAGTGTGAAGATCAGGTAGAAATTAACCCGGGACCAAGTTCAACCAGAACAGCCATTGTAAACTGTATTGTAGAAAATCCTTCAGCGTTCTCGGAAACTATTGATATTACTGTGGATTCGGGTATTTTAGATAATGCAGCACCAGGGACATTGACTATCGCAGCAGGAGGAAGTACTGATTTTGAAGTAGTGTTTAAATCGGATTTAGCTGAATCTCCAGGTGAGGTTTTAACTAATGTGACGGCGACTATTTCTCAGGTGAATGGTGTGCCATATCCTGTTGGTACTTCAGAAAGTGAAGAAGTTTCTGTCACAATAATCGAATATCTTTCGTGCGAAGCAGAGTTTGGACAAGGCGGAGGAACGTTTGATTCAGGGGATGAAATTTCTATTTCGGCGGCAATAATTTGTGAAAGTAATGAAGAAGGCGATAAAACCTATCAAATTCATTTAATTGAAAAAAATATGGGCTCCTCTTCGTGGCCAAATGGATTTCAAAATATAGATGGAGATTGTAAGGTAGAAATCGAGGCTGGAGACTCTGGAGAGAATTGCAATTTCAGAATAGGAACTCCAAGTGATTTAGAAAAGGATTGGGAAGGATGTGTAGTTATTATTGAAAAGGGCGAAATAAGGCCGAATTCATGCCCCAATACCAATAAAATAGATTTAAAAATTAATAAAAAGAAATCGGGATTAGGCATTGAATTAGGAGGTAATGGTTCTGTTTTGGAACAGTTGGGGATTAATGAAGAACAGGTGCCAGTTATTGCTGGCTCTGTTGGAATCTTGATATTGATAATCGGAGGATTTTTCTATTATCGAAGAAAAGGGCGAGAATATGAGGAATAAAACCTCATTATTCGAGGACAAGTATGTGCCATCTCAATGACATTGTAACAAACAAACTAACACCTAATGACGCTTCTACAGGAAATTCAAGTAAACTTACATAAATAAGATATTGAATTCCAGTTAATATTAATATTAGAGATATGTCTTGAAGATTTGAATACCCCCATCCCGATTCATTTAGAATATGATTCCGATTTTGTGCGGCCCACAAGACAGACATCAGTAATAGTAAAACTATGATGTGTCCAATAATCCAACCAAAAGTGTCTCCAAAGGCTGCAACCATTGTATCTTGAAAAGACCCTAATACAAGTGAAGCGACATCAATCATGATTTTGTCGAAATGGTACTTGCTATTGAAGTAAATGCTTTATTAGTCTTTGATTATTTGGTAATTTTATCGGTAAGGAAACAGATAAAAAACTACTAAGAGAAATAGAAACGATGGTGGATTATAGTCGCGCTTTTGCATATAAGCAAAATGAAGAATTGTCCGTATTTGCACAAGAGAATAAATCAATATTGGAAAGATTGGCTATTCAGCATGATTTTATTCATATGCGGCGATTTATCTCATCACACCAGATTTCGACGTTGAAACCTGTGAGTTTTTGTAATATTTCTAATTCCTCGATTAGCTCCTCGCCACAAATTTTGTAATGTGTATCCTCTAGTTTATGTGAAATTCCCCTCTTACTTAGTATTGGCAAATTATAGATGTTAAAATCTCTTTTCTGTAACATTTTAACAATTGGAAGTTTTATTATATCGGGAATAATTGAGAATATTACTCGGGCTGATTTTCCTAAAAATGTGATAGGCCTTCGGGAGGCGGCACTGTTAGAATGTCTGGATTCATCGAGATTATATTCATGGTTTTGGATTTCAAGAAAGTTCTCAATTTCTCTTAAAGCACTAATTGGATTTGATTTTAGTCGATCACTATCTATAATCACAAACTTATCTAAATCAAATTCTTTCAACCACCTATTCATTGATGACCCATACAAAGAATCATCAGATAAACGCGCGTCTTTCCAAGCTTTTTCAAAGGTACTCCAATCAACGTCACTATCTACTGACTCTCTGGTGTTCTGAATCATATTCCAATGACTAAATGTCCTAGAAACTGGTTCTCTAAGGCAGAGAATAAATTTTGCTTCTGGAAGTTTCTTTTTGATTCTTGATGGAGAATATGGGCAGGCAAATGCATGTATTGAGGCATCTAATTTAAGTCCTTTTCCAGAGAAGAGTGTATGAAATTTTTCCCAATTTGGTTCTTCGTTACTACGAACAAACGTACCACGATGTGAAGCAATTATATTCGGCTCTTTTGGATCTGAAAGAGTTATTGAGTGATGTTGATCAAGAGTATATGCAAGCCAAGTTGTTCCCGCTTTAGGCACTCCAATTAGGAATACATCAACCTCTGGCAACTACAACAACTCATATTGTCCACTGCATGCATCATATTTCACCTTCTTCGTATACGAAATTTCTTTTTCAGTAATAATTATGTTTAGAAATAACCGTGTTGTTCAAGGGTAAAACCTTCTACGAGTAACCGGAGATAGATAATGCACAGATACAATCAAACTCCAAATCTATTACTAATTGGTGGTCCTAAAACTGGTACTACGTCTCTTATGAAATGGTTAAAATCTCATCAGTCAATATATCATCCGTGGTCGAATGAGAGCCATTTTCTAATGGCTGGAGCTGCTGAATTTCCTACAGCACCAATATATCCTAAAGGTGCAATGATTGTTGCGCCAGAACCCTCATTTGAAAAATATAAAAATGAGCCTTGGATTATGGATAAATCTGCATTCCATCTCTATTCTAAACGTGCACTCAAAGCTGTTCAACAGGATATGCCTGAAGCTAAAATTATCATTACATTACGTAATCCTATTGACTTAATGCTAAGTATGCATCAAGAACATTCAAAACGACTAATGGATTATAATATAAGTCAAGAGGAAATGCTTATGAAATCAAAAAATATTGATTTTAAAGCTAATATTGACGACCCAGAAACATGGAGTTATCTTGAATTTCCTCGTATGAAATCTTATACTTTGAAGTGGGTTGAACAATTAGGAGATCAGGTTAGAATTGTGCCTCTCGATTCTATCAAGAATGATTCAGTTGCTACACTGAATGATATCTTATTTTGGCTAGATTTAGACATGTTTCCTGATGATGTTAATTTACCACGGCAAAATGAGGGAGGAGATATTAATAAAGCAAAATGGGCAAAATTCTTGCGGCAGCCGCCTAGATTTATTATCGATTTAGTTAAGTTTTTGATACCATCTCAAAAACTAAGAAAAATGATTTTTGAACCATTGAGAAAACCTGGCTTTAATCCAAAAAAAGCCTCTCGTCCGAAATTAGACGAGGGGGTGCGAACGTCACTAGAAATTGCATTTGAGGAGGAGATTGAGTTCCTTGAAAATCTTGAATCTTATGTTAACCCAGACTTATTGATCATTCACTGATTTATTTTAATAATCAAATATTGTGCAAACTATTTACCGATGAGAACTTAGAGTATTAACTAGTCGCATATATGTGAGTGACCCGAAGATGCGGCTATTGGTTGTCAAAGCGGCAATGACTGTTAATGGAGGAGCAGCAAGAGATTTACTTAGGAATTTATCTGCAATATCAGAAAAATTTGAAGTAAGATTTTTGTGTTTGAATTTACTACAAGAACAATTGATTAGACTTCAAACATTAGGAATTGAAACAATATGTCCGGATGAACAATGGGAGCCTGTTGGAGGGTTGTGGAATGAAATTACTGCGGGCCAAGAACGTAGTGCTTTGTCCGCATGGAAATCGGTTAATGGTGTTCGAGAAGCCATTGATTGGGCAGAAGCTATCCACCTTACAGGAGGAAATGGTTCGATGGAATTTCTCAAACTGGTCCCTAAAGAAAAATTGTTACATTTACATTTCTTGGAAGCAAAACCCGGTATACATGAAGGAATTAATCATCTGAAGCCGGACGGTACGGGAACTTGGCGCCCACATATCTTACATTTTTTACAAAAATTTCAAAGGAGGAGAATTGAGAAATCTTTTCAATCGTTTATTGATAATGAAAACTGGATTATTAGTGCAAACTCTAATTTTTCAGCCTCAAAATTAGAAAGTATATACAAAATAAGTGGAGGAGTTTTATACCCCTCTGTAGATCTTTCAGAGTTCCCTAAAGATGGGGGAATTGGTGAAGAAGAAGTTTTCAAAAAAATAATACAATATCCCAAACATAGTTATGTCGTAACAATTGGACGAATTTCGCGTTTCAAAGGTACCTACGAAGTAGTAGATCACGTCAAAGGAAGTGGCCTCAATTTAGTTGTAATCGGAGGTAGTTCAATTGAGGAAAGAAAATCTCTAAACGACTATGGAGAGAAATACGATATAGAAGTTAGAGTACTTTCCAGACTATCCTCCGAAGAAATGTGTTCTGTGATGCGAAATGCTGCGGCTATAGTAGGATTGGCACATGGAGAAGCATTCGGATTAACTCCAATTGAAGCCATGGCTCTTGGAGTTCCGCCGATTTTTGTGAATGAAGGAGGATTTTGTGAAACAATTATTGATGGTGAAAATGGTCGATTAATAGATAGAGGCGAATATGATCTGTGGAATGAAGCTCTAGTACAGGCTAAAAATATAGATATTAGAGAGAAATGGGCGCGATCTGGTATTGAAAGAATAGAACAATTAGGATTAACTCCAGAAAATCATTCTATTAGACTATATGAGGAGATTATGAGAATTTATTAAAATGAGGAGGGGTATATGGCAAAAATTTTCACAATAAATATTAATCCACAAGGTGGTGTACCAAAATATCCGGTCAATTCTGCTTTTTTTGGCAAGGATAACGTGCAGGGGGATAAACAAAATGATCTGAAATATCATGGAGGCCCGACTAGAGCGGTTTGTTTATTCTCTTTAGAGAGAATACTAGCTTTACAAAAGGAAGGGCACTCAATTAGTCCTGGAAGTACTGGAGAAAACCTCACTATTCAGGGACTAGATTGGGAATTAATGAAAGTCGGAGCTAGATTCAAGATTGGCCCTGTGGAAATTGAATTAACTGGCCCTGCGCCCCCTTGTAAAACTATATCAGAATCTTTTAATGGCGAGGGATTTGTTAGAATTTCAGAAAAAAAATATCCTGGTTGGTCAAGATGGTATGCATTAGTGAATAAAGAAGGTTTGATTTCTAAAAACGATGAAATATTGAAACTATAATGAGATATGCCGTAGAAGTATTAAAAAATTAATTAAATTCAGAGTTTATTTTATGGATACTCATGGGCTTGCATCTTCAAGGGAGATATATGGAAGTGGAAAGTTTGGATTGATGAATCGAATAAAAAGAGGGTTCAGAATTACGAAACTCGGCATTCATGTTGTAAAAGCGGATCCTGAATTGATGGTTTATCTTTTATTTTCTGGAATTATGTCAGTTTTGAGTTTTGGAGTAGTTCTGACTTTTACTGGAGGGCTCGGTTTCGTCATTGGTAATGATGAAGGTTTTGAAGGAGGAGTTGCGGTTGGCACTTTCATTAGTTACTTCATCGTGTCCGTAATTACTGTTTTTTGGAACGCGGCTATAATTGCTAGTGCTTACGAGAGGATGACTACCGGCAGGAATCCTAGTTTCTCTTACGGAATTAAACAGGCGATGAAATGCTTTCCACAAATATTAATCTGGGGGCTTATTTCAGGTACAGTTGGAGTTATAATAGGCTTCTTTGAAGCAATGGCTGAGTCGGATAACATAGTAGTCGCCATAATAGGACATATTATTTCTTTTATGATTTCGTTTGCTTGGTGGATGACAACTTTCTTTGTCGTTCCAATGATTGTTTTAGAGAACAGTGGAGTGTTTGAAAGCATGAAAAAAGGTCCAAAATTATTCGATGAAACTTGGGGTGAAAATATTGTTGCTAGTGTAGGTACAGGAATAATTAATTTTATCGTAATATTGACTATTATTGTCGTTTGTTTGCCACTCTTTGTTTTTGGAGAAATTGGCGCGGCATTAGCTTTCATCTTAATCGTAATAGGTATAGCAATATCCAGTCTTTTCTTCACTGCTTGTGATGCTGTAAATAAAGCCTCACTGTACTATTATGCAAAGACAGGAGAGGAAGTCCCTCTGGCGCAAAAGTATGGTTTAGATACTTACTAATACTTACTGTCTGTTTCGCCATTCTGATATATGTAAGGCATTTGGGTAATTGTAAGGCAGAGGTACCCGAGTGGTCAAAGGGGCTGGGATGAGGTCCCAGTGCGTAGTGCTTCGCAGGTTCAAATCCTGTCCTCTGCACCAGAATAAAAATCAGTATATTGTTCCGGTATTAACTACAGGTGTAGTATCTGTTTCAGAACAAAGAACAACCAATAAATTACTCACCATAGTTGCTTTTTTATCTTCGTCAAGTTCGATTATTTTCTTCTCACTGAGTTGTTCTAATGCCTCTTCGACCATTCCAACTGCACCTCTAACGATTTCGCTTCTTGCTGCCACTACTGCGCTAGCTTGCTGACGGCGGAGCATGGCTTGTGCGATTTCTTGGGAATAAGCAAGATGGCTTATTCTCGCCTCAAGAACTTCTATGCCTGCTTGCTTTAGGCGATCTTCTACTGATGCTTGTAGTAATTCAGCAATTTCTTCTTGATGGCTGGATAATGATATTCCGCCTACGTCCTTATCTTCAATTATATCATATGGATATGCTGTTGCCATTGCCCGAAGCGCCGCTTCACTTTGAATCTGCACATAATGATCATAGTGATCGACTTCGAAAAGAGCTTCTGCTGCATCAAATACTCTCCAAACTACTACTGCTCCGATATCAATAGGGTTGGCATTTACATCATTTACCTTTAATCTAGCAGATTCAAAATTTCTTATACGCAAAGAAATTTTTTGCTTATGATATAATGGATTTATGAAGAAGTGGAAGCCTTCTTTGTTCACAGTTCCAGCATATTTACCAA
The DNA here is from genome assembly GCA_902514485.1 of uncultured Candidatus Poseidoniales archaeon. GTDB lineage: Archaea > Thermoplasmatota > Poseidoniia > Poseidoniales > Thalassarchaeaceae > MGIIb-O2. Next base: position 36,564 of record CABXQY010000004.1, read on the forward strand.
AGAACTGTACTGCTACAGCAGTATTTGGACCAATGGTGACGTAACTATTCCAATAACAAAGCCATAAAGGCCCTGTAATTAATAAAACAAGGAATGAGATTGCCCCGAGGATTGGATGTGCGCCACCAACAATAATTAGGAATAAATTAAAAATTCCAAAAATTATGTGTAGAAATAAACCAACAAAACCATTCACCGTTGTCTTTTCAAAATCTTGCGTAATTGCTTCCTTTCTTCTCACTACATCGCTCATAAACAGTCAACCTATGTCAATACGGTACGCTTAGAAGTAAATAATTGTATCATCGGTTAAAAACCATTAAATCTTTTTAGCCTGAGGCATATATAGAAGGTAGTTAAATATGGATTTGTTAATATTAAACCAAAGTAAATTAGATCGTGGAATAAGATTATTTGTTGCTTTATTCTTACTAATTATTGCCTATCCTTTTGAAAATCTAACTCCTATAGAGTTTGCATTTATTTTTATTGCGGGCGTTTTGATATTCAACACGTTATCTGGTAACTGTTACATTTATCGGGCGTTTGGTATTAACACATGCCCCGTTAAAGAGTAAATAAGTTGCGAATATTTGAATTAAATTAAATATCGGCCCCTTCGTAGTAGGTACATGCACCCCGCAAGTAAAATATTCTTGGCACTTGGATTGGTGATAACTCTGGCTGGGATAGCTATGGCTATTGGCGGAGGGAGTCAACTCAAAGATGTAGGTCAATGGGATGTAGAAAGGAACTCCAATTGGAATAATTTAGACGGCAGTACTGATTATGATTTTTCAGAGGATGTTATGGTAATGGTTAGAGATAATGTTCGATGCGATACATTCACCTTAACTATGGAAAATAGCACTGAAGAGAATCGGTACGAGAATGATGAATGTACCGAAGAGGGGGACAAACCAAGGGGTTACGAAGATGACCCTGATGGTTGGTACCATATGGGTACAATCAGCATCTGGGAGTACAGGGAAGGAGATTATACAATTAATTCTAGTGCTGATGTTTATCTTGTACCGTGGGGGGCTATATTAGCGGAGGAAGTAGGAGAATTAGGAACGGGGATTTTGGGGGCTTTCGGTGGAAGCGTGTTTGCTTGCTGCGGAATTTTGTTCCTGTTGCTTGGAGGAATTTTTGCTCTAACACTAAAATCTTCTGAAAAAACCACGAAAATATCACAAGGTGCTTCGTCGTTCACAACCACTGCCCCTCTGGTTTCTGGTAATGAATTAATCAATAATGCTGATGAGTCAAAAGATCCGGAATGGTGGAGTGGAAAAAACGAATCGAATTAACTAACGACCGTTTAGTTCAACAATAATATCCTTTTCGATAATAGCATGGGTCGCACGAATATCGCAACATTGCTTGTTCTTCTTATGATATCTGCGCCCCTTACTGGATGTTTTTCTTCTTCAGATAGTAAGCTCAACGAAGGAGACTTGGATGTTGGGATAACTACTTTAGAGGGCGGTTTTTTTCAGAATGTAGAATTATCTGCTTCTAGTTCTATGTCAGTTTTCATTCCCTACTTAATTATCGAAAATAGTAACGATTATGTTCAAAACTCTACGGTTATTGATTTAGAAAAAGGTGACTCACATACTTTGTCAATATTAGCACCGCCAAGAACCGAAAACATGATTTTTATGATCGGAGAGTTTGGACGGAATTTCTGGCCGATTCGTGATCAGGGAGAATCTTGGATGACTTGGTTGGAGAGAGGAGGGGATAGAGAGAATTCGAATAATGGAATTGAGAGAGTTCCAGCTACTGGGAATAATACATACGATACTGTAAATCATAGTTCAAAAACAGGAGATTCGGTAATTACCAAGATCATATCAATCGATAGGTCAATGTCTCTATCTAAAGATGAAGGTGGAGTTCATTCAACTGGAATCGTTGATGGTAGAAGTGTGTATAATCGATTGTATGAAATGACTGATCCTACGGATTCTTTTGACATTATAGATG
>CABXQY010000005.1 GCA_902514485.1 uncultured Candidatus Poseidoniales archaeon
GCAGCTCAATTAGGTTTACCTGACCCAATCGATGGAGTTACAAGAGAGCCGTACGGTTTTCATCTCAAATTTTGTACTGCTACGTACAAAGATTCTGGGCAACTCCGAAGAAGATTTATTCGAAGAGGAGAGCATACAATATCTCCTCATGAAACTTTAACAGATGATGGTACTCTAATTTTTGGTGCTTTGTCCTCAACTCCTGATGAACAGGAGGAATGGATTAATGAAATTTGTAAAGAAACAGGACTCCCCTCTCGTTTTCTCTATTGGGATGAGTTAAATTCAAGGATAGAAATGCCATTAGTAGTTGCGGAAGATATTGCGAGCACAGTTGATGCTGATGTATCAATGGTTGAAGTTACCCCTACTTATGAGAGGATGGAATTAACAGTAGTTTTCCTCAATTCTAAATCTTGATTATCGATTCCATTTAGTTTGATATACACGTTTAGTTCATTTACCCCTGACTTTAGTCATGTGTCATGCCAGTTAGGCGAGCCGACCCTGATTCAACAGGTGTTGATCCATATAGGCGTCTTTCAGCATCACAGGTTATCACTTGGAATACATGCCCTCGACTCTGGTACTATTCGTATATTCCAAAGTTGAAGAGTCCTCTCCCACCTCAGATATTACGTGGTAATGCTGTTGAAGAATGCATATCTAGGATACTTAGAGAGTCTCCAGTCTATATTTCTTCCTCAGATATTGATAGAATCATATCTCCTCTGAATTCAGATGGGTCCGTAGCCTATGACTCGGTTGAGGGTTGGGTTGGGCCAAAGTTAGAAGTGATTTCTAAAGAAAACTGGCCGTTAAATCGTAAACAATTATTTGATTGGGCTGTATCAAGGATGGAAATACATTTTGATAAGTGTTGGAATTCGGCAATCAAAGATTGGGAATCCAGCTCCAATAGAATAGGTAAGTCAGAAGATATCAATCCAGATGAAGGGCGCCAGATGATTATTGCTGGAATCAATCTCCATTTAGATCAGGTTGAATTGTGCTTGAAATCAGATGGTGGCCCTAACTTTGAGTCTTGGAGGAGAGGCGAATACCGACCTGAATGGCCGGCCCCCGATGGCTTTCCTAGGAAATGGAATCATATTCATCCTGCTGCTGAAAATGATTCCTCTCCAATAACTTGGGTAGAAGCATGGGAAGTTTCTCGTCCCTGGTTTGTAGATCCTGATGGTTCCAGTTTCACTGAAACAACTTCCCACCCCGAGGGCTGGTTTCAAGGAGAATACGATATTGTTTATCGTTGGACAGGAGGAGTTCGAATTGTAGACTTGAAAGCATCTGTTGGAAAAGGTGATCGTTCTGGAGGTTATATTGAGCAATTAAGATTGTATTCTTGGATTTGGTGGGAAACTCATGCAAGGAATGATGAAGTTGAGGGGTTGGAAATTTGGTATTTAGGTCCCGGTACTATCAAGAAAGTACCTATGCCTAGTGAATTAGAGATGTCAGAATATAATGAAGTATTAGGAGAATTATATCTTAAAATTCATTCTAAAGACCCCGAAATATCTGATTGCCCTCCGAATCCCTCTCCATTAAGGTATTTTGATGTAGGAGGCATACCTTCTGACCCTCCAGTTGATCCTAATCCAAAAGCACGTTGTGGAAAATGTGAACTTAGAGGAATTTGTGAAAATAGTGATTATGAGTTAGTTCTACCTTCAGAAAATAGATTAGAAAAATTTTCACATGCGTGGCCAATTACTCTGATGGATGATATCAAGACACGTCATACAGTAATAGGGGAAGTTCGAGAATTAGAGGGACCTAATCTTAACCCTGACGGCACAGTAGATTTATCTTTCAAATTAATAGATGGTTATGAGAGAGCTAAAGTGAAGGTCCATCGTTTTGGAGGGCCAAAGAATGTGTCGCGCTCAATACAAAATCAAAGTACCGTTAAAATAGAAAATTCATTAACTTCAATCTGGCGAAGTGAATTAGTAATTGATTTGGACTCCAAGTCGATTATCACTATTGCTGGTTCAGAAGAAAGGGCACCGGTGATTGATATTGAGACTCGCGTTAATGTAATAGGCAGAATTTGGTCAATTAATGCATTTCCTAATGGCGAAGGAGTTGCGCGTTGGGCAATTACTCTAGTAGACAGCAGTGGTTCAGTTGGTATCGTAGCTTTTAAGCAATTTATCCCAGTTATTGCTGCTGGTCTGTCTAGAGGTGATGAAATCGCCATACTCAATGGTGAGATAGGTGAATTCGCAGGTCAGAAGCAGGTAAGACTTGGCCCAGGGGCTAGGGTAGTTCTCCTGAAAAGTTCAGAAGATTTAGATCCGTTCTAAATAATTAGTTTCCTCTATTGAAGTATGGGATCATTCTCCCTACTGTGTCTCCAATTACTCTAGAAGCAAGATTGTTGAAGCGGCTTGGTACTGGTGACAGGTATACTTTTCCAGTACCAGAAATGATATTTACAAATCCTTCTCCACCTGCTAACTTTGAAATAGCACTTTTCCCTAGCATTCTTGTCTCATAATTTAAAGATGCATCTCTTGCGACAGCGAAATTTCCATCAACTGTCAATGTACTATTTTGTAAATTAATCTCTTGAATAGGGCCGTCTGAATAGTATACTAAGGTTCCAGTTCCTGAAACGGTTGTTTGGTATATTCCTTCTCCACCAAAGGCCATTGATGCGATTCCCTTATTTCTAATAATCCCTACTTCAATTCCTTCATCGGAACAAATGTATGCTCCAGCATCAAGAACAATAGAATTGCCACTCAGTTCTAGTATGTGGTATTCTCCAAATGTAGGTGGTCCGAAGAAAACTTCGCCAGTTCCTGTATATGTTGGTCTGAAAACGGACTCTCCAGACACCATCGATTTCAGAAATCCTCCTACACTAGGTTTCTTCGTAACCATTTCGATATCCCCAATCATGTAGTGTAAAGCACCTGATTCTGCACGAACAGTGTCTCCATCTAGAGTTACTTTTACCATTCTTAGTTCTTGTTTATCCACTATTTCATATTGGGGCATAAAATTTTCATTTACGCTTGTCTTATCAATCTTTGTAATTCTTTTGATGGCGCCGAGAGAGGGATTTGAACCCCCGCGTCCATAGGACAATGGATTTCGAATCCATCGCAATACCGGGCTATGCGATCTCGGCCGTAATTATTCCTGATACGGATTGGTCATAAGCATGACTCGTCTCGAGAGATATATGCGTATTCACATTAAGCATCATGATGAAGTTTTAAAGTTTGAATCTGAAGAGCCTGTGGCGATTTCTCAAATCCTTAAAGAATTAGAAATACCTTCGTCAACAGTTCTTGCAGTTTATAATGATACAATTGTACCTCATTCTTCAATAATTAGTGAAGATATAGAACTCGAACTAGTGGTAGTTTCATCTGGTGGATAAGTCATAATTTAATTTTTGATTCTCATCAACTGTCAGCAATTCCTGATTTTTCTTAATTATCACAGCCTTATTCCCTAGTAATTCTATTCCTTCATCATCACATCTTAGGAAAGATCCCTCATATAGCCCAATAACTGGATTATCATTATATTGATGAAATTCTTCAATTCTTCTTTCCCTAGTTTCACCAAAATGTTCGTTTAAAACATCCTCGTCTTCATCCTTCCACCAAATTCCTCCAGGGTAATAATGAGGATTTATTTGGAACCCAACGATACCAAATGTTTCGAAGGAAGGTACCAATTCAATTGGCATATCATTTGTTGTTTGCATAGTGGGGCAAGCAACATTAGAGCCAGCACTAACTCCTGCATATGGGATATTATCTTCTTTAACTCTCTTCCTAATTGGTTCTATCAATCCTTCATCATGTAACTTTCTAACTAATGTGAATGTGTTTCCACCTCCCACATAGATTCCTTCCATCTCTTCGATTTCTTTTATTGGATTATCCAATTCATGAATCCCTATAATTTCATATTCAGATTCTCTGAACATTTCTCTCACTTTATTCGTATATTCGTCATAATCTCTACTTGCATATGGAATGAAAAGAATCCTCTGGCAATCTTTGAAATTCTCATTCATAAGTTGTAAATACATACTTTTTCTTTCAGGAGTTCTTACCCCCCCCACTTCCTAAAAGTAGCTTCATTTAACAACCTCAAGCATAAAAGTTTGAATCACTCTGATTTTCACCTGTTTCAAGAATCTCATTAATTGTTCCTGAAACTTCCATATTTTCTAGTAGTGTTTTAGCAGTTTTTTCTGTAGTATCCAAATCTAATTTCAGAGGCAGATCTAATCCTTCTTCTATCCAAGAAGCCAGTCTATCTGCTGCCAGAACATCAGCGCTAGCACCTATTGTGTCGGCGACAAGCCCTATTGCGGGAACCTCATGTAGTGGTGAGAGTGAGATTAGCAGCCCTGCAATACCAATCATCCCTGAAGATGGCTGTTCACTAGTCACTGTTATATCATTTTTCTCTAATGATTTTCTAATCTTTGCATCTGCACAAATGACATGAATATTCCTATCTTCGGCGCCAGCAGCTAGTCCTGCTAGGACTAATAATTGAGGAGTTTCATATTTCTTTGCTAGCTCAAGAATACTATCCGATACTTCGAACTGCCCGTTCGCAGTCATCGGTTGTAAATCCCCCCCTATCGTGATTATAGTCTTACCATCAGGTAGTATGACTGAATTAATATCTAATCTCGGGGGCGACATTAATCCTTCTTTAGATAATGTTGCATGAGGTGGAAAATCTGGATGTAAAATCCAACCTATAGTTCTAGATGGATGTTTCTCAACTAATGCATCTACAACTAGCTTTCCAACATTCCCTACACCCGGTACTGCCTCTAATATTGCAGAATGTTCAGGTAAACCATTACCAACAATCCAATGAAATCTAGTCTTCATTCTTCTTCCCTCTCGATTACTCTCCGAGGGGTTGGAAGAGACTCAATCCATTCGTCGCTTCCTGCGTCGACTCTCTGCCTTCTTCTTGTTCCTTGAGGGTCTTCTGGAGAATATTTTAATGGAGCAACTGTATCCATTTTGCCATTACAATGCTTACAGATATCCCCCAGACCATACTCTCCGCAGTCCTTACAACGCTGTAATTTTGTACGTACCATGTGACCCCTCAGATTGTTGTGATGTTTGAGGGTGTATGAATTAATATGTTCGAAAACCCTAATCATAGTCTTTCTATAGTGATTGACCCCTCAACCGACTTGATTTTTTCCGTTGCAATTTTCTTTGCCGCTTCCCAAGCAGATTCAGCTAGTGAATAATCAGGTGCTCTAATATCAATTCGGTAATGAGGTGCGCCATCGTAATGGCAAGTTAATGTTACTTCTTCTTCATTTTCAACTACAGATTCTGCCGCAGCTAAGGTTTCTCTAATCGCATTTACTCCTTCGGAGCCCCAAACTTCAATGTCATATATGCCTCTAATCTCTACAAAAGGTGGAACAATATTTTCGACAGCTAATTCAGTAACTATCTTTATCCATTTACCTGAGAATCCAGCATCGGCAAGAGCGGTTTCTGTAATTGCACATTCCTCCAATGCTCCATAAAGTGAGCCGAATTGTTCAATCATTTCTTCAGATATGGCTTCTGTTTTTTCAGTATCCCAATTTACTCTTTCGGCCGCTACTCGCATGATTTGACTTGCACGTTGTTGATTCTTCCAAGTCTGTAGAGTATCTTTTTTTCTTTCTGCTGAAACTGCTTTGATAGATAGATCGACTCTTTGCCTATCTTTCTTAACATTAACAACCTTGGCTACTACTCTTTGTCCCTCTCTTAGATGCGCTCGGATATTTTTTACCCATCCAGACGCAACTTCTCCTATGAATACGAATCCTTCTCTCTCTCCATATCCATTTAGATTTAGGTAGGCACCATTTTCCTTAACGCCCTTGACAGTACAAACAAGAAGTTCTCCTTCTTCAGGCCATAGTTCGTTGGCATCACTCATTGTATCTGTCCCCTTCATTCGAGGACGTCTACAACTGTGCTTCCAGAAAGATCTGCTTTTCCACCTGCTGGACGTGCTAATGTAGCACCGCAGATAGAACAGGAGATAGCGGTTGACGCCCTGTCAAAAAGAATGGTTTCATGTCCGCAGTCAGTGCAGCTCACACGTAGGAATTTTCCACTCATCATTATCCCTCAATCATTTATCAATTAATTCGAATTTCTTCGCACGCTTTCCTGCAGGAGAGTGACCTTTGCCAGTCTCTGTACATCTGAAAACTAGATTTACACGCTTTGTTGGTTTTTCTCCTGATGGTTTAGGACGAGGAAAACCTCTGTAACCTGAAGTAACTTTACGGAATCTTCTCTGACCCCATTTTAATTCGCTAGCACGCCTTTTCTTTACGCGCTCAACTGTATGTTCTGTGTGCTTACCTGCAGAAGGACTGTAACGCATTACTTTACGCGGCATCTTAACCATCTTTAGCACCTCAGCGTCTTACGACGGAGCGGGCGACTGAAGACCCGTATATGAACTCTGTCGCGCAATCTCCGTTCGAAGTCATTGCAGATTTAGTGATTTAATCTAAAAAAGATAGATGAAGTAGTAGTGTCGGGGAACCGTCGTGATTGTTGACTTTATGCTGGTTTGGTTAGGTTTTTTCATCATGCTAGTCGGTATATCTTGGGCAAGAATGGGGCCAGCATTTCAAAGAAATAGATACTACAGGCCGATTTTCATTATTGGACTTTTATGCATTATTAGTGATTTATCGCAATCTCAAGATCAATCAAAACATATAGAAGAGTTTCTTAATCTCATTATTGACTTCTTACCATGGTTCTTCACAGGATTTCTAGGTTATTATCTTGTTTTATCCGGTGCCCCAACTTACATGAAAGTTAGATACCCTCCTCTAATTACGGGGTGGGTAATTATTCTGTACTCATTTCATTTATATTTTGAATATAATAATCATCTATCTGTTGGAGATATTCTAGTTTCTCTTTCAACGATTGTTGGAATTTCTTTTTCCTTTATCTTTTTCTTTTTCCTTGTTAGATTTGTAGAAAATCGAATCCCCCCTGAGGGCCCTGCTCCTGAATTAACGGACAGTGAGAAAGAATTAGTGCGGAAAATTATTTCCAAGAACATAGGGGTCGATGAGAAATGAATGATATCTTAGTAGATGTATTACTTTCTATATTTGGCGGATTTATACTCACGACGATTTCATTAATAATTTTCCAAGTAGTATCCTATCACCCATACAGTCGACCAATAGTTCCAATATTTTTCCAATCAATTTCAGTATTTCTTGGTCTTGTAATAATTATTCTAATAGATGGAAAAGAAATCTCATTATCTTCTCAATGGACCTCGATACTTGAATCATCATTGATTTTAGGCATTACAGATATTATGAGAATTCTCCCTCTTTTCTACGTTTTAATGCTATATTTCCTTTTCAGAGCGTCTACAAGGACTCCTCTAGAGTCGCCTCTTCTGGAACTTTTAGAATCAGAATAGGTGGTTAGTTTACAACTCCTCTCAAGGGTAACTCTCATAACAAGTCGGTAAGTCGCCGCGCTATCCAATAGGTGTTATCATGTCCAAAGGCACTCCAAGCATGGGTAAGAGACAAAAGTCAACTCACATTCGTTGTAGACGTTGCGGCCGTCATTCTTACCATAAGCAAAAGTCAGTATGTGCCTCTTGTGGATATGGTGAAACTTCACGTATGCGTAAGTATCAATGGAGTAAGAGAAATCGCTCCATGGGTAGTAAATAATCAAGTACCATATTAGCAAAGTGCTAAGACCCTTATGACTGAGCGAGGTTTGTTCTACATGTGTGGTATCATTGGTATTGTTGGCAGTCCAGAACATCAAGTTGCTTCAGATATATACGATGGATTACTGGTCCTTCAACATCGTGGTCAAGATGCAGCAGGTATAGTTACTTTTGATGAACATAATATGTATCACAGAAGAGCGAATGGATACGTTCGCGATATATTCAAACAAAGACATATGAAATCTCTCAAAGGATCAGTGGGAATTGGGCATGTCAGATATCCTACAGCAGGAAGTTCTTCAGTAGCAGAGGCTCAACCATTCTATACAAACACTCCATTTGGAGTCAGTTTGGCGCATAACGGTAATCTAAATAATACAGAAGAAATATTAGAAAGCTTACTTGAATATGACCACCGAAGAATCAACACAAGTTCTGATTCAGAGGCTCTACTCAATTTATTTGCTGCTGAGATTCAACGTTCACTAAATGGTCGCCCAGGTGGCATAAATATGTTAAATTCAGAAGACATATTTCGTGCAATAGAAAGAACACACATAAGGGCCGAAGGGAGTTATAGTGTCGTTTCATGCATAACTGGTTGGGGAGTGATTGCTTTTAGAGACCCCAATGGTATCAGGCCATTATGCATGGGTACTAGAGAAGTAGATGGATTCAAAGAATATGTATTTGCTTCGGAAAGTGCTGCTTTAATGGCATTAGGGTTCGAACTAGAAAGGGATGTTGAACCAGGTGAAGCGATTGTTGTAAGAAGAGATGGTAGTTTTTCATCCAAACAATGCCATCCTGAACCACAACATCGTCCATGTATATTTGAACACGTATATTTTGCTCGACCTGATTCCGTAATTGATGGAGTATCAGTTCATGCAGCACGTCTTAGAATGGGTTCATCTCTAGCGCGTCGAATTATGGAAATAGAACCTAACCACCAAATAGATGCTGTAATTCCTGTGCCAGATAGTGGTTGTATCGCAGCGCTTGAGTTAGCAAGAGAATTAGGTGTTCCTTATCGTGAAGGCTTTGTCAAGAATAGATATATTGGTCGTACTTTTATCATGCCAGGACAATCGGTTAGAAAAGATTCAGTAAGGAAAAAATTGAACACAATTGAGAGCGAATTCATCGGCAAAATAGTGCTTATTGTTGACGATAGTATTGTTAGAGGAAACACCTCTAAGAGAATTGTTGAGATGGCTAGGAAAGCAGGTGCTACCAAGGTGTTCTTTGCGTCTGCTGCTCCTCCAATAATTCATCCTAATGTCTATGGAATTGATATGCCTGCTAAGAATGAATACGTGGCGCACAATCGTTCTAACTCTGAAATTTGTGAGGCAATTGGTGCCGACTGGATGATTTACCAAGACTTAGATGATTTAGTTGAAGCATGCTTGGGTGCTGGTAATGACAATATTGCTACATTTGATTGTTCCTGCTTTGATGGTATTTATGTTACTGGTGGTGTTACTGATGAATACCTTAACCGAATTGAGAAATCGAGAAATGATAATGCGAAGAAATCTGTGTCTGTTTAGCACATTTACCAGTTAGGATGAAAGAGTATTGTCGCTTAGTATATTCATGTTACCTACTATCGACGTCATCAAAAGTATCGATATTAGTGGGATACCTACTGCTACTTGCAATACCTCCGATGGCAGTATAGCCGTGGGTGATGACGATGGTCTCGTGTCGATTTTCAATATTGAGGGGGAGTTAACTGATTCATACTCGGTCGAGGGGAAAGTCACTGATTTAGCATTTATACAGAAAAATCTAATCGTAGGTTCTAGTATTTCTGGGATATCAATTTTCTCAGATTCATCGGAATTTCATATTCCAAACCCTGGCTGTGAGATAATTGTAGTTTCAGGAATGAATTTTCTAGTTTCCGATGGCTCCGATTCGTTGTATTGTTTCAATTCTAGTGGAAAGTTACAATGGGAAAAAAAAATTGGGCATATCACTCATATTTCAAGTTCTGCCGATGGTTATTCAGCTATTGCCTTAGAAAATGGCAGTATCGTAATATTGGATCAAAGGGGGGGAGTATTGCATGAATCATCTGCCTCTGAGGATGATATTGAAACCGTCTCTTGTATGGTTTTTCGCCAAGATAATATTCTAGTCGTTGCTCGAAATTCTCTTGGTTTAATTATAGATAATAGGCCCGAAAATCGTATTGAATGTTGGAGTGTGAAAAGAGGTTTAATCCATACATGCGAGGTAGAAAGTCTCGTCAATTCAATTTGTAGTAATGCGGAAGGAGTCCTTCTAGGGTGTTTTAATGGGAAGTTATTATCTCTCAAGATAGACTCCATTTTTCAAGAACTATTAGCGGAATTCGATTATCCAGTGACGAATATATTTCCATGGGACGACGATGTCCTGATTGCTTCGTGGTTTGATGTTGCCCGAGTCAATTCCGAAGAAGGTATTACTTGGAGTTTGGAGCATAAAGGTATAGTTGAGCACATTGTAAGCATAGGTGAGGCTAAAGTAGCCGTATTGGGTGATGATAAAAAAAGTGGTAAATCTAATCCAATATACATCATAGACCCCAATTCTGAGACCAAATCTGCAGACTTTTTGTTTGAGGAAGAATTTACTAATAGTCTGAATAGTTCAGATGAATTTTCGGGTGCACTCTCAGAAGACGAAGAAGAAGCATCATCTAGGAGGCCTGAGCTTCCCAAAAACACCTCTGAAATTTTTGATGCATTGGATGAAGAATTACAGATAATAATAGATGACCCAGTAGTTGAGATAGATTTACTCGAAGATTTATCCAAATCTGCCAAATCGTTAAATCTTCCTCCAATTGTGGATGTTGGTGAAGATAGAACAATAGCTTCAGAGTCTGATGGTACTGCAATAGTTTTACTCGATGGCAGTAAATCATATGATCCTGATGGTTTCATTAAAAGTTGGTCATGGGAAAATGAGAATGAGAAGGTAATTTCAGAATCATCCCAAGTCAAGGTTAAATTACCTAAGGGCGTACATATTTTTTATCTAACAGTATTTGATAATAAAGGTGCATCTTCTCGAGCAACTCTTACAATACAAGTGACTTAATCTGTTTCAGCGATCTCTACTTTACTCGTATACCAAACAACTTTTGCATTATTCTCCCATACATCATCATCTGACATTCCGTCTAATAGTATTGTACTTCCTACTGAAAGAAACGCGGGGTCTACAGTCGTATTAGTCCCCCAAGGGAATTCATCGTTATCCTCTGCGAAGATATCCCAATTGCTATTTATGGTTTCATGATTTATGACTTCCTGTTCAAACATACGATATTCGAAAGAAACAGATCTCAATGCATAATCCGCAACTTGGAATACACAATTGTGCGAAGGTCTAGTGAAAGTTGTATTTTCAAAAATTGTCATATTGAGGATACATACTTGACCATTTAGCATCCCTTCACTATCTCCATTATCATTGTAACCGAGAACTAATGTTACATTTGTATCTTGATCTAATTCCTCGTGAATTACTTCAACTAATGTAAATCTCAATCCTGCATCTCCATTGGGATCTAAATCAGAATTGTCAGGTACACCATCGTTATCAGAATCAGAGAGTCCTGTTTGATAATTGTCAAAGACAATATCTGCTGTTGCATAACCGATTAATATTCCAACAAATATTGCAGATAGAATAGATATTCTTACATTTCTATCTTCGAACACATTGTTACTCATAATTAAACCGAAAGGTCACCATAATTTCAACGCATTGCAACTAATTAAGATTTTAGTTCAGAAAGTGCTGATTTCAGTGCAGGAATTGCCTCTTCCCAAGTTGCGACAATGCCATAGTCTGCAACTCCAAAAATAGGTGCATCCGGATCTTTGTTTATTGCTAAAATGTATTTACTCGACCTCATACCTGCAAGATGTTGAATTGCTCCTGAAATCCCTACTGCGATATATAATGACGGAGTTACTGTTTTCCCAGTTTGCCCGACTTGCATTCTATGAGGCATCCCCCACTCGTCAACAACTGCTCTGCTAGCCCCTACTGCTGCACCTAAAATATCTGCAATATCTTCTAGATGGGAGAAATTCCCTATTTCCCCCATTCCTCTACCTCCAGAGATGATAATATCTGCTTCTGTAACATCTAAGCGTTCACTTGCTTTATTAATTGCTTCTTGGATTGATATTTTGATATCTGCGGACTGATTAACCGTATTGATAGGCGCCTCTCCTCCTAATTCCGCTGCTTCAAAAGCATTTGGCCTTAGTGTAATTACTGCATCTCCTGATATTGTCAGAGTTTCTACTGCTTTACCAGAATAGATAGGTCTTTTTACTGTAATTCCTTCTGAAATCGATACAATATCTTGGATTATAGGTATGTTCCTCTTGGCCGCTAATCTCGCGCCGATTTCTCTTCCATTTGGTGATGCTGAAATTAAAATTTTACCTTCACATACTGTATTTAACGCAGTACTCCATGCACCACCGTCAAAGATATCAAAGCATTCGCCAACTACAGAAATTACCTTTTCAACTCCCTCGATACTCGCTGCTTCAGATTCAGCTTTACCATTCGGACAAATAACTATTGATTTCGAACCAATGCTAGATGCTGCACCAATTAATTGATACGTGGTAGGATGAAGATTTTCGCCATTTGTTTCTGCTATTATTGTAAAATTCATTATATTCACCTCAAATTACATTTGCCTCATTACGTAGTTTGGAAACAACTGTGGAGACATGTTCTGAACCCTCAAATTTTTGACCTGCTGCTTTTTCAGGTGGAGGGGTCTGTGAATCTAGATGGACATTTGAGTCTCCTAAGTGAACGCCTAAGTCAGATGGAGTAATTGATTCAATAATCTTCTTTTTAGCCATCATAATTCCTCTGACGTTTGGCCTTCTAAGTTCTGTGGAACCTTTGTCAAAAGCAAAGACGCTGGTTCCCTGAGTAGATACTTTTTCTGAGCCAGCATTACTTGGCCTCATTGTGATATAGTTCCCATCAGTATAACTTACTTCTGAAACTAAGGTTACGCATGTCGCCTCAAGTATTTCTGCAACTCCTGGGCCGGTAGAGCCTGCATTAGTGTCCGCTGCTTGTTTACCGCAGAGTACGACATCTGCCTCATATTTTCTAATCGCTGCAGCTAACAGTTGCTGGACATGAGTGCTGTCCATTACTCCTTCATCAGAAATGTAAACCAGAGTGTCTGCTCCTACGGCAGCAGCATCTGTAAGCATTTTCTTCGATCTGTCTGGTCCGCAAGTAATCGCGATCAGGACTCCTCCATTGTTCTCTTTCATTCGCAATCCAGATTCTAGGGCATATTCGTCATATGGGCTCATAGACCATTTACTCACGGAATTTTCATCAACTCCTTCTCCTGCGATTATTATCTTGGCGGTAGTATCTGGAACCTGTTTTAGTAACACTGCAATATTCATATCCAACCCTCTATTTTCTCCGAATGTTTTTTCATGTTTCAATTTAACTAATCAATCATTAGTCTTATGCATCTCTTGTGAATGCTTGAATCCCCGTAATATGCCTTCCAATAATCAGGTTGTGTATGTCATGCGTCCCTTCATATGTTTTGACAGATTCTAAATTCGCCATATGTCTCATAATAGGGTATTCATCTAGTATCCCATTGGCGCCATGGATATCTCTAGCAACTCTAGCAATTTCTAGAGCAATGTCCACATTATTCATCTTAGCAAGTGAAATATGCTCTGGGATCCAAGTCCCTGCATCTTTCTTTTGCGCTAAATGATATGCTAACAATTGCCCCTTCGTAATTTCCCTCAGCATCCAGGCTAATTTGTTTTGGACAAGTTGATAGGATGCTATAGGATGATTAAATTGTATTCTACTCATTGCGTATTCCTTTGCCGAATCAAAGCATGCCTGTGCTGAGCCCAGTGCCCCCCATGAGATACCAAATCTTGCATTATTTAGGCATGAAAAAGGCCCTCTAAGGCCCTTAACTCCTGGTAATATACGATTTTTAGGTATCTTACAGTCTTGAAATACTAATTCACTCGTAACACTCGCTTTAAGTGAATGTTTACCTTTCATTTCAGGAGCTGAAAAGCCAGGGTCATTCTTCTCAACTATGAACCCTCTGATAACTCCATCTAATTTCGCCCAAACTACAGCAACCTCTGCTATAGTTCCGTTCGTTATCCACATTTTGGCACCATTGATTAGATAATGATCTCCCTTATCTTCAGCCTTGGTAATCATGTCACCTGGATTAGATCCATAATCAGGCTCAGTTAGTCCAAAACAACCTATCCATTCTCCACTTGCCATCTTTGGCAAATAATGATTCTTCTGTTCTTTGCTACCAAAGTCCCATATTGGATACATTGCTAGAGAACCTTGTACACTTGCAAATGACCTTAGTCCACTATCTCCTCTTTCAAGTTCTCTACAAATGACTCCATAAGCAGCATATGAGAGTCCGGGGCATCCGTATCCTTTCAGAGGTGCTCCTAGAACTCCCATCTCTCCCAAGGATACTCTCCATTCGTCAGGAAATACTCCGTCTCTACACGCATTTTCGATGTTTGGTATGACTTCTTCATCTACCCAGTCTCGTACCATGTCGCGGACCATTCTCTCTTCTTCACTCAATAACGAGTCAACATCGTAGAAGTCTAATGCCTCATATGCCATAATTCTCATCCTCCGGCAATAATCGGTGCCAAATGAATGTTCCTAATTGAGCCAGTAGATTTTAGAGGTTATCTTTTTCTCCGACCTTTCCTCTTTGCATCTCTTTTCTCTTGCTTATTACCAAATTTCATTGTCATCCAATATTGCATTTTTGGTGACGCAGTGTATGCTAGAGTTATTATTAGCATGGCTATTGTCAATGGTATTAAGAATCCAATAAATCCACCGAGTACGATTCCAATGCCTCCAGATTCTTCTGTAGAGTGAAACTCTACCATTGTACCGCGGCTAGTGATTAACCATCCACTATCCTTCCCAGTATTCCATGTTCCAACAATTCTTTCTCCAGAAATTGTAGCATCGAAAGATTGTGCATCTTCATTATCTAGCCAAGGATAAGTGGCATTCTCTTTGATATTATGTTCAAGCAGCGCGAAAGGCGCAACGATAATCAATGACCTAGAATCTTCTTGATGACTTAGGTGAGTGAATTTTCCCTCAACTCCTTTGATATCACTGACTGATAATTTACTTTCGAGAGCTCCTGCTGTATGCAGTTCAATCATGCCAACTTGTTGGTCACTAGATACCGATACACAGTATTGGATATGATTAGCGGGACATATCACACTAGTCCAAGGGTAGAAACTTCCTCCTATCCAAGTGAGAACATGATCTCTATCAATTATTCCAATCCCGTCCGTCGATGACGATATTACGCAGAGCATCAGGTCATTGTGACAGTCAATACTCGTGATGTCTCCTTCTCCTCTTCCATCAATTAAATGTGTTTCAAGTCCCCCATCTCCCTCCGCTCTAATCCGCCAAAGCCATCCATCATCTCCACCTACATAGGCCCAAGAACCAGCAGTATTCCAAGAAACAGCAGTTAATTGTGTTTGACCAAAATTTAGTTGTTCACCTGCTTGAGTTAGTGAATAATCATCAGATGTATAACGTAGTACCATTCCCTCATCTCCAACTAGGAAGGCAGTCCCTCCACCTGGGTGCCAATCTGCATGTCTCATAGTCTGTTTATCAGTTGCAGAGAGAGGTATTCTGATTTCGGGGTTATTTGCGAATATAATTTCAGCATAACTTTCGGCACCGTAAATCAAAATTCGGTCTCCTTCAGGATTCTCTGCTATTCCTTGAATTCCCAAATCATTTTCACGAGATATTATTGAATCTAACTCTACGGCTGAATCTGCATTAACTATTGGGGATAACAATACAGTCATCATCACAGTAACCATTAGCACTGCCCGCCTTGCTCTCATAGTAGTCGGAATACGAACATAGGTTTAGCCCTGTTTAATAGCCTCTCAGATGTTATCCTTCTCTCGTAGTATTGAATAACCAACTACTGTGCGCATTACTTATGGAGAGATTCGACGTTAAGCGAGGATTAATGAAACAAATTATGGCAGATGGTGGATTAGCGGTATTAGGAAAGAAATATTTTGATACTGTTGAAGCAGAGGGAGAGGCATCTTTTTCAGGTTCTCATGATATTATGATATCTATTAAAGCACATTTTTCTGAAAGTGGTGCTCTAGTAATCGATGTCAAGAACATCCCACCTAATTTTGATGACCCTGAAGCAATGAAAATTGCTCAGGATAGCCGTAGAAGATGGACTCAATTTTTAGATGAAGCAACAGGATATAACTCGAAACAACGTGGAGATAAGGCCAAAGAATGGGCTAAGAAAGCATCCAAAGCTAAATCTGCGGTTAGTGCAGCTAGACATTTCATGAAGATGTCATCCAATGTTACAGAAGAGGTTCAAGAACAGGCTGAATCTTTAATTCAAGAAATCGAGTCAGCATTAGAACAGGGTGAAAATACTAGAGCTGCTGGTCGTGGCGAAAAATTAGATAAATTATTCAAATAAGGTGATTCAGTGACTAAACCCGATCCTCTATCACTTCTTGATGAAGAGTCTCGAAGTATGATAGAGAGAATGTTTAGCAGTTGTGAGGAAGTAGTTGGAATAAATCATATTGCTAAAGTCCTATCTGGAAAACCGACACATTCAGGTGATAGCCAGTTGAATGCATATATCGGCCTCGAGCCAAGTGGCAAAGCTCATTTGGGTTGGATGATTCTTGCTGAAACTATGGGTAAAATGCTTGATGAGGGAGTCAACATCACTATTCTATTAGCTGATTGGCATGCTTGGGTCAATGATAAATTTTCTAGAGATATGGAAAAAATTTCATTGGCAGCAGATTATATGTCTGAAGTATTCAGAGTCCTATTGGGCCATCCTTCAGAGGGTACCGGGCCTGGTGAGATTAGATTCATCCGCGCTTCAGAAATGATGGACTCAGGTAAGTATTGGGAACGAGTCTTAAGATGCTCAAAGAATATGAGTCTATCTCGTGTAAGGAGGACATTCAGTATCATGGGTAGAGATGAAGATTCATCCGACCATGACTTATCTGCATTTTTTTATCCAGCATTACAATCAGCAGATATATTTGAATTGGAAATTGACATCGCATTAGGGGGTATGGACCAGAGAAAGGCACATATGTATATGCGTGAAGTAGCTGATAGGAACAAATGGGTCAAAGCTACTTGTATCCATACTCCTATGCTATCTGGATTAAAAGGTGCAGGAGGAAGGATGGATTCTTATGACCATAAGATGTCTAAATCCGATCCGAATAATGCTATACTTCTACATGACAATCCAAAGAAACTAGGTAAAAAGATACGTAAAGCATTTTTGGAGGTTGGAAATAATAATTCAGCTATATATGAAATTGCAAGATATGTGTTATTCCCAAGATTAGGTATTCTAAAAGTAAATCCCAAGCCTGAGTTTGGTCAACCTTCTGAATGGAAAGATATTGATTCGTTTATTTCAGCCGTAAATGACGGAACAGTTCATCCATTTGATGCTAAAATGGCTATTTCTAGCGGTCTTGGAGAAGTATTAGCGCCTATTTCAGAGCATTTTTCTGATAAGTCTGAGATATTAGATAGTATGAATTTAATCACTGGCTCTCAGTAGAGCGTTTTGATATTTGACTGCTTATACCTAATATCGTAGTAGGTATCATAACCCTCTTTCCTTGCGCCAAGGTTCGGAGGAGTTGTAATGACAGAGGTAGGAATTGATGATATAGCAATACATTTCCCTAAATTATATTTCGATATGGAGGATTTTGCGGAATTCCGTGGAGCGGATTTCGGTAAATTAAATCGAGGTTTAGGTTTGAAAGCAATGGCAATACCAGATGTACACGAAGATACTGCAACTATGGGCGCTAATGCCTGTGCTCGTCTAATAGATAGAAATAATCTTGACCCGAATGAAATAGGTAGAATCTACCTTGGTACTGAATCAGCACTTGATGGTGCTAAGCCTACTGCGACTTACATAATCGATATGTTGGAGCAAAGATATCAGAGTCAATATGGAGTAGATTGCTTTAGAAATTGTGATGTTGTAGATCTGACCTTTGCCTGTATCGGAGCCGTCGATGCCATGCATAATACTCTAGATTGGGTCGCAAGAGGTGGAGAGTCACAAGATAGAATGGGGATAGTAGTATTCGCAGATAATGCAAAATATGATCTTGAATCATCCGGTGAGTATACTCAAGGAGCAGGTGGTGGAGCCATCCTAATACGCCATAATCCTAGGTTAATTGTAATTCCTGATAATTGGGGGGTTTCAACAATGCCAGTCCATGACTTCTTCAAGCCTAGGAGAGAAGTTGATATGAAAACAGTCGTAGAAAATGTTCTAGACCTAGCAGAAGAAGCCGGAGAAAAACCAAGAAAAGCAGGCTTAGTAGAGAAAATTCTCGATGTATTGCCTTTATCCACTCTAAAAGATAATATTCTCTTTGAATCTAAAACTTTGAAAATTCATAAAGATACTCCTGTATTTGATGGTCAGTTTTCAAACCGTTGTTATTCTGAGTCAGTTAAACAGGCTTTCATTAATTTTAGAATCGAAGCAATACGCTCAGGCCGTTATGACCCTGAAAACGATGAAATACTTACAAATCAGTGGAAAAGAATAATTGTACATCTCCCCTATGCTTTCCAAGGGAAAAGAATGTTCCCAGATGTTTTCAGACATGACCGCAGACATCTACCAATATGGGATGAAATAATTCAGGAGATTGGTGAAGAACCATTTCCTGAGAATTTTGAAGATACTCGAGAGGGTTATGAGGAATTCGAGAAAGCTAATGATCAATACAGGAGACTTATTTCTAAGACTCCGATGTTTAAGGAATTCGTTGAAGCAAGAATTGAGAAGGCTCAGCGTGCTTCCAGTCTTGTAGGAAACCAATATACTGGTTCAATTTTCCTTGCTTTGATGTCAACAATTGAATCGGACTTTTTGGAGAATGAGGAAATGGTAGGAGAAAGAATAGGTCTTTGTGGCTATGGTTCTGGTGCTAAAGCAAAAGTATTCGAAGGAATTCTCCAACCCAATTGGGGAGATGTTGCAATTAAGTTCAACCTGTTTTCTAGACTCACTGAAAGACATCCAATTAACAAAGAAATCTATGAATCTCTTCATCGAGGGACACAGAATCAGTCAGTTGTTCAACCCAAGCAAGAGTTTGCATTAATATCTATAGGCGGTACCGATGTTTTAGAAGGTCAGAGAAAATACTCTTGGATTGAATAATTCCTCTAGATTATATTTATTCAAGGTTTTATGGCCCTATTTATTACTATTCTTTGCACTTCTTGTGTGCCTTCATAGATTTGAGTTATTTTTGCATCTCTAAAGAATCTCTCAACAGGGAAATCAGTAGTATAACCGTATCCTCCAAGTATTTGTACAGCCCTCTCAGAAACCCACATTGCGGTATCTCCTGCGAATAGTTTAGCCATACTTGCTTCCTTTGTATGCCTCTTCCCTCCATCTTCGTAGTGTTTCTGTTTAGCCCATGCTGCTTTGTATACCATCATTCTAGCGGCTTCTGTTTGTGTCGCCATATCTGCAAGATAATTTCCAATACTTTGATGATGCGAGATAGGTTTTCCAAAAGCCAATCTTTCGTGAGAGTAGTTTAGTGCTGATTCAAACGCTCCCTGAGCAATTCCTAATGCCTGTGCTGCTATTCCAATTCTAGAGTTATCTAATGCATTCATCGCAATGGGAAAACCTTCTCCTACTTCTTTCAATACATTTCCTACAGGAACCTTGCAGTTTTCTAATAATAATACACATGTATCTGAAGATCTTATTCCTAATTTTTCTTCCTTTTTACCTACTGTAAATCCTTCCATCGATGAATCAACTATGAATGCAGTAGTTCCACCATGCTTCTTTACGCCGTAATCAGGATGATCTACATCCTTTGCAAATAAAACATAAATGTCTGCACTTTTTCCATTTGTCACCCACATTTTTTCTCCATTAATTATGAAATGTTTCCCATCTTCTGATAACTTTGCTTTGCAAACCATTGCGGCCGCATCTGTCCCCGCTCCGGCTTCTGAGAGTGAATAAGCACCAATCTCATTACCTGCGAGTCTTGTCAAGTATTCTTCTTTTTGTTTTTCATTGCCATGAAGTGCTATAGTTTTAGCACACAACCCTACATGAACGCAATACATGACTGAAAATGAAGGGTCTACTCTTGCAAGTTCTTCAATGATTATCGCTTCTGAAACATCATCTACTGGACTACCTCCGTATTTCTCTGGAATAGTGATGCCCTGCAAGCCATATTCACAAAATTTCTTCCACTCTTCTAGAGGGGGTAAAGCATTCCTATCTCGATCTAAACATGTAGGTGCTAACACCTCCTCTGCAAAGCCACGAACCATCTCTCGAATCATGCTTTGTTCTTCAGTTTCCATGAACTCCATTATCTCACCTAACGCTGCGAAGTCAATGGTGTTGTTAATGTCTCGTAATGAGAAATGTTACAAGTTCCGTCAATAGAAGAATTGAAAACGGTCGTCAGTTGGGCGCAGGTCGAGAATTAGTATGGCGGATAGCGATTATTACGAATTTGGCGTTGCACATGGAAGAAAATATACTCTCGAACATCTTTGGTTACAAGTATTAGATGCAAAGAAAGCAGATTCTCAAATTAAGATTGGATTAAGCGAGTTTGTTAGGGCAGAATATGGCGATATTGTCAGAGTTATTCTAACAAAACCTGAAGACGATACTGAGTTTAAATCAGAAGACTCAGATGCTGATGAAGATGATGTTAACCAAGATGACGATGCAGCAACTCCAATGACTAGTGGTGACGAAGTTGGACTTGATGATTTACTTCTTCAAGTAACTACGGAACATGATAAATTATTGATAAATGCTCCTTTTCCTTGTAAAATTGTATCACTGAATGGAGATATCGAGGATAACCCAGATCTCGTTAATGATGATGCTTATGCCGATGGGTGGTGTGTTATTGTTCAACCTCATGAGTTCGACCCGGATCAATTTTTAGATGAACTTGAGTATATTGAGTATCTGAATGAAGTTTGATTATGGCCAAGATAAAACAGGCCATTTGTCATAATTATCATTTTTCCAATCAATCTGCTCTAGATTCTTTAGAACATCCTCTTTGCTTGTAATATTTTTTTCTATTTGTTGTCTAAATAACCATCCCTTAAGCATACCAAGCTTTCGACCAGGTTCTATTCCAGTGATTCTTGAAAGTGTATTTCCATCAACAAGTGGTGTTTTTCTTTTATATGGTTCTAATTTTTCTAATTTTTTAATAAAATCTTTTGGACAATGATATTCTAAAATAGCGCTCTTTTGTTCATCTGACAAATAATTGTTGAATCTTCTCAAACTTTCTATATTACTTTTGAAGTCCACATTTCTATGCTCATGTAAAAAGGAAATAATATCAAGTTCTTTTTTCGAATATTTGAGTTTGTTTCTGATCCTTGCATAAAAATCCGCCTTATCTAATTCATTTCCCTTCAAGATTTTAGCCAGTATTACTAGAGGGGATGTGCAATTTATATTGTTTAAATCAATAGACAAATCATTAAAAATAATGCCTAAAACACCGGTTTCTTCCATTTTAACCAATATTTCGTCCGAATATTTACTTGTTAATATTCTTTTTATTTCGTCTCCTATTCTCTCGTTTGATACATTTGTAAGCATTTCTTTATTTTCACAAATCGCATTTTCGAGATCATCTTCCATCGTTCTTATGCTATTTTCACCATTATCTAAGAATCTAAATGCGCGCATTATTCTTAATCCATCTTCAGCAATTCTTTCACTAGCTTCACCTACTGCTCGGAGAGTGTTATTTTGTAAATCGTTCTCACCTCCAAAAAGATCTATTATTCGACCTTCATCATCTATTGCCATAGCATTTATGGTAAAGTCACGACGTGCTAAGTCTAGCTCGATTTCCTTTCCAAAGATTACATTATCCGGTCTTCTTCCATCACCATACGTCCCTTCTTTACGCAGTGTAGTGACTTCCCATTCATTTTTACTTCCTCCTTCTAATCTAACAATTACTGTGCCATAGTCTTCTCCAATCGGTATTGTTCTTGGAAACAGTTCTTTTACTCTATCTGGAGTTAGTGTCGTTGCTATGTCTAGGTCCGGATTAATTTGCCCAATCAGTGAATCTCTAACCCAACCACCTACAATCCATGCTTTACCTTCGGTTCTCAGTCTTCCTAAGACTAAATTATCTTCGATACTAAGAAGATTGAGAGGGGCACTCATGTTCCTGCGTATATGGTATAGAACATCAGGTCTTCGGGCATCAGAACTAACAGTGAGGCACTTCTCGCAACTACAATGATGGTCGAGTTGGTGCCTTTAGAAATTCTTCGACCCCATGAAGAAGTATTGCCGAAGAAGGTAGATCAATTAGAGAAAATGACTCATCGTTGGAATGCTTACACGAAGCCATTACTAATTGATAAGTCGACGGGCACAATCCTTGATGGTCATCATAGATATCATGTCGCTATGAGATTAGAGTTACTATGTGTCCCTTGTGTTCTTATCAATTATCTCGAGGATGATACGATTGAACTGGATGTTTGGCCTAATTGTGGCCGTGAAAATGTTAGTAAAAAGGAAGTCATTGAGGCAGCACTTTCAGGAGATTTATTCTCTCCTAAGACTAGCCGTCATAGACTTTCTGACCACCTTCCTCCCATTGCGATTCCATTATCTAGACTAAGAATGCCTGCATTGTAAATCTTAACTAATACTTTTGATAAACATTTGAGCAGAATTTGATATTGATTCGCTCTTTGAGTTTTGTAAGCTTGTTACAATTCTTATGAATTCTTCATCATCCTGTTTCTTACCGAATAAATCTTCTATTAAACGTGCCCGGAGTACATCACTTCTTTTTTCATCTTGTAATATTTTTTTTCTAAAACTATTTGCTTTAGATGAGTTACTTCTTCTTAAGACTCCAGAAATTAATTTTTCATTAGATGAATTAAAGATTGCTGTAATCAGATAGTCTATACCCTCCCAATCTTTATTTTTCAAGGATTTAACAACTGCTCTAACCAATTGTGGATTCTGCTGTTCTATCCACTCTGGTATCTTTTTCCGAATCAAATCGGATTCTCTGCCACTTTCTATTAACATTATAATCGCTTCAATTTGTACATTTTTATCATTTTCAGCAATATTAATTATAATCTCATCATATTCTCCTGAAGTATTGAGTTCAGGCCTCATCATTAGAATCGATACAGTTTTCTTCCTTATCCTCGTTGATTTATCCTTTAGAGCAATTTTAATCATTTCTTCATCTATCAGTTCCATTTGTTCAATCTTTTCTAGAGCAAGTATGCGTATCCCGGTATCTTCAGTTTTCATCGCTTCTCTGATTGATAGTTCATCTTCTTGAATCCTAATTTTCCACGCATTTTGTTTGACTAAGTGGTCATTATCTTTCGATAATTTTTCTAGTATTGATTTTGATGATTTACCAATTCTTGGAGCGATTCTAGATGCTAAAATTCGCTCTTCAACTTTTTTGGAAGAGGCGAGTCTCTCTGCCAATTTGAGATCTTTCATCGATGCCCACTTTTGAATCGCAATTAGCGCTCTCTCTCTAAACCATTCATCTGAATCATTTAGTAAAGGTATGAATGCATCAATTGCTGTAGGATCATCTAACTCAAACAATTTCCTTACGGCTCTTCTTCTTTGTCGAACGTCCTTATCGTTCAACTGTCGTATTGCCGCTCTAACCACAAAACTCCCAAGCGTATGCAGTGCAAGAATACTCCTATTCAAGGAACTAGATCTCTGTGGCCACCAGCCATCGATGAACTCTCATCATCTAAATTTCCAAAACTCATTAAATCCATAGGTGTCAAGTGACTAAATATAGGCCATATCGGAGCTAACCATTCCATCTCTGACATAATCAAATCCACGACAGGATGTTCTAAAATTTCCTCCTCTGAAGTTTCTTCTGATATTGGGGGGATGTCTTTGGGTAGTTCTCTTAGTGTGATGATAAGTTGCTCAACACTCTGATAAATAGTTTCATTTATTTCAATAATATCTGAAATTAGAGTTAGCGAATCTTCTAGATGTTCCGCTAGAACATGTGGGTCGAGAGGATTTCTTTCAGCATTAAAAGTATCCATTGGACCAAAAACCACGCCTCCCAAATCAGTATCTAGCCACTGGTTGGCATTTTTTTCTCTTTTCAGTAACCTTTGCTGTATTGTCCCTCCAAATGGCCCTATCATAAATGTTCCATCTTGTAAGATTACTTCTAAAAATTCAGGGATTTCTCTAATCGCGCCTGTAATCAGAACTCTATCTATTGGTTTTTCAAAATCTTCAAAATAATCCATACTAGATGCTGATAATACTCGAATAATACCTTTTGAATTATACTCCTCTAGAGTATCTACAGTATGTTCAAGAACTTCATTATGTGGTTCGATTATGGTAACTATTCCGTCAACTCCTAGAAGTTGATCTAGCATCGCTGCCAAGTATCCACCTTTGGAACCGATTAGTAAGAAGTGTTGGCCATTTCGAATTTCTAAATGGTGTAACAAAGTAGCGATCATATGCGGCGCGGAAATATTTTTTTCTGCTCCAGCCATAGTTGTCATGAATGTTACAGGTTTATCCTGCCAAAAAGGTTCAACCGAGTAATCAACAAAATCTTCAATATTCACTGATTTGAATGCATATTCGATGTTTTTATCTAATCTAACTCCTGATGACTTCAGACTTTCTAGCAGGTCCTCAATACGACTCAAAACACCACACCCTGACAGAATGTTCAACCGCCAATCATTTGAATGCGACGCCGCCCGAGTCTCTTTGTGGGGCCCGTGGTCTAGGGGTTATGACGTTGCTCTTACAAAGCGAAGATCGCAGGTTCAATTCCTGCCGGGCCCACCACTTTAACCTTCTATTAGTCAGTGTAAACAGTCAAGAAGGACTGCTATGAGGGCTACGTGTGGTAGAAGAGACGGCGGGATTAGCATCTCGGATGACTAGACGTCTTCGAAAGAAGGGGTGGACCATATCTACTGCAGAGTCTTGCACTGGTGGATTATTAGCCTCATTGATTACAGATATCTCTGGAGCATCTCAATGGTTTAGTCAAGGATGGGTAGTTTATTCCAATGAAGCAAAGATGAGAGAATTGGGTGTAGAAAAATCTGCTTTTGACGATGGTGAAGCAGGAGCCGTTTCACACGAAGTAGCAGTACAAATGGCTCAGGGCGCAAGATATCAATCAGGTTCTGATGTCTCAATTGCAATTACTGGAATTGCTGGCCCAGGAGGTTCGACTCCAGAAAAAGAAGTCGGCAGAGTACATGTTGCGGTAATTGCAGGAGACTATTTCCTAGTTCGCAGAATGGACTTTGGAGATAACGATAGACTAGATAATAAGCGTTCATTTGCAGTTTTTGCGCTTCGTCTTGCCCTTGAAACATTAGATAGACTGGAAGGTCAGCTAGATGAGCCAGAAGATAATGGTAATCAGTCAGAAGACATTCAATCAAATCTCTCTGAAATGGACCCTTCTTCAGAGGAATGGGAAGGTAGTATGTCCTGGACAGTTGAAGAAACAACCGTGGCTGAAGAGATTCAAAAAGTAGATTTGGCATCCCTCACAGATTGGGATGAATGACTTCTTTGCATCGATATTATCATGAGCGTGTGTATCTGACAGGGAACATATGGCGTCGGACGATTGGGCGGAACGGCAGAAGATATTGCTTGCCGCAGGTATTCTCGTAACAACGCAAGATGCTAAAGAGAAAATAGAATCATTAGATGATTTAACTCCATTAATTGAAGCAGCTAATTCATCTAATATCCAGATTTTAAATTCTCAATCAATCGATCAGTTACTTTCTTTGGTGCCTCCTCTGATTGATGAATCCACAGCCTCAATAAAGACCTCCCAAGCAACATTACCTGCTCCCGACAATCCATCTCCTATTGGCCGAGTTATTGCTCCAATCTCTAGTAATGAGATATCTCTCGCCCCCCGACCTCATGGATTATCTCATTATAGCCTCCATGATTTCCCTATGTTGGCTAAAGATGTAGACTCAGAAATAGAAATCCATTTCGATATTACCGGGAACTCCGTTACAGAAGGAAAATTATCCGATATCAAATCATTTTTCAATAGTCGTTTAACTAAAATTCGTAATTTGATGATTGAGGGACGTTCGTTACCAAGGCGTCCAGTTTCCAATGCTGAGGCTTATCGAAACCGTCAGCGGTACTCCTCACCTGAGTATGAAATTACTATTATTGGTCTTGTAAGTGAACCTCGTTGGGCTAAATCTGGTAACCTCATGTTTACGCTTGAAGATGAAACTACACAAATTCAATGCCTTCTGAAACCACCTTCTAGCGCAAATCCATTACATGCAGCTTTAGACGGTTTGATGAATGATGATGTCATAGGCGTCAGTGGATATTTTATAGGTGACCGTACTGATTTGTTTATTTCTTCGAATTTACATATGCCTCCTTTACCAAGAAGAGCGAAGAATTCAGCCAGTGCAGATGAGGCAGTTTCAGCAGCATTTCTTTCAGACGTTCATGTAGGAAGTAAAACCTTTCTTGGTCCACAGTGGGAAAAAATGATTCATTGGTTTCAGAACGACCCGCTGGCTCGTACAATCAAATATTTTGTTCTAAGCGGCGATGGGGTAGATGGAGTAGGAATTTATCCAGGTCAAGAAAGACATCTTGCAATTACTGACTTATTCAAGCAATATGGGGAACTTGCCAATCTTTTGAGTGGTCTTCCAGATTGGGTTGATGTGATTATTCTACCTGGTAACCATGATGCAGTACGACCTGCTGAACCACAACCTGCGCTTGAACCCGAAGTTCAACAAGATTATTCTGATGCTGTTTTCGTAGGTAATCCATGTGACTTCAGCCTTCATGGTGTTAGAATCCTCTCCTATCATGGTAAAAGTATTGACGATTTTGTAGCAGGATTAAGATCAGTAACTTATGCTAAACCGGAAATGGCTATGCGTTCTATGCTTGAAAGAAGACATTTGGCTCCATCATGGGGTGGTAAGACCCCATTATCTCCCGAGCCAGAAGATAGTATGGTTATTGGCACTATACCAGATATATTCGTCACAGGTCATGTACATGGACAATTTATTGGAGACCATAAGGGCACAACAATCGTGCATAGTTCAACATGGCAAGATCAAACGGATTACCAGAGAATGTTAGGTTTCCAGCCCAAACCTTGTATATTAACCGTAATTAATCTACATACTCATGCTTCGGCATCAATACCGTTCGCATAAATCAGTTAGAGAATTCTTCATTGAATATTACCGGCCAGATTTTTCTCAAATCTTTTTCTAATACAATAGGGACCTCTGCATTTTTGAATGCGTCAGAAGCCCTCTGTCGTGCTGGATTAAATCCTATGAAATTAGATCCCGGTATTTGCATCGACAGATCGGTACTCGAGTCCCCTATACTCCAAATTTTTTCGGGATTAAAATTATTTATTTCTGATAATTTCTTAACCATTATTCCCTTATCATGTGAATCTACCATTGATGGTGTAGGCCCCGACAGAAAGCCATTTTCATCCCAACTGAAATCATTTGCTGCCCAATCATCAACGTTTAGCATGTGTGCAATAGATCCAATGAATCTAGCAACTCCTGATGATACGATTGCAACATATATCCCTCTCTTCTTTAATTCCTCAACCACATCCCGGGCACCTTTCATTAATTTCACTCCTGAAAAGCATCTCATGATTTCATCCATATGGATATTTTCTTGAATATCAAGCCACATCTTGATGTCCATTGCCATGAATTCATCATCTGTAATTTCCTTTTTCAGGAATCTTTCTAGGTTTTCAAGGTTATTCGTACCAAAGTAATCATGTATTTGTTGCCATGATGAACCTATATCGACTAAAACACCGTCACAATCGAAAACAACAGCCTCTATTTTTTTCACGACCTCACGAATCGTTCTTATGATTTAGATTCTACGAGTCGCATAGATGGTTTGATTGCTGTAACACTACTCGGAGTGTTATGACGGAAATATTGCCTAATCAAGGTGCGATTAAGGTAAAAGTTCTTTTTTTCGGCCCGTTAGCTGAAACGATAGGTCATAAAGTCATAGAATTATCATTATTTAGCGGAACTACAGTGAGTCAATTAGCTGAAAGATTTGATTTGGCAACAATGCTCTCAAAAGGTCTAGTTGTTGCGATTAATGGAGAGATGGGTGCTGATTTAGAGACAATCTTGGAGGATTCTTCTGAAATCGCCTTTTTACCTCCTGTTTCTGGCGGTTGAGAGATTAATTAGCCGAAGCCTTTGAACGATACCCCCGACTCAGAGTTAGCATGGGAGTCCTTGGTCCTCAAGAAATGGTAATAATTATTGGACTTATGTTTGTCCTTTTCGGCGCAAAGAAAATACCCGAATTAGGCTATAATTTGGGTCTTTTCAAGGGGCAAGTCCAGAGAGGTCTTCAAGAAAATAGATCTTCAGCTGGATCTGATATGGATCGTGGTGGAATGACTGAAGAACATAAAGAAGAATCAGAGTAATTATTTTTTCTTCCTTAATTTCAGTTGTGATCCGCAGTCAATACATTCTCCCCAGTCTGATTTTTTCTTATTCGGTACATCAGGATTAGGAAACTCTTTCTTACATGCTACACATCTTAACTCCCATTCCCATAATTTACTAATTCCATCTGTTGAAACTGTTATCCAATCGATTCCTGCCCTTTCTGCTATATTTTGCAGTCTGTAGTCATCAGTTACGAGCGTTCTTTTTTCACCAATTGACAATGCTAATAAATCTAGATCTACTCTAGATAATCCAGCCATATCTCCGGTTTCAATAGCTAACCTACTCGCTTTAGATATACTTTCTTCAGTTGGTATCATCCATACTAAGTTAGCTGCATTAATCACTACTTCTCTTTCCGGAGCAATTCGAATTAATTCCTCTTTCTGAGATGGTATCACAAGACAACTATCCATCCTATTTATTGGCCATGATATCAAGGCCGCTGTATCAAGAACCTCTCCACCCATAATGTTGCGAGTCGATACTTACATATCAGTAATCGGTGTAATCTCGTACCTATGTTCGGAAAATGTTCATTCGGGTAATGAGACAGGACTCTTTGTGAGTGGTATGAGCCCAAGTGACTATTTCCAACCATTTATTGATTGGGCAGATGGTTTTGGTCTACTTGGATTGGCTTTGGTTTCAGCCTCTGAGGCTGCTTTACAACCAATCCCTCCTGATGTTTTAGTAATACCTATGGTGGTTGAAGCAGATAGTTTTTTATCAATATCAATAATAGTATTGGTCGCAACACTTAGTAGTGTTTTTGGGGCATTTATTGGATATGCCATAGGGTACTATGGCGGAATCCCGATATTAGGGAAATTTGTCAGTCAAGCCAACATAAATCGTCTTAATTCTTTAACCGAGAAATATGGTGCTACTGGAGTATTTATCGCGGCTGTTTCTCCAATACCTTACAAAGCATTAGCTTGGATTGCTGGTGCCGGCCGTATGGATATCCGACTTTTTGCATTAGCAGGTTTTTTTGGTCGAAGTATTAGATTTGGTTCTATTGGGATACTGATTGGAGTTTATGGTGAATCTGTAAAGAGCTCATTTACATGGTTAAATTTCAGTATTATGGCTATGATTTGTATCATTATCTCAATTCCATTAGTTAATTGGTGGAATTCATTAAATGTGGAGACTTCTCAATGATAAGGTCCCAAGTAATTTCGTTTCTGATAGTATTAATTTTCATTACACAACCTTTTGCATTATCTCCAAATAATTCTATTACTCGGTTCGAAGAGAACAACTCTAATGTCGATGTAAGATATTCTATTGAGTATACAGATAACCACACTACAGTAGAGATTGGTCCTTCTTCTAGAAAAGCCATATTAGAGATGCCTGGTGGCCATAATACTACCTATAGATTACCATTAGTTGTTGCTTTACATGGTTTTACTAATTCAGGTTCTTTTGTTTCTTCATACTTTGATTTAATAGAAAGTGTACATAAAAACGGTCATCTTTTATTGAGACCAGATGGGTCTTACAGTGCTACTGGTCAGAGGTACTGGAATGCCACTGATGCATGCTGTAATATTTGGGGTGAAGATGTTGATGATGTTTCTTGGCTGACAGTTTTGATAAATGAGGCAATTACATATCACGGCGCAGATCCTGAGGGAATAATACTCGTGGGCCATTCCAATGGTGGTTTCATGGCTCATCGTATGGCCTGTGAAAGAGGCGATATGATCAGAGCTGCAATATCTCTTGCAGGAGCCACATATTCTGATTTTAATGATTGTCAAAATACAGGTTACCCCAACATCTTACAAATACATGGAACCCTAGACTCTGTAATTCAGTATGATGGTGGTTCATTATTTGGTGGCAACTATCCCTCAGCGCCTCAAACAGTTAATTTTTGGGCGAATCGCTCAGGATGTGATACCTCTCTAACTTTGATAGATGAATTAGATATTATTTCTCCTAGTGGACAAAATGATACGATTGAATATGAATATCTAAATTGTAACTCAGGTAATCGTGTTTCTCTTTGGAAAATTCCAGATGGAGGTCATCTACCCGCTGTTTCTTCCGCAAGTGGTGATGATTTCGCTGAAACAATACTAAATTGGGGTCTAACTGGTTATTTTCCTGATTCTGATGGAGATGGTTTCAGAGATGATGTAGATGAATTCCCCCATGATCCTCTTGAAAATCAAGATACTGATGGCGATGGAGTAGGAGATAATTCTGATGCCTTTCCTTATGATTCCAATGAGACATTAGATTCTGATGGTGATGGCGTTGGAGATAATTCTGATGCATTTCCCAATGATTCGACTGAAACAGTAGATTCAGACAACGATGGAGTGGGAGATAATTCAGATTCTTTCCCTAACGATTCAACTGAAACAGTAGATTCAGATAATGATGGAGTAGGGGATAATTCTGATGAGTTCCCAAATGATTCTAGTGAAATTTCAGATACTGATAGAGATGGCATTGGGGATAATTCTGATCTTTTCCCTCTTAATCCGAACGAATATCTAGATTCAGATGGTGATGGAGTAGGAGATAATTCTGATATGTTCCCATATAATCCATTAGAGAACATGGATTCTGATGGCGATGGTATTGGAGATAACTCAGATGCTTTCCCTTATGATTCAAATGAGACTTTAGATTCAGATAATGATGGAGTAGGAGATAATTCTGATATGTTCCCATATAATCCAGGTGAAACAATTGATTCAGATAATGATGGAGTGGGAGATAATTCTGATGTTTTCCCTCTTAATCCGAACGAATATCTAGATTCAGATAATGATGGAGTAGGAGATAACTCAGATGCTTTCCCTTATGATTCAAATGAGACTTTAGATTCAGATAATGATGGAGTAGGAGATAATTCCGATGCTTTCCCTAATGATTCCAATGAGGTATCTGATTTAGATGGTGATGGCGTTGGAGATAATTTAGATATGTTCCCCGAAGATTCTAATGAAACAATTGATTTTGACAATGATGGCGTTGGAGATAATTCAGATATGTTTCCAAATAATCCTAGTGAATATTTAGATTCAGATGGTGATGGCGTTGGAGATAATTCTGATGCCTTTCCTTATGATTCCAATGAGACATTAGATTCTGATGGTGATGGTGTTGGAGATAATTCTGATTTTTTCCCTACAGATTCGGAAAGATGGGTTAAATCTGACACTCAAAATCCCTTACCAATATTCTACCTATTAGCTTTAATTTCATTTCTCTTTTTAGTATCTTATTATTCTCCATCTAGTCGGTCTATTGAAGATGATATAGATGATTAATTTATTTTTTTTTGTAGTAGTTTGAACCGTTGCGATTATGTGGGGTTCGCTTCTCGGCTGCTCACCGCTCGTGTGGTGTAGTTCGGTCCATCATGCCGCCCTTTCGAGGCGGCGACCCGGGTTCAAATCCCGGCACGAGCACCAAAAACTTCTTTTTTCGCTTGATTTTACATCATTGCAGGCAAAAGTAACATAAATCTCATACGGCGCTGTAACTTCAATGTGGACCATACTCGAGTCTTACTTTCAAGATTTACAGTCTTCAAGTACAATGATTCAAATTTCCGTTGGTATCTCAGTTAGCATAGTTGCTACTTTAATTTCCAGATTAATTTTACGTGGACCAATTTTGAGGGCAATTAGTGCAAGTAATAACATATATGATGATCGTATTTTTAATTTAGCTACACCAATTCTCAATACAGGAGTATTCCTGATAGGAATATGGTTGACTTTCCGTTTAGTGTTTGAAGAGGGATCCTTCGAGAGGTCTGCATTTGCAGGTGGTTCAGCTGCTATATTGCTCATATTATTCGCTCAATTTCTTACTTCTTTAGTAGATGAATTTATTCCTTCTTTATTCGAATCAATGGACGAAAAAACATCTCTTGATCTGTCTACATTAAAAACAATCACAGTAAGTACCTCGAAACTTCTTGCTTGGTTAGCAGCAATACTCATTGCCCTTGATCAAATGAATATTGATATTACTGCAATTGTTGCATCTGCAACTATACTCACATTAGTAATAGGGCTCGCACTACAAGAGACTGCAGCTAACCTCGTTTCAGGATTACTAATGCTACTTGACAAACCCTTCTCTAAAGGAGATAAAGTCATAGTAATGGGGGTCAAAGGAAGAGTCGATGATGTCGGTCTTATGACTACTAAAATTCGTACAGGTAACGAACGTTTAGTAGTAATACCAAACACTACTCTTTCGGGCGAAATAGTGGAAAACTATGCATTAGGAGGGTCACGAGGTGATCAAGATTCAATGAATCTTCGATTCCGAATTCGAACTTCTCTAGACGCGGATCCCAAAATTGTAAAATCTTTAATATTGGATATAATTAATGATTGTAGTTTCACAATAGATAATCCAAAAACCGAAGTATTGCTCTACGATATAACTGAGTCTGCATTAGTTTTCCGACTTGATTGCTGGGTTGATGACTATAATAGCGAGAGGAAAGCTAAGGATTGGCTTCTTATAGAAATCTTAGAAAGATTCAAGTCAAATAATATTGGAATACCATATCCTCATCTCACAGTCAAACAGGAAGAGTGATTTTTTTATTTATCCAATCTAATATTCTGATATTAGAACTTACTTGTAAATCATTAAGATACAAACTTATGCCGAGTTAGAATATGTCTTTAGCCCCAACTAATTATGATTTC
The DNA here is from genome assembly GCA_902514485.1 of uncultured Candidatus Poseidoniales archaeon. Classification (GTDB taxonomy): domain Archaea; phylum Thermoplasmatota; class Poseidoniia; order Poseidoniales; family Thalassarchaeaceae; genus MGIIb-O2. The sequence goes on from CABXQY010000005.1 coordinate 33,276, forward strand.
GGAAATGCCTCGAATTTTTCATTCGCAACTACGATAACTTGTGCCAATGAGGAAGCTAGAAAAATGTTTGTCCGTGCTTATGGACATATGCTGAATTATAATCATGAAGAAGCGATTGCATGCTTCAGTAAATGTGCAGAACTCGATCCCGATTGTGCTATGGCATGGTGGGGAATTGCATATTGTGTTTCTTCAAATTACAACTGGGCCCCGGGCCTAGGTTCAGGGCATGACCATATCCAAAAAGCAATAACTCTCAAAGATGGTTGTTCTGAGTTAGAAAAAGACCTTATTGATGCGCTAGCAGAACGTCACTCTGAAGAAGCTCGCGATGCAGCAGACCCTTCAGTCCTCAACATGGGTAATAGCCCTGAATTAAACGTAGCATTCGCGCATGCCATGGCTCCTCTTTATGAAAAATATAGTGGTAACTTAGATGTTACAGCAATTTACGTAGAGGCCCTAATGAATCTAAAGGCTTGGCAATTATGGGATAAAAATACAGCAACAGGAGAAATCACTCCTGCGGATGATAATACCTTACTTCTGGTTAAAATTTTGGAGGATGCCTTTGATAGTGGTGACGAAGCAAAAGTCCATCCAGCACTTTGTCACCTATACTGCCACGCTCTAGAACTTTCACCATTCCCTGAGAGAGCTTTACCAGCAGCTGATGTACTACGTACTCTAATGCCAGGGCTAGGGCACTTGGTTCACATGCCATCTCACATTGATGCTTGGGTAGGACAATGGAAAGAGGCAATGGAATGTAATATTGCAGCAGTTGAGGCTGACGATAGATATGTTGAAATTACAGGTAATGAGTCACAATTCTACAAGTTTTACAGGATGCACAACCATCACTTTGTTGTATGGTGTGCAATGTTCGAAGGCCAATATGAAACAGCACTAAAGTATGCTCGTAAAGCAGTTAGCACACTACCTGCTGGAGATGCAGAATCTGGAGTTCAATTCATGTTAGCAGGAATCATACCAATGGGTGCAATCTTCCTTGAATCATATGTTACTATGCCATGGCATGTAATGATTAGATTTGGTAAGTGGGATGAAATTCTCGATGAACCTCTTCATACAGATAAAGACGTATTCCCTGCAGCAATTGCAACACAGCACTATGCTAGAGGTGTAGCTTATGCCTCCAAGGGAATGGTTCCGGAAGCAGAAGCAGAACAAGTTTTGTTCAAGGAAGCATTACTGAACCCTGCTCTTGCAGGACGAGTACTGCATAACAATTTGATGTATCAAGATCCGAATGATGGACCATGTATCCTCTTGGTAAACGATGCTATACTCGATGGCGAGATAGAATATCGCAGACAGTATCTAGCAAAGGAAAGTGGAAATGATTCTAACTTCAATGAAGCGTTTGATCATCTACGTCGTGGCGTAGATCTCTCGTTGAATCTTGCATATAACGAACCTTGGGGACAAATGCAGCCAGTACGTCACATTCTGGGTGCACTTCTCCATGAACAAGGAGAGATCGAAGAAGCAGAAGCAGTTTATCGTGCAGACATCAAACTCTGGAAAGATAACATGTGGGGGTTATTGGGTCTCAAACTTTGTCTCGAAGCTCGTGGCGACGCGCCTGAAGAGTTGGCTGAAGTTACTGCTTTGTTTAACGAACGCAGTTCTCGTGCTGACATTATGCCTGCAAAGACATGTTTCTGCGCACAGAACAGTGTCGAGAAGACTTGCTGTGATTGATATCTAAATGGTGGACGCTGGGGTCTGCGAACCTGATTTGAATGAGCAATTTATACTAGATTTTTTTTGTTGAATATGATGAGAGAGTTAGTGATAATGCAGTACAATATGATTGTAGGTCTTCGTTAAGTTTTCTTTGAGTTTCAAAATCCTCGTTAGGAATGTAATAGTCAGACCAACTGCCATATCCACCTTGCATTGATTGCCAATTTTCCCAAGCCAAATTCATCCCGTACGAATTTGGGTGCTGTGTGATATCCGATTTCATTTTCGCGAACCCTCTTCTCCAACTATCAGTTGCTGACATTGTAGAAGTTATCCAATCAATACACTCTATCGTCAAGTCAATATCTGACTGGTCAGCCGGTTTCGCATTTTGTTTTTCTGATTTTTTTTTGAATATTCTCGAGATAAAAGAAAACATTTTAATCAACTAAATTAGATTTTCTCCTTGTCGTCTAAAGATAGTTTTTCCATATTTTTTTTGGCAGTTCTACCTGCTATTTTAGAAATTAAATTCATGAGCCATGCATACATGATAACTCGCAGAACTACCATTTTCATATATTTTTTGTTTATCTTGACTAATCTCGTGCCAGTTCATCTGAAATGGCATGGACTCTAAATGGTGGACGCTGGGGTCTGTATAACTTAGAAAAATAATCTAAATTGAACTCATTCAATAGAATAACTGTTGAACTAGGGCCTCTCCGACAATATATGGTAGACCCTACAGTTGTGTTAATTCATTCTCAAGGGAACTCCGAAGGTCCTCTCCGTGAGGCAATAGAATTTTATAATCCGAAAATGGTTTTTCTTATTAGCAATCATGGTGCTAGTGGTGCTCTTTTAGTAAACAAGCATCTTGAGGAGAAAGATACGAATAAACTTGGAAGATTTGTTAAAGACATTGAGTATTCGGAATTACTATTCATTGAAGATGCCTTCAGTAGCGACACAGTATTACAAATGTTTACAGAAATAGATAATGCGAAAAATAAAGCTAAAGAGATATCAGATTCACAGGAATTGAAATTCTATGCAGGAATTTCGGGAGGGACGAAGATGATGGTTGTTGGTTCTGCTTTGGCCGCAATAAATGGCGGTATATCTACTTATTACGTGAATAAGGAGAGTCTAGAGGACTCAGACAATTTATTGTTAGAACTCGATTTTTTGAATGATTTAATGTCGACTATATCTTGGCTTCGTGAACATTATGCAAACGAGAAAAACTTAGCTTATCTAGAAGAAGTCATCCGTCGTGATAAAAACAGATTATCGACGAATGCTACAGAAATCGCAGAATCAATGAAGCCAATAACTGAGAAATCGGTAAGGAATTCTATGAGGAAGTTGAAGATCAGATCACTAATTACATATGATGAATCCAAGAAACCTTATCAATACAAACCTACTCAATTAGGGAAATATGTTGTAAAAATGTTCTATAATGGCCAAAATGAATGATATTTCACGGAAGTGATTTACTTCCGATTTGGATAATTTGGGGCAAAAAAACATTGAATTAGCCCTTTTCCGATACTCTATTATTTACATCGGAAGGAATTGGTTAGTAATAGAACTCAAACTTCGTAATAATTAATGAGCCGAAAAAGCATCCACCCAACCAATCATGCTGTAGAACGTTTTGAGGAGAGAGTTCTCCCTCAACTTCCAGAATCTCAAAGGATAATAATGCAGAAGAAAGAGAAAATCCGTCATACTCTTTACAAAATCACTCGGAGTATTGATATTGAAGAGGAGAGTAATTTAGCGATACATGTTAATGCCTTTTTAATTTTAAAGGGAAACCCGCCGATTCCTTTGACATTAGTTATTCATCCATTAAAAAAAATATTGCTTACTCTCTATATCTCACCTAATTGGGAAAATATAGGTTCTCAAGAAAATCCTACCTGGAGGTTTTGTTTGTGAGTCAATTGCCACTATCTGTAAACTGGCATTTTTGGCCATGGTGCAACTACGGCTGCAAATTTTGTTTTGCTAGATTTGAAGATATCCCTAGAGCTGATCGTTTACCAAAAGAAGTTGCAATAACCATACCCGAAATGCTTGCTGATGCAGGAGCAAATAAGATTACTTTCGTTGGTGGGGAACCAACGCTTTGCCCTTATTTAGGGGATTTACTTGCAGCGTCCAAAGATGTCGGTCTAACTACTTGTATTGTTTCAAATGCAACAGGATTAACAGAGAAGTTTCTTGATGAGTTTGCACACCTAATCGATTGGATAGGAATATCTATTGACGCTTCAAATGATAAAATCCACAAAGAAATTGGTCGAGGTATGCGTGGTGATTTAGCCAGACAACGAAGTCACCATTTAGAGCAAGCAAAGCAAGTATGGAGGAGTTGTGTGCAGCGCGGTATTCGAATGAAACTAAACACAGTTGTTTGTAAATCAAATATAGATGATAATATGTCAAATCTAGTTTTAGAATTAAACCCTGAGCGTTGGAAAATTTTTGAAGTGCTTCCAGTAGAAGGTCAAAACGATGGAGATGTTGATGAATTATTACTTGATGACGGAGAATTTGAAACCTGGGTCGATAGGCATTCATGGGTTGCTGAGAAAGGAATTCAGTTTGTACCAGAAAGTAATGATCTGATGCGTGGGTCTTATGCTATGCTCGATGCTCTTGGTCGCTTTTATTCTAATGTAAATGGGGGGCACTCATATGGTCCTTCTATACTTGACATCGGAGTCAAAAACGCTTGGGAAAAAAATATTTTTCTTGAAGATAGATTCCATAATCGAGGAGGATTATATGAATGGGGTTCCAGCAATGTTAACCTTCCAATAATAGGTCAGGGTAGTGATTAGTATGATTTCGAATATTATTGCGATTTCCGGAGAATACCTCATAAGAGTTGAGCCAACAGCAAGTTATCTTGGGAGGGAAGACTATGTCTGAAGAATCAGAATTTGGCAAAGGCTTTGCTGATGATCACGACGATTGGGGGATGAACGTTAACCCAGAGAAATTGAACACTCTCAATTGCCTGAATGGCCATCTCTCTGCCGAGGAAGATTACTATCGAGATCCTCGAAGAAGACCCCGGTTCACTTTTTATGCTGTGAGTGAAAAGTTACCCCCTGACAATTTCAATATCGAACGACTAATGTCATCTCAAGACATTCGCCCTGATGATTTGAAGAAATTAAGCGAAGGAGGGGTTCGCACTGTTAGACACATTCGAAAAGTGGGTGTAGATGAGCTTGTCAAATCATTAGGCCTTCATTCAAGTATGCGTTATGCATTGAATAGTATCCTCGATTCTCTCCCACAACCTTCTGCTTGGGCCCGAGTGGCCAAGAATAGAGTTACAGATCCATTTCGTATTCGCCTACACAAGGATTCTGTTGGGGTTCCACCCCGCTGGAGTGAAGGTAATTTCCAAGTTGAAATAGAA
>CABXQY010000006.1 GCA_902514485.1 uncultured Candidatus Poseidoniales archaeon
GTAATGCCTGAAGCAATTACTTGTGAATCATATTGCTTTGAAAGCCGCATTGCGGTATGATCTGCCCAGTGCATTTTTCTGCCTCAAACAGTCACTACTCTAACTAATCCTCGTAGAGGGACTCCTTCGAGAGCATTTACTTCAGATTTATTCGCTAAAACTAAACAGAGCCTAACATCTGCCCCTGCTTTTCTTAGATTATTGATTGTTTTCTTTAGTGTTGTCCCCGAAGATACCACATCGTCTACTACAACAACCATTTTTCCAGAAACATTGGCAAATATTTCTGAGATATGAGCACCTTCTTCTTCACTTATTGAACGACTCACTGCTAAATCTAAATCTAACTGTCCCGCAATAGCCTGAGCGAAAGGTATACCGTTGATACTGATACCAACAATAGTGTCTACTTCATCTCCAATTTCTTCTTCGATAATATCTGCGAAAATATATGATATTGCTTCTATTCTACTAGCCTTAACCGCTACTGACCTCCAACCTACTTGGACGTCGGTGGGTCTATCTTCAGAAACTACGTTATTCGAATATTTTTCAGTAGATAACCATTGAATTGTAGTTTGAGAAAGTGATAACTCATCTGCTATTTGTTGTGTGTTCAAACCGTTACTACGGTATTGCTGTACTTTGGCACGAAGTTCGTCTACGCTTAGTGGCATCGTTTTGTCCTAGAATCCGCCCTGTATCAAGCCATCGGAAACAAATTATCTATATTATCTATATTTTTTAGTTATAAAATTATAATTAAAACCTTCCAGTCGAACCAAAACCACCCTCTCCTCTCTCTGTTTTACCAAGATTCTCAATATCCACTTCTATGAATTGTGATTTCGGAATAGGTGTTATCAGAAGTTGTGCAATCCGCTCATTTTTCTGAATTTTATATGAATCTCCTTTTCCTATCCATGTCATTAGAACAAATAATTCTCCTCTATAGTCTGCATCGATAGTACCTATGCTATGTGGAAGGATTAATCCTTTCTTACCTAATGATGAACGGGCTCGAACTTGCCCCTCGTATCCTTCAGGAATTGCTACATGCAGACCTGTTCTAACCATGGTGCTGCTTCTATGTCTGACTATTGTATCTTCAAGTGAATATAAATCCCAACCCGCTGCGTGGGTACTTCCTTTTGTGGGTAGCAAAGCATCATCATGAGTTCTTGCAACTTTAACTTCAACGGCTTCATCCATAGTATTCGCTGTGCTAGTCGGCATTTTACCCTTATCTATTGGTAATTTTCAGTCGGTGGGGTGAAAAAGGGGACTCTTCTCGGATAGTCAATGGTTGAGTTCGAGTATGAGTCTTTGTTAGAGCGCGCTCGCGAGCGTATCCCCAAAAATATCAGTGAGAGATCACGATGGACTATGCCTGAACCAGAAATTTTAATTGAAGGTAATCAGACTATTTTGCGTAATTTTGCCTATATTGTAGACGCTATGGACCGTGATGCAAATCATGTGTATCAATTCTTAATTAATGAACTTGGAACATCCGGTACGAGAGAGCAAGTCAGAGTTTTATTCAAAGGTAGAGTCCCCCCTAAAAGAATTAAAGAAAAGATAGTATCTTATGTTAAATCATATATTTTATGTGGTCAATGTAAAGCACCAGATACACGTTTTATGAAAGAAGACCGTACTACTTTGTTAAAATGTCAGGCATGTGGTGCAACTCGGCCAGTTAAGTTGTGAGAGATTACGTAGGGAAAACAGTTTTTAACCTAAATACTTAATCACCAATTATGATAATGCGGGTTTGGAGTGTCCTGAAAGAAGAAAATATAGAATTAACAGAAAAACAAATTAATGGATGGAAGAATTTCTTAGATTTAGCTATGGCAAACGGTTGTGAGAGAACAACTTTAGCGGAAGATTCTGAAAGAATAATTGCTGTATCATACTGGCCTAATCAAGAATCACTGGATTCCGTTGTTAACTCTGATGCCTATGAAGAAGTCGGGGCTAAAGTACAGGCATCTTGGGGTGAACAAATGATCCCTAACCACGAAATGACTTTCAATGGTTCAATTGTAGCAGATTCCTGATATATCTAATTAGTTTGGTGAAAAGTCTAGAAGGACTTTTCCCTTATTTTTCCGATTATGAATATATTTTTGTGCGTTTGCAACCTCCTCAAATCTCCAAATCGAATCAATAATAGGGTCTATTTTTCCCAGTTCCATTAGTTCCCCTAAGTCTGAAAGATGGTCTTCAAAAATCGTACTATCGTCCATTCTCCCCATATGTACTCCGAAAACAGCCTTGTTTGACTTCATCATTTTTAATGGGTTAAATTTAGGAGTACTAATCCACATTTTGAATGCAGCAATCATCGATCTTTTTTCTTTAGGAACTGCCGATGATGCGCCAAAGCAGTGTAGTTTTCCACCATTTCTTAATGCGTCATATGATCTCATTAGATGTTTTCCTGCGACTGGATCGATAGCTTGGTGTACTCCCTTTCCTTCAGTAAGTTCTTTACAAACTTCTACAAAATCTTCTTTATCTCGATTGATGAAATGCATTCCTAATGACTCTACGAATTCTTTTTTATGTTCCGAAGCAGTTCCAATAATTAGTCCTGCTCCAAATGCTTGACAAATCTGAGCAGCTGCAGTTCCAACTCCTCCTGCTGCATGGTGAATTAATATCGAATCTCCCTCCTTCAGTCCGCCTAGATGAACTAACATATGGTATGCAGTTCCATAGGTTACTGGCATAGCTGCTGCTTGATCAAAACTAATACTATCTGGAATTGGCACTACTCTATTAGATTCCACGTTTACTTCTTCTGAATACCCTCCGAATCCCGTCATTGCTATCACTCTTTGACCTTTTTTCAACCAATATACATTTTCTCCTAGTTCCATTATTTCTCCAGACACTTCATAACCAGGTGTGAAAGGAAAATCTGGATTTGATCCATATAACCCCTGTCTCATCATTAAATCTGCAAAATTAATTCCTGCTCTGTGAACTCTAACTTTAACTTCATCTTTTTTCGGGATATCCAATACACTCTCTATTATCTGTATTGATTCAGGTCCACCTATTTCTGGATATATCACTTTTTTCATATTTTTCACCATTTTAAATCATTCTGACATTAAGTAATCTGAAGCTTTTTCTCCTCCAAGAATATGATTGGAAATTTCAATAATCGCTTTTTCCTCATCAGGAATTGTGTACCAAATACCTTCAGGATAAATTACACAAGCAACGCCCTTTTCACAATTCCCCAAACATCCAGATTTATTTACTCGTATATTTTCCATTCCAGAATTTTTTACAATTCTCTTAATTTTAGTCATTATTTCTAGAGAATTTTTTGATGAGCAACATCCTTTCGGATTATTTGTATTTCTTTCATTTACGCATACGAATATGTGTTTCTGAATCTTAACCATCCTATTTGCCTCAAATTTGATCAAACTTAGATGCCAGAATAAAATCTGATTCTACTAATCCATCTATTTTATGAGTATAGATTCTCGCTAAGACTCTCCCCCATCCTAATTCGAAATCCGCATGATGATTCTGTTCCTCACAAATACCTCCTGCATTATTCGTAAATTCTAATGCCTGTTTGAAATTATCAAATTTCCAAACTCTTTCCAGATGATGGCTCTCAACAATGTTCCAATTATCATTTAAATGTATGATTAATTCATCCATTTCATCTTCTGTTAATGGTGGTACGCCTCCCTGACATGGTATGCAAACTTTAGATGATAATTTAGATTCACCCATATTAATCCCACACATGATTGTCATCTCTTCCATCTGCTTGTCTTTCTGCCGCTTCATGAAGATTTGAGCGTCTTCGCATATCTTCCTTTTCGAAAGTTAAAAGCTCTCGGTCTTCTATATACGGTTTTCTTAGGTGTGTGATTAAACGTAATTCAACTATCACATCTCTGGCTATGGAACGAAAATCATCATTTTCATCTAAAATTTCTACCACGTTCCTCGAGGTTCCAACTAACATTCCTCTGACGTATGGGTCTGAATCTTTAGGTAGTGCTCTACTATCTAGTAATATTTCAATCAAATCATCTTTTCTTAAACCGGATTTTCTTTTAATTAATGGTCCTAGAAATATATCTTCTAGAGTATCTAATTCTGGTGATCCATATTCTTGATGTATTCGTTTAGCCCATTCGGGTAAACTAGTAACTTCTCTACTACGCCTCTCGGTACTCATGCTTCTCGGTTAACTATGTTATAGAAAAGCCAACGGGTTCAAAGATTGTGAGTAATAATCCACAAATGACTGTTGCCTTGAAGTGGGATGGTATAGGCGCGAGATAGGGGAGAGACCATGGCATCACCACAGTGGCGAAGTATTCCAACCGTTCTTTTCCCTCAAGAAATTCTTGATAAGGCATTCCGTAAGGCATCTAAACAGGCTGATTTAGTCGAAGATCCAGACAAGTATCATCGTGTAAGGAAGCAAATGGTAAGGATGACTCAATCTGCTGCAGATACGATAGATACAACTCTTAGAACTTGGGTAGATAAATGGCCTAGTCTCAATGCATTGTCAGAGTTTGACAGAGCTTTGATCGATGCAGCAGTAGGTAACGATGACTATCGTAAGAGTCTCGGTGCTATTCAGTGGGCGGCTGAAAGAATTCGTAAGATTTCTGGTGAATCCGAATCAAAAATACTTCGTATTAGGAATATAGAAGGTTTCCATGAAGCAAGAAGACATGCATATGGCCGTATTTCTTCAATTGTTCATCAAATATCTCCTCAGATTATCTGGCTTGGTGAGGCAAGAGACATACTTCGAAAATTACCATCTGTAGATTCAGCAGAACCTGTTATTGTAGTAGCAGGCTCGCCAAATGTAGGGAAGTCTGCTTTGATTGGTGCCTTATCGTCAGGTGAACCTGAAGTTGCAGCTTATCCATTTACTACTAAGCAATTACACTTGGGGCATTTCATACATAGAAGGAGACCGTACCAGATGGTAGATACTCCCGGCTTACTAGATAGGCCAATGGAAGAGAGAAATTTGATAGAAATGCAAGCAATTGCTGCATTAGAGAATGTAGGTGATGTTTTGATTTTCCTTATTGATGCTAGTGAAACAGGAGGGACATCTCTAGATGAGCAATCGTCCCTTCTACGAGAAGTAAGAAGTTTAGTTACTGAAAGACCAATAATAGTCGCTCATTCCAAATCTGATCTACTTAAGATAACTCCAGCGGATGCCGAATATTTGTTATCTGCAGTTAGTGGTGAAGGAATAGAAGAGTTCCGTGCTAGTCTAATAGATATTATTGGTGCCGATGTGATAGATGATCCTCTTTCATTACCTGAGAACTGGCATGTAGAAGAGACGAGCTTGGAGCCATTAGGGACTAAGTATGAAATTGAAAAGCGTAGAGAAATTGATAATTAATTAATTTACGTGCCATTGATTACCACATGTTTTACAATATAAGTTAAATCCACCATAGGATTTTTGTAGACCGCTAATATCAATTGATGTGCCACAGTTGCTACATACTTCACTCATGATACTTCCACCTCATTCTGGTTATTCAAATAAACTATACTATAATCACTTATTTATCTCGAAATTTTCCAAATAATTTTCTTACAGGGAAAGCCATTTCTCCCGCCCCCACGAATAAAGTAGCAGATATAACTCCAAGTATCAATTCCACCTTCCAATCAAAACTTATCTCAACACTTGTTGTCAAAACTTGCATATCTCCGATATCGGCTCCTTCTCTCCCTCCAGTTATTATATGGTACTTTTCTGTCCCTATGTCCCAACTCAAACCACCATCAATCTCATCCTCACCACCAACAATTATGAATTCTTCAACATCATCTGCTGTGCATTCAGTGATCTTAGTTTCACTATCTGGGGGGCAATTTACGTATGCTTCTGTCCCAACTATCGCAAACCATGCTTCACTTTCTTCTGACCATTTAATATCTAAATCAATATCAAGTAGTCCGAATATCATAGGTGGATTGATTTCTTCTGTCATTGCGATAAAACAGATTTCCGAATCATCAACTTCGCAAGGTACCTGAGGTATAGTACTGGAATCTTCAGGTATTGTTATTCCCCCAAAAAGGCTCCCAATAAGCATAATAGAACAGATGACTCCTACGGCGCCAGGGAGTATAGAGAGTACCCTTACCATCATATTAATCACTACAATTACTAACTCAACTTAAATTAACCCTACAACTTGTATTAATATCGGTACTAAGAATACTGCTACTCCAACATACAATAAGATAGACAGTCTTTTTCTTGAAGACTCCTTTCTTTTTTGTGTGACGTCACAATCTTGCTTGTCGCATATAGGGGGCTGATTGCTAATCGGTATAGGGATAGAGCAAATTACACAATGTTTGTGTGATTCAAATGATACGCTACTTTTCCCTCTAATTCTTTTCTTAGAAGTTGTCGCTGCTTCCTTTGCTTGATTTGCAGTTCTTGTTGCCATTTTAGCAATTTTCTCTGCCCTACTCATATTTTTCCCTCCGATGAAACTACGGTTCCTAGGAAATAGTCACCTTCCATCGCTTCCCTGATTCTTTGAGACACTCTTCCATCTAAAATATTTAATTCCATTCTTGCATTTAGAGCCTCTGCTACTCCAATAGGGTCAACTACACTAGATTTTCCCGCTTTCTCGTGTTCAGCCGGACCAACGATTTTTTGTAATTCATGATGAGTCAAATATTCATGAGATTCCGCGTTCGGATTTAATCTAGGATCTTCATCATATACCTTCTCCACATTAGTAGCAATAATACATTTTTTAGCATTGGCAGCAATTGCAAATCTTATTGCGACTGCATCGGTAGTATGGCCAGGAATAGTGCCTCCCATGATGACTACAGGTTTTTTTTCGAGTAATTGTACTGCCTCGTTTACACTCGATGGAATAATTCCTGAGACTGAAATCCCAGCTTCTGAGACTGCTTCTCTAATTATAGTGGCATTCAGCCTGGTTGCAGCGATACCTATTTTGTCTAAATGATAATCGTCATCAATCAAAGGCCTTACCAGACTTATTCCCTCTCTAGCAGGCGCTCCCCCTCCAATCACTAGCCCTAATCTGTCACCCATTGCTACTCTATCTCTGATTATTGATATCAAATCATCTAACCATACGTGCTTATTTTCTATTTCAGGACGTAGTAAACTCCCGCCTAGAGCCGCCACAATGCTTGCCATCGTACATTCGGCTACACTGCTTCTCTATCAATGTCTATGTTAGGTTGAGGATGAAGGGTTGAAATGCCGGACTCTTTGGCAACATACGAGGGTAGACTATGTCCGAAGATTTGGAGATGCAAAAACGTAAACTTCGTGCACGTAAGACTCTCGAGGAAGTTTCGAAAATGCGAGGAATGGGTACAGAGTTAGTAACTGTCATAATACCTCCTGAAAAGATGTTATCTGATGTTCGGCATCACCTAATTCAAGAAGGAGGTCAGGCAGCCAATATCAAGTCTAAAGGAACTCGTAAGCATGTTACAGATGCGATTGAGTCAGCAGTGTCTACTTTAGGGAGGTATAAAACTCCCGGCGAGAGAGGAATTGCTCTATTCGTAGGCCATGTAATTACAGGTAATAATAAAACTAGATTAATATCGGTTGTAGTAGATGACCCCCCTGAGGCATTTCCATCATTCAGGTATAGATGTGACTCTTCTTTTGAAGCATCTCAACTTGAGGCTATGTTAATAGATAAAACTGCTTATGGTTTATTCGTAATAGATAGATCTGAATCGGCTTATGGTTTAGCATCTGGTAAAAGACATCATTGTCAGGAACACATTACTTCTCAAGTGCCGTCAAAACACGGCAGAGGTGGACAGTCTGCCCAACGTTTCGAAAGATTAATCGAAGAGGCTGCTCATAATTTCTTCAAAAAATCTGCAGAAAGAGCTTGTGCATATTGGCTTCCTATGATTGATGATTTGAAAGGTATCATCATCGGAGGTCCAGGAGCAACTAAAGATTTTCTTGTGAGGAACGATTACTTTCATCATGAGATAAAGAAGTTGATTAGAGAGCCACACTTTGATGTAGGATATTCAAATGATTCAGGTTTGAGAGAATTAATTCAACGCGCAGGAGGATTAATGGACCAGATTGAACTTGATGTGGAAAGAAAGTTAGTTGATAATTTCCTTAGAGAAGTTATGCAAACACATCCGAAGGCGACATATGGTGAAATGATGGTCCGTGCGGCTCTAGATCAAGGTGCAGTTGCTACAATATTATTATCCGAGGGTTTACGTAAAAGAAGAGTAGGATGGATTTGCAAATCATGTTCGAATGAGTGGAGCCAAACTCATAATAGTTTGACAGATATCCCCGTTTGTCCTAAATGCAATTCTGATAACTTAACAGAAGATCCAGATAAAACGATGGATTTGATAGATGAATTAACAGAGCTCGCAACACATACTTCCGCCAAGGTGATTTTAGTTTCTATGGATACGGAAGAGGGCGCGACATTACAAAATTCATTCGGTGGTATCGCTGCTATGTTGAGGTATGCTTGGTCCTGAGGTGATAGCATGAGGAATCTCCGCAGTGATATAATTCCTGTTCTCTCTGAAACTATGTTGAATTTAGGTATAGAAGAAATTAACTGGTTAAACCTAATAGGTAATGCCACGGATTTTTCTCATGGTGATATTGCTCTTCCATGTCACTCCCTATCTAAAATTCTTAGGAAGTCTCCTAATATTATTGCAGATGATATTTCATCAGACTTAACTGATAAGTTGTCAGATATTGCTACAACCACTTCAATTAATGGTTTTGTTAACTTTAAAGCCACTAACTCTTGGTTGTCTAATCAAGTTTCGAAAATAAACCTCGATTCTAAGTTAGGGGTAAAAGTAGAAGATAAAAAAACCATAATTATAGATTATTCATCCCCCAACGTTGCTAAAAGAATGCATGTAGGTCATTTGCGTTCTACAGTAATAGGGGATGCTCTAGCGAGAATCCTAACTTACAAGGGTCATCGAGTAATAGGTGAGAATCATATAGGTGACTGGGGGACTCCCTTTGGAATGCTGATTGAACATTTCCTCGAATGTGAAAATATAGAAGTAAAAGATATTGAACTTGAAAATTTCTATAAAGATGCAAGGTATAAATTTGATAATTCAGAAGATTTCGCTGTTCGCTCACGTGAACGTGTAGTGAAACTTCAGTCCAAGGAACCAGAAACAATTGTATTGTGGAAGGAATTAGTTGATATTTCTTTGCTACATTTCAATGAGGTTTATCGTATGTTGAATGTATTACTTACTGATGATAACTTAGCAGGGGAGTCAATTTATGAAGAATTACTTCCCGAAGTAGTTGATAGATTGAGTAATCAGGATCTGATTGAAGAAAGTAACGGGGCTCTTGTAGTATTTCCCGAAGGTTGGCTGAATCGTGAAAAAGAGCCATTACCTCTAATTATTCGTAAAGGGGACGGTGGTTACAATTACGCTACAAGCGATCTTGCCTGTATTATAAATCGTGTAGAAAATATAGGGGGTACTGAATTCCTATATGTTGTGGGTGCAGAGCAATCACAACATTTTGAGATGGTCTTTCAAGTTGCTCGACAAGCAAATTTTATGGACAATTCGATTAAATCTGTACATATTCCTTTTGGCCTAGTTGTTGGCTCAGATGGTAAAAAACTTGCTAGCAGAGATGGAGAAGCAATAAGTTTGAAAGAGTTACTCGAGGAATCTATTATCAGAGCTAATAAATCTATTTTAGAGAAAAATCCCGACATTTCTGAATCTGAACGAGCAGATATCTCGAAAATGATTGGTATAGGTTCTGTCAAGTATGCAGATCTTTCTGTCGATAGAAATAAAAATTATGTATTTGATTGGGATAAAATGCTCTCTTTCGATGGTAATACTGCCCCTTATCTTCAATATGCTCATGCTAGAATCTGTAGTATTTTCAGAAAAGCCTCAATTCAGAGAGAAGATTTTGCAGATAACGAAATAAGGATAACGAATGATAATGAAAGTTCACTTTCCAGAGCTCTAGTTGGATTTTCCGCTGCTATTGACGAGTCGATAAATAATTATGCACCTCATCGTTTGGCAGTATACTTACATAAATTGGCTCAAGAATTCGCATCATTCTATGAAAATTGTCCTGTATTGCTAATTGAGGATAAATCTACAATGGATAGTCGTCTGGCTCTATGTAGTCTAACTGCTAGAACTCTAAGTACTGGACTTAATCTTCTTGGAATTGATTCGCCCGAGAAAATGTAGTTAAATTTCTAGCCTCTTTTATTCCGCCTCTTATTGTTGAAAGGCGTTTTTTATAATTCATTAAAACCCAAAATGGTATTACATCAACCTCTTTCTTTATCCACTCTAAATTATCTATTAAATTCTCTGAATCTGGGTTATCTAAGGAAATTTTTCTAACTGGGATTTGGTTTATTAGATGATTGTTTTCCTCTAGAAATTTTTCCACTATCACACAATCTTGACATGTTTTTCTTGTGATTAGTAACATTATAGATGGTTCAATGAGTGTATTTTCCCAGTCTTCGAATGTCACGACCTCTTCCATTATACTCTACCCAAGAGACGGTTATCTTTGAATGGACCTATCTGTCCGCAAGGACATGGTTTCAGTAGGCGACGTAGCACCAGATTTCACTTTGATGGCAAATGACAGAAGTATGGTCACTTTGAGTGACTCAATTGGAAATAAAGTTATACTCGCATTTTACCCAGCGGCATTTACTGGTGTGTGTACTACTGAAATGTGTACTTTTACTGATTCAATGTCCAAGTTTGACGGAATGGAAGTCGAAGTTTTTGGCATTAGCGTTGATTCGATTTTTTCCAATAATGAATTTGCAAATAATAATTCAATAGGCTTCCCATTACTATCCGATGTAAATAGAGAAGCTACCAATTCTTATGGAGTAGGAATTAGTTTTGTTATGCCAGGATATGTGGCGTCCCAGAGATCAGTTTTTATCATCGATGAAGAAGGTCGAATAGGTTATGTATGGGTTGCAGAAAATCCAGGTATTGAGCCTAATTATCAAGAGATAATCGATTTCTGCAAAAATTAATCACTATATTAATTCTAATTATTGAATTATCTAACTTCTTCGCCGGACCATCTTTTACCTAAGTTGTGCTCAATATCTAACTGATCTAGTATTCTTGCTACAACGAAATCAATCAATTCTTCAATCGTTTTAGGACTATGGTAGAATCCTGGACTTGCGGGTAAAATTACAACTCCCCATGTTGACATTTTTGTCATTGCTTCGAGATGTGCTGTTGCAAAAGGTGTTTCTCTCGGTACAATAATCAGTTTCCTTCTCTCTTTCAGTGCCACTAATGCACTTCTTGTTGCAAGGTTATCTGAAATTCCCGCTGCAATTTTCCCGATAGTTGTACCACTTGTCGGACAAATAATATAAGCGTCAAATTTAGCTGATCCTGAAGCCGGTCTAGCAGCCAAGTTTTTGTTATCTTGTAATGTGACTCCTTTGATTTTAGATAAGTCCTCTGGTGTCATCTCACACTCTAGGTGTAAGTTTATTGCACCTGCGTTGGTAACTATCAAATCAACTTCCCATTCTGCCTCTGATAATGCCTGTACTAGTCTCACTGCATACTGGGCACCAGATGCGCCAGTTAGGGCTACAACTGCGGAAGGCATGATTTATCGTAGGAACTAGACATCTTGAAGTATTGCTTAGTTTTCATAGACATTTTTCAAGGATATCTGCTAAATATTCATATTCTTTTTTACTATTGTAAACTTGAGCAGAAATTCTTATGTATCTTCCTTCAGGATTTGGCCAATACCAGACTGGGACTTGGATGTTATATTTTTCTAAGAGCTCCAAGTGAAGTGGATCAGGTTCATGTAAATCTACCCCCTTAGTCCCTTCAGGAGATATTTTTATTGTAGCAATACTAGATATCATATCATCAGAACATGGTGGAGAAATTCCGAGTTTTTCACATATTATTTTCCTTCCTTCGATCACAAGCTTATTGTTATGATTCATTATCTCATCCCAACTCATATCGACTAATTTTGGTATTTCCTCTATTATGAAGGGTATCGTACATAATGCGGAAATATCTCTGGTCCCAGTCCAATCAAATTCATGTCTGAATCTAGTCGAGTTACCCAGTGGAATAGTCATTCCATGACTTATTACCAGAGGTTGAATTAAATGCTGCAAATCCTTTCTAACATGCAGAAAAGCTGCTCCTTTTGGAGCAAAAAGCCACTTATGACAATTACTAGTTACAAATGAGGCTCCGATATCTTCTAGATCTAAGGGAATCATCCCTATCCCATGTGCGGCATCAAGTAGCACATTAATACCTTTAGATTCTAGCAAATCTACTAGTTCTTTGAATGGCATAAGAAGTCCAGTTGGACTAGTTACTGTATCTATCATTGCTAATTTTGTTTTTTCAGTTACACATTGCATTATATTATCAATAATTATCTGCTTTTCAGAAATCGGAAATGGTATTTCACAAACAATTACGACTGCACCCGATTTCTTAGCAACATAATCTATAGTGTTTCTACATGCCTGATATGCATGATTTGGAACGATTATTTCGTCCCCCTTTTCAAAATTTAGGGACCTTAATATCGTGTTTACGCCTGAAGTTGCATTTTCAATAAGTGCTAAGTCATTATAGTCGCAATTTACTAAATTTGCTATCGCTTTACGTGAATTGATTAAAGCCTCTGGAGCCCTTTCTTCGAAGAATTTCACCGGATCTTTTTCTACAAGAAGTTGCCATCTTCTCTGTTCTTCTAAAACTATTTTTGGTGTAGCGCCGAACGAACCATGATTTAAAAAAATAGTTTCTTCATCTAAAAACCAATGCTTCGAAAATTTATTACCTCTAATCTGATTCATGTATATTCTCCAATATTCCATTCCAAAGGATCTTCAGGGCTTCTTTTCAATATTAATTCAATATTAGATAATATTGCTTCTTCTAATAGTTCTCTTGTGATTTCTTCTCCTTCTTGATTCATTCTATAGCCTAATTTATCTAGCGATGTAGTCATTCCTAAATCCATACCACAACAAGCAAGATTCTCTATTCGTTGCCCTGGTGTCGCATAATTCAGTGCCAATCCATGTCTGCTTACCCAATGAAGGAATGCCAAACCTATTGAGCAGATTTTTCTCTCATCTACCCAAACTCCCATCATGGCAGGATCTCTATACCCCTTAATCCCTAAATCTTCGAGGGTTTTTATTATTAGATTCTCCATCTTATTGATTATTCCTCTTACGCTTTGTTCCTCAGAATTCCATTTAATTATCGGATACAATACAAGTTGTCCAGGGCCATGCCAAGTGATTCCTCCTCCTCGATCTACAATTGACTGAGAATATTCTCCAGAAATTTCAATTCCGTCTCTAACTGCTCTAGGTCCAACTGTCACTATTTCAGGATGTTCTACTAGAATTATTGTGTCTATGATTTCATCATTAATACGCTTATTTTGTAAAACTCGCATAGCATCTGAAACTACACTATGCTCTACTATACCAGCCCTTAGGACTTGTACTTCTCTCAGAAAATCACCTCAGGCCGAATGTATAGCATGTCCCAGAGTTTTCAATACGCTTTCATGAAATGCTTCTGTCATAGTTGGATGAGCGTGTACAGTATCAGCTATATCTTCCAATAATGCGCCCATTTCGAGAGCTAGGACGAATTCTCCATGTAATTCTGCCACATGACTTCCTACAGCTTGTATCCCTAAAATTACATGATCTGATTCTCTAGCAGTTACACGAATAAATCCAGCAGTTTTTTCTGCTTCTAAAGTCAGAGCTCTGCCATTAGCTGCTAGAGGAAACTTCCCCGTAATTATTTCTTCACCTCGCTCTTTAGCCTCATCGGGGTTAAGTCCTACTGAGACAATTTCCGGTTCAGTGAATACAATCGCTGGAATTGCTATTTTATCAAATTCTCTTTTCTCACCCGATATTATTTCAGCAACCATTTCTCCTTGTGCACTTGCTTTGTGAGCTAGCATTGGTTCTCCAGCAACATCACCAATTGCGTAAACACCTGGGGCGGAAGTTCTACATTGTCTGTCGATTCTGATGAATCTACCTGATGTATCCATTCTGATGCCCATGTTCTCTAGGCCCCAACCTCTAGAATTAGGGCTTCTACCCACTGTTACTAACACTTTGTCTACAGTAATTTTTTGTTCCTCTGAATCTTTTTCAAAAGTCAATTCAACCTTACTGGCAGCCCCTTTACCTTTTATTTTTGTTCCTCTGGCTAGAGAATTCGTATGTACAGTAACTTTATTCTTCTTTAACCATATTTCTAAAGGTCTTCTGATTTCTTTATCCATGATTGCAAGTATACTATCCATTCCTTCTATGACTGTAACTTCGGAGCCTAATTTAGATAGAGCACAACCTAGCTCTAATCCGATGTATCCTCCTCCTACGATAGCAACTTTCTTAGGAACTTTCTGTAAACTTAATGCTCCAGTAGATGAAAGAACAAATTCTTCATCACATGGCATGAATGGTAAATCGATATGTGTTGATCCGGTGGCGATAATGACATTTTCAGCTTCTATTAGAATTTCTCCATCTTTTGTTTTTACAGAACATTGCTTAGAACTTGTAAAAGTAGCCCATCCATTAATCAATTCTGCTCCAGAGTTTTTCACTAGGACTTCAACACCTTTAGTAAGTCTTCCAACTATTCCATCTTTCCATTCAACAACACCTTTCATGTCAATCTCAGGTTTTCCTTCTATCGAAATCCCCATATGTCCATCTTTTGAAGAATGTTTTATGAGAGATTCATAGCGTTCAGCAGCATGAATTATTGCTTTACTTGGAATACACCCTATATTTAGGCAAACTCCTCCTGGTTTTTCCCCTTCGACAACAATCGTGTCTAAACCAAGCTGGGCGGATCTTATAGCAGCAACATAACCACCTGGTCCAGCACCTATTATCAAAACCTGACATTTTCGATTTTCACTCATATTATCTCACCTTTCACATAAAAATTAGAGCAGGATACTCTAACATTCTTTTTAGCGCCTGAACTAAAGCGGCACCATTAGCACCGTCTACAATTCGATGGTCGAAAGAACTTGAAACATTCATAATCCTTCTAACTACAATCTTACCATCTTTAACTACAGGCATTTCTCTTGCCTTATGTACTCCTAAAATACTGACTTCCGGATGATTAATTATTGGAGTAGCACCTAATCCCCCATCTCTTCCCAGACTTGTAATTGTGAATGTTGAGCCAGATAAATCATCAAGACTTGCTGTACCGTTTCTGGCTGCACCTGAGACTCTCTGCATTTCTGATGCTGATTGCCAAATATCCATCGCTTCTACATGCTTTACGACGGGTACGAATAATCCTCTTTCGGTCTGAGTAGCAATCCCAAGATGTACTGCTGAATGCTGTGTGACAATATTGCTTTCCTCATTATAAAGTGCATTACACTCTTTGTGATTAGGCATTATTTTAGCTAAAGCCATCATTATAAATGGCAAATATGTCAATTTCGGTTGGTCATCACCTCTTGTTGCGTTTAGCATTTGTCTCAATTCTTCAAGTTCAGTCACATCAATTTCTTCAAAGTACGAAAAGTGAGGTATTGAGAATTTAGACTTAACCATCTGCTCTGCAATTTTCCTCCTTAAACCTACTACCTTGATTTCGTTTGTATCAGTTCTTCTTGTAGAATAAGAGGTAGGGGGTGCTCCAGTAACAGTTCCACCTGCTGCAATATATGCATCTAAGTCTGCATGACGTATCCTTCCAGCAGGACCAGATCCGGAAACTAATGATAGTTCTAAATCTGCATCTCTAGCTCTTCTTCTAACCGCTGGACTGGCTAATATTCTTTTGTTTCCACTTGATTGAACTACTACCTTACTCTCAGTAACTGTTTTCACAGTTTCAGGAGCAGGTTTCTTAATTTCCTTTTTGACGGATTCGGTTTTTTTTTCTTCTTCAACAATTGGATTTTCTGTCACTTCAGGTTCCGGGAGATCCTCAACTTGACTATTAATTGAAGAACCATCAGTAGAGAAAGTAACTAATGCAGAACCAACGGCAATCATATCTCCTACTTCTCCACTTAATTCAGTCACAACGCCACCAGTTGGAGATGGTATTGTCACAGTCGCTTTATCAGTCATTATGTCGACAATTTGGTCATCTTCATTTATTGAATCTCCAACCTTGACATGCCATGCGACAATTTCTCCTTCTACTACTCCTTCTCCTATGTCTGGTAATTTGAAAATATAATCTCCCATATTTATTCCTCCTGAGTTTTGCGTATCGCTTCAACTATTCTTGACGGACTTGGCATATAATCCCACTCGGTTGTATGAGGGAATGGTGTGTCCCAGCCCGTGACTCTTTCAATACGACTTTCTAGATGGTAGAAACAGCGTTCTTGAATTGAGGCAACCATCTCTGCACCAAATCCGCTGGTTTTAGGAGCTTCGTGGACGATAACACATCTACCTGTTTTTTCTATAGATTTCACAACAGCATCTCTGTCCCATGGCACTAATGTTTGTAAATCAATCAGATCACAACTGATTCCTGAATCTTTTATCGCTTGTTCAGCAACATGAACCATTGTACCCCAAGCGATTACGGTACAATCATCTCCTTCCATTGCTAATCTTGCTTCCCCTAGTGGTATCTTATAGTACGATTCTGGCACCTCTGCCTCAGGATGATCTTTCCAAGTAGGGACCTTATGTGGGTCGCCATAAAAAGGCCCTCTGTAGCATCTTTTTGGTTCAAAGAATATCACAGGATCATTATCTTCTATGGCGCTGATTAGTAACCCTTTTGAGTTAAATGGCGTTGAGCAATATACGACTTTTAATCCAGGGGTATGGGTGAATTGAGCTTCAGGTGATTGCGAATGATGATGCCCTCCTCTAATTCCCCCTCCTGCTGGAGTTCTGATAGTAACCGGGCACCAAAATTCTCCTCCTGAACGGTGCCTTACTTTTGCCATTTCATTTACAATCTGATCGTATGCAGGGAATATGTAGTCTGCGAATTGTATTTCTACAACTGGTCTTAATCCATTAATCCCCATTCCAAAGGCAGTTGCTGCTATACCTCCTTCAGATAATGGTGCATCGAAAACACGATGTTTCCCATACTTTTCTTGAAGCCCATCACAGGTTCTAAAAACTCCTCCAAAATATCCAATGTCTTCCCCGAATAGTATTATCTCTTCCTCTTTTTCTAGCATATTATCCAGTGCACTATTCACTGATTGGACCATATTCATATTTACCATATCATTCGTCCCTCCAGCGTTTCATTTCATCCCATTGCTCTTGTAAATGCCAGGGTGGTGTTTCATAAACTTCAGTGAATATTGAATCCGAAGATGGATAAGGGCCATTAGCTAGATCTCCAAATTTAACAGCCTCTTTGTAAGCGCTCATAACTTCTGCATCTAGTTTATTTTCTAACTCGAGATGCTTCTCCTCAGACCAAAAACCTGCCTTTATTAAGTGTATTTTCAAACGATTTATTGGATCGCCACCTGGCCAGAAATCACTGGAATCTTTTGGTCTATACCTTGATGGGTCATCGCTACTACTATGCGCTCCTGCCCTATATGTCAATACCTCAATATGAGTAGGTCCTAAATTTTGAGAAGCCCGTTGTCTTGCCCATTTTGTAACTGAATATAATGCCAAGAAATCATTTCCGTCTACTCTTATACTTGGTATTCCATACGGTAATCCTCTTCTGGCGAAATTTTGTATTCCGCTGGCGAAATTAGAATGCGTGGATATTGCCCATTGATTGTTGACCACATTGAGAATCACTGGCGCTTTGAAGATACTTGCAAAGTTTAGTGCATAATGGTAGTCTCCTTCGGCACTAGCTCCATCTCCAATCCAAGTAATTGTAACTTCATCTAATTCCTTGTATTTTGATGCTAGAGCGACCCCTATTGCTTGACTGAATTGTGTGCCCACCGGGCTCGAAACTGAAATATATCTTCCTTCCCTATATGTATAATGTACTGGCATTTGTCTACCCTTGACATTATCTTCTTCGTTACCAATACAGTGGCAAATCATACTGACCATGTCTCTCCCTCTAACAAACTGCGCCCCAGGTTGTCGATAGGTAGGGAACAACCAGTCTTGATTTTCTAATGCCATAGTTTGTGCGATAGCGATTGCCTCTTCGCCATAAGATCGCATGTAGAATGATAATTTACCAGTACGCTGCATTTTCATCATTCTTTCGTCAAAAATCCTTAATCTAAGCATATATTCTAATCCGATTATTAATTCCTCTGGTTTAAGATTCGGGTTCCACTGCCCGGAAGCCTCATGTTGATCATTAAGTACTCTAACTAATCCAGACGCATGTTCTATTGTATCATCTGCTGAACAGTCAATTTTCAACATATTTAGGTCCTCAGGGGCCCATGACCATTTTTCAAAACTAGGAGTATCTCCCGGTCTTTGAGGTGCTTCAGGGATGTGGAGTGTCTCCGTCTTCTTCTTCACCATGTGCTTAACACCTGCTCCTTACTCATATTTGTTGGCTTTCTCAAATCACAATTTTCCCATTAAGTTTAGGTGGCTGACTGCTGAACCCGTAGATTCTCTTGTTACTACAGGTTCTGCTCCTTCAGCCTCTTCATAAAGCAGTCCAGCACGATAAGATGAACGGACAAGAGGGCCACTCGCTACCGCTTTAAATCCTATTTCTCTAGCCTGTTTATCCCAGTCAGCGAACTGTTTAGGTTCAGGGAATCTATCGATAGGTAGGTGCCTATCGCTTGGCTGAAGATATTGACCTAAGGTAATCATATCGACTCCAGCCTTCCTAAGTATTTTCATCGCTTCAAGTACTTCTCCGTCAGTCTCACCTAAACCTACCATTATGCTGGTTTTAATTCTTATATCTGGTCTCAATCTTTTCGCTTCTTTGAGTATATGTAATGATTGTTCAAAAGATGCCCTCGGGTCTCTAACCACGCTATCTAGTCGAGGGACACATTCTACGTTATGTGCAAATACTCTAATCGGTAGGTCTTGTAACAACTCCGCTAATGCAACAGTATTGCCTTCCAAGTCAGAACATAATAACTCTAACCCTACATCAGGAGTTCTCTCATTTACTGCTAACAAACATTTCCTGTAATGGTTCGCACCTCCATCGGGTAAATCGTCTCTATTGACTACTGTGATTACTGCGTGTGATATCTGCATATGTTCAATAGCATCTGCTAATTCTTTAGGTTCATTGGGGTCTAGCATTGAAGGTGTTTTGATAGTTCCAACAGCACAAAATCTACATCCTCTTGTACAAACTTCTCCTGCAATCATGAACGTGGCCGTTCCTCGAGCCCAACAATCATGGACATTTGGGCACCTCGCTTCTTCACAAACAGTGTGCAATCCATGTTCGTGGACATTTGTTCTTGTTTTGTTGAAATTACTTTGCGCTTCACCGGTTGGTAAACTTGTCTTAAACCACTCAGGAAGACGCTTTCTTCCAGCTTTCCTCCTCTTTAGGGCACTTTCTCCTCTTTTTTCTCTTCCTTCATTAATTGATAATATATCGCTATCAATTGTGGGAAGTCGAGTCGTCATTGTTACTTCGAGAGGGGTAATGACGAAAACTATTCTCATTCGTTATGATTGACTTGGGCTTATACAAGAAGTCATATCATGATTCATACTCGCTGGTTCATGAATCGTGGCGCTGTGATAGTTACTGGTGGTTCAAAGAGAATAGGCAAAGAGATTTGTATTCATCTTTCTAAAATTGGATTTAAAATTTTAATTCATCATAGAAATTCGATTACTGATGCCGAAGAAACTGCGCGTATTATTAGGTCCAGTGGAGGATATGCCGCAATATGCCAGGCTGATTTATCAGAAGTTTCGAGCGCGAAGAAATTAGTCCAATCTGCAATCGAAAACTTTGGTAGTGTTTCAGGAATTGTAAATAATGCATCAGTTTTCATTCATGATGATATAACTTCACTATCTTCAGATTCATGGGATAATCATATGAATGTTAATGCTAAAGTCCCAATTTTACTAATTCGCGAGGTATATAAATCATTAAAAGATGGGGATCATGCCTCAGTAGTCAATATTTTAGACCAAAAATTATCTAATCCTAATCCCGATTATTTATCATATACTGCTTCTAAATATGTAATGCTCGGCTTAACAGATTCTTTATCTCGTGGTTTAGCACCAAATGTAAGAATTAATGCAGTTGCCCCCGGTCATACTCTAGTTAGTGATTTACAAACTAATGAGGGCTTTTCGAAAGCACAATCGGGTTCACCTCTTGGTTTTGGCCCCTCGCCTGAGGATATTGCAGAGGCAGTTTGCTACTTGATGACTGCAAGAGCAGTTACAGGACAAGTAATTTATGTGGATTCCGGAGAAAGATTCCTATCTCGGTCTAGAGATGTTGTGTTTGAAACAGAGTGATATTATGACCTCGCACACAGATGCTATAACCAGTCTCTTATCTTCTTATCAAGGAGTAACTACATTATTTCTAGAAGATATAGTTAGAGACGTAGATATCGGTGTCCATGACTATGAAATAGGTAATCCTCAACGAGTAAGGTTTGATATTTATGTACTAATTTCCGGAGTCGAAAATCCTGAAAATGATGTAATAGAGGATGTATTGAATTATGAATACTTACTAGAATCATTGCAAGAGGTTCTATCTGTTGGTAGGTTTTCACTTTTAGAATCTCTGGCTAACCATTTAATTAACTCTATTTCTGAACCTGAAAATGTTAAGGCTGCGTCTGTAGTAATAACAAAATTAGACATCTTAGATGGTGATGGAAGGCTTGGTTGTTCTATGACTAAAATCAAATGATGTAGGCTAATTTTATTCAAATGGTGCAGGGGGTGGGATTCGAACCCACGAAGGTCTTACCACCGGAGCTTAAGTCCGGCCCCTTTGACCACTCGGGTACCCCTGCGGTCTTCGGGCGTAGGAACTTAGTCTTGAATCGCGCTGCTCTAAAATGTCCCGGAAATAGATGCTTAGCCGGAACTTA
The DNA here is from genome assembly GCA_902514485.1 of uncultured Candidatus Poseidoniales archaeon. GTDB lineage: Archaea > Thermoplasmatota > Poseidoniia > Poseidoniales > Thalassarchaeaceae > MGIIb-O2. The sequence continues at coordinate 21,185 of CABXQY010000006.1, forward strand.
TGATGAGAACTCTTTAACACCCTGCGAACAGCCGAGGACCGTGCAAGTGTCAAGGAATGTTCAAAGGCGCGTCAAAACCGCCCAAATTGCTCTATTCTTAGCGATATTGATGATGGCGCCGATTTATTCCGGCCAAACTTATGGTTCCGAGCTCGAGAATACAAATTCTGAACGCAATAATGTTGATGCAACTATTGAACTTTATACACTATATTTAGCGTCAGCCGACTCTACTACTGATGGCGATGGTTTGATTACAACTAAGATCCCAGAGTCCGGAGGCCAAGAAACAGCAAGCGCTCTCGATGACTCAATAGAATTTATCAGTCAAGAGTTATTATCATCAATTGAAATATTTGGTAGACCAAATCAAGGTTCTAGCTCAGGCACATATTATTTACCTCTTGATTTATTTTTGAAAGCAGTAGGGCCAAGTGGTTCATCAGTTGAGTGGACGATCAATGTTAGAGCCGGCGGTTCATCAATAGGACAGGCAGAATGGAGTACTGATGCTTGCAATACTGGAATCGGAAATAGTTGTAACTTCGATCATGAAGAGTTTGAAATTGATATCGGTTCTAGTAGTTCATTTATGGTTCTTGAAGATGAGACCATTGAAGTAACAATTTCAGCAGAGATGTCTAATTGCGACAATAGTGGTGGACCATTCGGAAGTACGTGTACAGCAGAAGTTGCTTGGAATGAGATAGATGGTGAAGCAACTCGTCACTCAGAAATAGAAGTCGAGACTAATGCTATTTCGAATAGTATAGTAGTATTACAAAGAGATGGGGATGAGATTTCTGAAGGTCCAGAGTTAGAATGGTATCCTAATGATATAATTGACCAAAGGTCAATGCAATTTACATTTGATGTCAAGAGTGCATTTGGAAGATATGATATTGACAACGTAAGGCTATTACTCCGCGATTCCCAAGGGACGTATCGTATTGATAAAGAAATAAGTAATGATGATCCAGATATCGATGATACAAATGAAGGTATATTTGGTCACTACTCCTGGACTTACCCCGGAGGGGTTCCGTCAGGTGAATATTCAGTTGAACTAGAAGTAACTGATATTCAGGGGAACTTAGTATTAATTGATCATGAACCTGTAGAAATGCGTCAATTTGGAGTATCTATTAATCATGGTTTAGATAGGCAAACCGAATACATAGCTCCTGGTGAAATTACTCCTATCCCTTTGCAATTAGTCCATCGAGGCGACTCTACTAAATCTATGTCTGTCGAACTCGAAGTAATGACTAATTTGGGTAGTTCTTGGTTAGTAGAGTTTGATTCTGACTCTAGGCTATATTCACTAGATGCAGGAGGTGATATACTAAATCCGATCCTTACCTTGCAAGCTCCTGATGATTTGACCGGTACTCCTAGTAGTATTGACATTAGGGCTGTTGCAGAGGCCGAGGTAGAAGGTGTTCAAACAGTAGTTCATCAAGAGACTCTTAACATTATTTTAGAAAAGATTGATGTTTTTCAACCACCTGCTGTATCAGTTTGGGATGAAGAACATGGCCTTCCAATTGCTAACTCAACCAGGCCAGATAGTGTTGACTATACCATTCCAAGATATGTCGAGTACGGAGAATTTACGCCATTCTTACTCGAAATTTTCAACACTGGTTTCGATGCAGATGAATTCCGAATAGATGTCCTCAAACGTTCTAAATCAATCATCCAAGTCTATGATAATAATACCGGAGAAAGAATCCTTGAAGATATTGGTGACGGCACATTCCACTCTTCTTACTTGGAACGTCACGATACACAAGTATTGTTACTCAATATTAAGCCCTCAAATGATCGTGCTGATGAAGACTTGGGATTAATTGAGATTGAAGTAACTAGTTCCGGAAACTCTTCCCTTAGAAGTACCGTACTGTTCACAATACAGAGAACATTTGGTATAAGGGCTGAAGTTACTTATGATTGCGATGGTTCCCCTCTTGGTCAGATGGATGTATCTCAGTGCTCACCTGGTGATGATAATGCTGTTGTTGATTTACGTGCTAGGATAATTAGTAGTGCTAATTCAGGAGATACAGCGCTCTGGTGGCGTATTCAAAACCCTGCTACTTTACAAGAAAATTTGGATATCAATCCGATTTATGGGCAATGGCAGTTCAGGGTCGAAGATGAAAATCAAGAAGCAGTTCCCCGAGTTTCATTAAGCCCAGGTGGATTTGTTGAGGTCGAAGTATCAGTAACGCTAACAACTCAAGTCGAGCAAGGAAATCATACTATTTATCTTAGAATAATAGAAGATACAGAAGATTCTGAACCTAGATATTTTGATTTGCCTATGACATTTGAAATTGATTCAGATCCTCCTAATTTAGAGATTGTTCAGGTTACTCAAGATAGGAAACTACTTCCTGGTGAAGATTATTCTATCCAAATGAAGGTCAAAAATGAAGGGAATACTGAAATGACAATCCTCCTGGATGCTGAAGTTGATAACTCTGGTTGGGAAGTTTCTATCGAGGGGCCTTCAGGATCGACTTTTATCCAATTAGGCGCGTATGAAGAAGTGAGTTTTAATTTGAAGGTGACAGTTCCTTCTGACGCGAATAATGGTGATAAAGTTCCAGTTCTAGTTACTGCGATGCCTCTTGCTTATGTTATTGACGGAACTTTAGATACAAGTCAAAGTTGGTCTGATGAATATACTGCCAAGAAGACAGTCCAAATGACTGTAGATTTAGGCAATGTGTTCGATATAGTTGTCAATGAACTAAGTCATCCACGGCCACTAACTTTGATCATGCTACTTGTAGGTGTTTTGCTGATTATTGCCGGTATTCAGAGCAACATGAATCGCCGTAGATGGGCTAGCCATATGGCATTAATTGATTCTATGAATAGGGATGATTCTGTTGATGAAGATGACGATACACCAGTGATTTCTGAATCTGTAGAGTCGGTCGAGGAGTCTTCTGATTCTGGTCGTTATGATGACGATGATATCGAACTAGTCTGATTTTTCTAATTCAGCCGTCCGAACTACGCTCCATTCTTCTTAAGACCCCCATTAAACGCCACAGGTATTGGAGAGGAGTGGTTTGCGAGTTGTATCCGTTAATTTTACTGATAGAATATTGCTCCGCAAACGTCGTTCAGCAATTCTATTCACTTCGATTATGTTGCTAGCTTCTTATTCTGCTATTGAGTTTGGAAGTTGGGAAGCTCTTGCCACTAGTGATGATGATGGTGATGGATTGACTTATGGTCTAGAATTTATAATTAACACACAACCACAGGATTGGGACAGTGATAACGATGGACTCCCTGATGGATGGGAATGGCAATATGGATTAGACCCGTTATCTCCTTCTGGAATTAATGGTTCAGTAGGTGACCCTGATTCTGATGCCTACACTAACTTAAATGAGTACCTATATGGTATGCCAACTGGTTGGGATGATTTATCTACTGCAAACGTACTGGATAACGGTGTTTGGTGGAATGGTACCGTGCCAGTAAGGAATTGGGATGAAGAAAGTGCCATGCAGTTTTTGCAAGGCACTGGTTCCGATGGTGCGGATGAAGATCCAGTGGGGAATATTTGTTTCAATACTTTTGACGATGATAAGGATGGTTTAGTAGATAACTTCGATCCTGATGGCGATGGTGATGCAGACTGTTCAAGTGATGATGATGATGGTGATGGTCAAATCGACGAAGATCCAGATGGTTGGGATACTGACGGCGATGGTATGCCAGATGGTTGGGAAGTAGCAAATGGTTTAGACCCAACTTCCGCTTCAAATTTGGATGGGACTTATGGTGACCCAGATGGAGACGGATTAATCAATCTGTATGAATATGTCAATCCTACATGGGGTACAAGAAATGGTTCAACAACTCCGCCTACCCAATATTTCCGTCCAGGTCCTGAAAATATGACTGCTACAGAATCCCCCTGCAATCCAGTTTTAGGATTGGGCCCAGGAGGTTGTGCGATATTCACCGCCGAAGTTGACTCAATAACCCAAACAGATCCTCAGAATAATGATACGGATGGCGATGGATTGAATGACTCCTATGAAGCATTAATCCTGCTAACTGATCCAACTGCCGTTGATACAGATGGAGACGGTATCACAGATGGCGTTGAAGTAAATGGTTCCTACGGAGATCCTGCTCAAGCTTCAGACCCTAGGAATAACAATACCGATGGTGATCAGTTTGACGATGGTGAAGAGGACATTAACGGTAACGGTATTGTTGATGCCAACGAAACAGATCCAACTCGTGTCGAAGACCAAGGTGACTTTGATGGCGATGGTATAGATAACTGGGAAGAAAATTTAACGTGCACTAAATGGGATGTGGCTGATACAGACGGAGGCGGAGTTAATGATGGCGATGAATCATCTATTGGTCATCAGACGGATCCATGTGTCAGTGAAATAATCATAGTCAAATCAGTAGTTAATTGGAACCCAACTTCATCAACTATTCAATTAAATTCAACCTCAGAACTTGATTTATTTCCTTCAGATTGGAGGGAAGAATTATCTCCTAATGCGGAACTTAAGCCGATGGCATACTTTGAGTTGAGTAATGGAAGTACCGTTGGTTTCCGTTACTCATCTGTGAATCTTGATACTTTGACCGATGTAGATGTACCTATGCCTGCTACAACTATTGCAATTTTATTCACAAACAATTCTTGGTGCTGGGATACTTCTGTGCCTCTCAGCGACCCTCATTGCGATGACGATTTTCTAGATTCAGATGGTGATGGCTTAGCAGATTGGGAAGAGATTTTAGCTACATGGGGTTATGCAACTAACCCAAGCTTGTTTGATACTGATGGCGATGGAGTAGATGACTTAACGGAAATATTCAATGAGACAGACCCTACCAATCCCTGTAGCAATCTTCTAGATACTGATGAAGATGGTCTGAATAATTATTTCGAGAACTCTACTGGTTGTGATTTGATATTTGGTTTTGGAGGAAATGGGACTACTGATAATTACTTCACCATATGGGATGATGCAGATACCGATGACGGTGGCGTCACTGATGGTCAAGAGTATCTAGATGGTACAAACCCTCAGAATAATTCTGCGGATGATCTAAACCCTATGGACTCAGATGGTGATGGTATACCCGATACGATTGAGCAAGCAATAGGTCTTGATTGGTTAAATCCGGATACTGATGGAGGAGGAGTTCCGGATGGTCAGGAATGTGGCCCTGATTTTTGGGTTCTGAATTGTGTAGGGTCAGATAGTAACCCTTTTGATCCTACAGATGATATCGATGCGAATATGCTTATGTTCACTGCTACTAACAGTACTAGCGTAGATTTGAGTTTGGTTCAATATTGGAGATGGCATACATATGACACATACAATGGTGTTTCCTTTGGCGTCAATACAAGTCTTGTAGGATATAGATTCGTTGGAGACAGTTTAGAAAATGGATTTACTCAAGGTGTTTCTCATATCACATTTTGGAATGAATCTGAACTCGACGATTGGGTAATTGAATATCTGAATAGTGGGATACAACCCGGTGATGAATTAATTGTGCCTTATAATACGGTTAATTGGACCTCTTGGAGCGACCCTAGTGCTGGATTAAATTTTTCGAATTATACTAGGGATGTACTAGTAGATCAAGCGTCAGTAGATACAGTTTTCATTAGTTCTCCTGATGTCTTTTTCGGCCCTGAAATTCGTGAGAATACTACAATATTCTTTGGTAGTGATTACGCCAAAGATTTACCTGATACATACATAAATCGCCACAGTGCAGTACCTAATTCAATCACACAAGCAGTGTTAAGTGAATCTGGTGCATTTTCCGCATGGGAGAAGGTTGAAGCAATACAAGATTTCCTAATAAATGGCAATAATACTACGACTTTCTTGAGAAATAACGACCCCACTATCCTTGATGGTTCAGAAACAGGAAGTGATATTACTTACGTTATTTTGAATAATACGAAAGAAGGTAGTTGCGACCAATTCGCTACTGTCTTCGCAGTTATGCTTCGACATGCAGGCTTCGCATCTAGAAAAGTTACTGGATTTTCAGGAGGAGAATGGAATGGAAAATCGTATGATGTTTATGGAAGTGATTTTACTACTTGGGTAGAAGTACAGATGCAGACTAATCAAAATCAAGGTAATGTTACATTAGGCTGGGTTCCATTTGAAGCATGCCCTCCGCAAGCTCTTGTCGAAGTAACCGATGAACAATGGGGTCCTTCAACATTTGATAGAGATTTAACGAGTGGTGATATTTGGCTTAATGGTACATTACAATTTGTAGATAATGCTACTTTAGCAGAAAATGTGTCTGTCAAGTTATATCTTGTCCCCGGAAATGAGACTAATTTAGTTCCTGGTTCTGCAGCTGTAGAAATGCATTTAGTAGCAAATGGCTCAACAGATGCAAATGGTAGTTTTACACTACTAGGAAAACCATCTGAGCCCATTAATCCAGGATACGGTGCTTTAGTTTTACAGATTTTTGAGAAAGCATATGTTGGTTCTCAAGGAATTTCTTTCCCTTGGAGATTGAATATTACTGATGATGTAAATTCCTCATTCAGTTCACCTCCTCCTATAGACCAACCAATGTTAGGAGTGGGAGTTAATTCTAGTGTTTCTGGGTTTTTAGATCTTGAGAATTCGCCATATTCTGATGTTTCTCAAATTGATAGTCTCCAAGTAATTCTGAATTATACTACTATTACTGAAGGCCCAGTAAGTATCATATCAAATGTAGGCACAGGAGGGTATTATGACTTTAATATTCCAATTTCTGATACCGAGCCATTAGGTTTGATTAATGCTTCAATCTCTTTCCTTGGGTGGCATGAAGATGATTTGAATAATGCAAGCAATCCTATTTATCATATCAGACCATATTCTGATAGTTTTATGTTTAACATTACTCCTGCTCCTAACCTTACACTAACTTTGGAAGGTATTGATATTAATAATACGTTTTTGGATATAGATTCATCCATATTTATTAATGGAACTGCTTTGAGTATCGGGAACACTCCTGAGGAATTAAACGGTACACTTATTCTTCAGATTAGAAGGAGTTCGACTAATGGTCCTTATCAGACAATAAAGACATGGTATCTTAATGATTCTAATTGGACGACATCTCCTGGACAATTCAATATAAGTTGGTTATTCTCTGCAAATGATGTTCCTATTCCGGCGGGTCCAGTAGAAGTAAAATTCCAGTTTGATGCAGAGGGCCTTTTCGCCAATGATCAAGTAACTTACTTGACCGAGTATGGCATAAGAAGCAACATTAATCTCTCTTATGAGTTGGTTCCTCAATCTAGAGGTAATCAGGCATCTGTAGAAATTATTCTTACAGACCACACGAATACCTCTTTAGGAGATTTTATTGGGACCTATATTTTAGACTTTAATGGAACTTCTGTTTGGAATATTACAAATCCCGATGTGCCTAAAATAACTCCTGTTTGGGTCCCCGAAGCAACTGCTCCGGCAGGTGATTATTCATGGGTATTGAACTTTTCAGGCAGTACATGGCTCAAACCATTAACGGTTGTTGATGTAGTTAGGATACAAGGACAATCTAGTTCTACTGTGAATATAGGCAGTGAGTGGACCCCTAGAGGTACATCTAACTGGGTTACTGGATTCGCACAAGATAGGAATCTACAAACTCCTATTATTGGTAACAATTCGTCTGTGACTGTTCAAATTCTAGTTCCATCTGATTTACCTCCACTACCTGATGGAACTCCTGCTCCCGATTTACCGATTAGACTTGGTGGTGATTTTATTGATACTTCAACTGGAGAATATAATATTTCATTCTTTATGCCAGAATATGTCGCTTCCGGTGTTTATGATTTACGTGTATTCCTTGATTATACTGTCAATGCCCCGATTGGTGGAGAATATTACAAAGTCTCTGATGCAGATACTACTCTCGTAGGGATACAAACAGAAATGATTGTTGAAAATTCACCTTCTTCTTTAATCGTAGTAGCTGGTCAGAGTTTGGTACTTAATGCCACAATAACTGATATTGCGGATGGTTCACCTATTTCAGATATTTCTGCTGATTTAATATTTGATTCTGGGGGACCATTAGAGCAAACTCTTGAGACTAACATAACTTTTGTAGATGGAATTGTTCGTTACAATCCTATAATTCCTGCAAACACACCTCCCGGTTATTACAATCTATTAGTTTCTGCTCCTGATGATATATCTGATAACTTAACAGATTCCAATGCTGGACGCTGGCTTGGGAATGAGAGCGTTTCGAATTTGACAGTCCAAGTATCTAGCCTTATTGATCTCAATCCATTATCCGCTGAGGTCGCAGCGGGATCAGTATTTACTGTATCAGGACAGGTGATGGATGCCGTAGACGCGAACAGAACAGTCGATGGACCGATGGCGGTAGAGGTATTTTTCTTAAATGATCCAAGTGAAACTCTTATCACAAATTTTGTTACTTCAAGTAACGGTAGTTTCAATATAAGTGTTCCAACAGATCCTTTGGGCGATGGTGTCAGCAGTGGAATTAAGACAGTCGTAGTCAGTGTAATAGAAGATAGTAGTCCGTTCTATCTCACGGGTACAGGAAATGATACTATTTTGGTTAGAGGTATTACAACATTCAGAGACAAGACGCCTTTACTCAATGTGGTAATAGATAGAGGCACGAATGTGACATTCGGTGCGAGATTGGTCGAATCGAGTAATGATGATCTACCATTAGATGGATTAGATGTTTCTGCAGAATTCCATGATACTTGGTTGAACGAAGTAACTTCTAATTCTCAAGGTTTAGTAAATTTCACATTCTTTATTCCTAATGACCACCCATTAGGGCAGATAGATGTATTAATGTATTTTAATGGTTCAAGTACTCTGTATGACACTTTGACTCTAATATCTACAATTACTGTGCGTTCTCCAACATTTATTGCAATCGATAACATCACTGATAATCCTGCAGCAGGTGAAACATTCAATGTCACTGGTACTTTAACCTCAAATAATGGAAGTTCAATAATTGATCGTCAAGGAAATACATTAGCGCCCAGTTTAATCTTTCAGATTGATGGTCTCGATGACACATTTACTGTAATTAGTAGTTCAGTTGAAGTTGATGGTTCTTGGTCTGCGAATATCAGACTAGATTTGACATTCCCTCGAGGATCTCATAATATCACTGCTACTTTTACTCCTAATGTCAATTATTATGATTCTAGTTCTGGAGACGGTTTCTTCGACAGTCGAGGTTATTCACTGTTGACAATCCTCAGTCCCCTGGATTTAGATCCAGATAGTCGAGTAGTTAGGGGACAAGAAATTAATATCTCATTATCTCTTATTGATAACTCTGCATTACCTGTTAGCTTAGTTGATTTAGATGTTATAGTGGATGATTTAGTAGTTTCCAGTCTCATCACAGATTCTTCTGGATTAGCAAATACTTCTTTGATAGTTGATTCTTTGAGAATTGCAGGTCCCATGGAAATCAGAGTAGTGTTTTCAGGTATTGAAGGAAGCACAGGCCTTGTAGGTGATGAATCAGTTACAAGAGTCATAGTTCTTGCTCCAACGGTTCTCGAAATAACCGAAGTTACAGGTTCTGCTATAGCTGGTGAGACTGTAACTTTCCATGGAACTTTGCTCGACGAACATGGGCAACCGTTAGTTGATCAAGGGATTGAAACTGGAGGTATAATTCATTTAACTATTGATGGAATTGATGTAGGTGCAATGTACTCTACACAAAGTAATTATTCAACAGGAGAATGGTCTATAACTTATGATGTTCCTTTAGATGCAGATTATGGTGCGCATTCAATTCAAGCAGATTTCTTTGGTGGATTTACTTGGGTAGATCCGATGGGTCAAGGGGATTCTCTGAATCCTGAATACTATCTTCCTTCCGTGTCTGATTCAATTTTTAATGTCACACAAACATCCCAAGTAGTTCTTACAACACCTCCTGGTGAAATAGATCGAAACCAGTTGTTAACAATAGAAGGTATGCTAACTGACGGTGCAGGAAGAACACTTCCGAACAGAGAGCTTTCAGTTTACATGAATGATCAATTATTAACGGGCCTCAATGTAGATGAGAATGGTAATTTCAGTCTATTTATTCCTGTTCCTTCAGATATGCCCCTCGGTCCAAGAATAGTGAAAATTATTTTCGAAGGAGAAGAATTCATTCTTTCTTCTAATTCTTCATCTGTATTTATTGTATATGCTCCCACTGAGGTCTTCATATCTCAACCTAATGCCGCCGCAGTAGGTGATAATCTAATCCTAAGAGGTACTGTGACAGATAATTTACCTAATGGTCTACTAGCTAATCATTCACTTGAGATTTTTATTGATGGGGTATTGATAGGAATTACTACCAGTGACGAAAATGGCGATTGGAATCTTAATTGGGTTGTTTCTGAATTTTTAGATGTTGGTACTCACTTAGTAACGGTGAAGGCACCTCAACAGGGATATTATCGTGAAGGTAATTCTGAAGTAAATTTGACAATAGCATATCACTCGGGGATATCACTTCAGGTAGATTCCAGTGTTGTAACGAGAGGAGGTCAATGGAACTTCACCGGTCGTCTGTATGATGCAGATTCTGATGGTCTGCCTGGATTAGTTAGCCGTGAGATTATTATTTATTTAGATGGTCAAGAAATTGGGCGTACTACTACTCTTGACAATGGTTTTTATTCTTTCAATCATGAATTGGGTTACTCAATTGAGAGAGGGGAGCATGAGATACTAGTTGAATTCATAGGGGAAACATATTATCTTCCGGTAGATTATAACATGAGTGTTTTCGCCAGGTCTGATATCAATATAGAAATTCTTTGGATTTCAGATACAATAATTCGAAGTGATGTTCAACATCCTATTAAGATTGAAGGAAGAATTTTAGAGATAGGTGGTGGAGGAAGTGTATTACAAGATATGGTTTTGACTTTACATTGGCTTTCTAACGGTCCAGAAAATGCGAATCTACAATGGGATGAGGCAACAGGTCATTTCAGAATACAATCTAATGCTCATTACCCAATGCCTCCAGGGCCCATTGATTTAGAAATAAGAGTTGAATCTGACTCTTCAAGATATCTAAATGGTGGCTCGGAAGACCTGTCGGTTTCCATAATGGTTCCAGTTAATTTCAAGTTTACTCCTGATGAAATTAGACTAGGTAAAGATGATCGAATAATCAGAGGTACTGTAAATGTCACATCTACTGACTCATTTGAACCGGTTTCTAATATTTCTATGACCGCCTCTTTGATTAATGCATCATCCGGGCAAACTCACTTTAGAGTTACTGAAATGACTGATCAAGACGGTTTGTTCACTTATGAGTTCAAATCCATAGATGGCTTACCTACATTTTGGAATCAAGAGTTCTGGGGTGAATTAAGTATCACTTTTAGCACCGATTCCTTATTCATTGATCCTTCTAATCGAACCTGGCTAACTACTCAGCATGGAGGTATAGACATTGAATATGAAGAAACAGCTGAGTCCTCAATATTCCAATCTTTATTTATTGTTATATTATTTGTGATTATTATCTTAGGTTTAGCCGGTAGTGCGTTATATTACCAACGTCGTAGAAGTGCTGCAATAGATGAATTAGCAGGAATATTTAGTTATACAGCTGAGCTTCTTGCTGCAGGAGATGAATTTAGAGAGGCGATATACAACTGCTACGAGAGTCTATGTCAGATATTGATGCGCAGAGGATTTTTGCGCCGAGACTTTGAAACTGTTAGAGAATTCGAAATAGCTATTCGTTCTGCATTACCTATTAGTGAACAATCATTAATTGCTTTAGATAGAATATTCGAAGAAGCTCGATATTCTAGTCACGTTTTAGGTGAAGGGCATCGTCAAAATGCTCAAATAGCTCTTAACGCAGTATTACAAGAAATAGATCAATTACAAGAAATTCCAGTTAGGGATGATTATATCGCTTCAGAGTAATTAATCCTTGAGTAATAGTTCTATTATACCATTATTCCAAGTCACATGTTCTATTTTTTTACTTGGAGGAAGTCTAAAAGTCCTTAGAAGACCACCAAAAATTTCTGAAGAAATTATTTGTACAATTTGTGTATCTTTATCATTTGTAGTTTGAATAATCAAGTCACTTGGGTTTTCTGATGGGAATGGTAATTTTATCTCCATATCAGTTTGTTCTCCTCCAAATTCTGTTAAAATCTCATCTATAGTTCCTATTCCCCTAATTTTCATTTTCGCTTCTTCTAATTCTACAGTCATATTCGAGACGATATTTTCATGCTTTTTCTGTACTTCTGCTAAGTGATTTAGACTCAGTAAAAATTTCTCATGCATATCCTGCGCATTGAAATTAAGACTATTCTCTGAAGTATCTAAATATATTCCTAGTGTTTTTTTATTCCCCGAGAGTTGTATCTCGTGACGTCGCCACACATCGTCCATGATGTTTCGAACATCTTACCTCAGATGAACCCGACGCTCCTTATCTCTCAATGGCAGGTTCAGGATGCCTTTTGAAGAAACTTTTAGTTAATCTTCCCGTTCTATTATCATCGGGTGACTGAATAATATCTATTTTTTTAGGTAAGCAATTCCTGAATTGCCTCATCATTATTCTTTTTTCTAATAATATCACTATGGCTCTATCTTCAGATTTCCTGATAGGTCTTCCTATAGCCTGCATTATACTATTTATTGCTGGCTGTGTGCTTGTATATCTCCAAGCTTTATTATTGCCAAATCTCTCAGAATAGTACTCTTTCAAGGCGTTTTGCCGCGCGCTTGGCGGAGCTAAAGGTAATCCTAAACAAATTACTGCATCAAGAATATTGTGCGGGTAATCTACGCCTTCAGCAAATTTGCCACTTAAGACTCCAGCGAGTAAAACTTGTTTTTTGTTTATTCTAAATTCTTGTAGTTCATCTAATATTTTAGTTATCTTCCTTTTTGACATTCTATTTTCTTCTTCTTTTATTTCAATAAAACCGGGTAGCCAAGTAGCATCCCCAAGTATATCTTGTAGCATTGCATAACTTGGTGCAAAAAATGCGATGTGACCTGGTGTATTATTAACAACTGATAAAATATGATTTCTTATTTTCTCAGTATTTTGAGGATTTCTTTCAGTGTATTTTGTAGTGACATCTTTTGCTACTAAAACTGGCCTTTTATCACCCATAAATGATGATTCATACTCGTTCATAATAATTTCTTTTTTCTTAGGAATCCTTAGCAGATCTGCATACATCTCAGGAGGAAATAACGTCCCTGACATTAGTATGGCCCCATTCGTCTCATTCAGTATTGGCCCCCCCCACTACTCCTGGGTCTAATAGAAAACTCCTCACTCTCCCTTCATCACCTAGTAAATCAAAAACTAATACTAATGCAGTATTATCTAGATATTCTAATATTATTGATAACATGTCTGCTAGTCTAGTGCTAGCAGTCTCTTTTTCATCATCCTCCTCCTCTTGCTCAACTTCTACTTTGTATAACAGTTGTATCATCTTTTTCAACATAGTATAATTATTGTCTATTTTAACTTCGATATCCTCATTTAGTATAGAGCCTATCTCTT
>CABXQY010000007.1 GCA_902514485.1 uncultured Candidatus Poseidoniales archaeon
ATAGCTCCAAGAATGATGAGAGACTTGAGCAAATTATCGGAAAATAGGCCCGGCTTGATTCCAGTTTTGGGGGATGCCAGAAATCCATTATCAATTGCTCCTTATCTTAGAGGAAAAGTAGATTGGATTCATCAAGATATTAGCATAGCAGATCAAACGAAATCATTTTTACATATTTCAGAGATATTTCTCAAAGTTGGAGGGATTGGATTATTGTCCCTTAAGGCAGCTAGTGAAAGATGGATTGAGGGTGGTGATGATTCACGTTTTAAAGAGGCAGAGAAATTAATTAATTCAAATGTGAATTTAATTCTTCTAGAAAATATTGACATATCTCATTTTGAGAGTCAACATAGAATATTTGTTGTTCAAAAAATAGTTAATTCTTAGCCATCAGCTAAAAGTGCGACTCCACCAAATACAACGAATAATAATAGGTAAAACAGAATTACTGCTATTGTCAATCCTATTGCTATCCAACCCATGATTTGAGCTGCTCTAGCCAAACCATGATCTGGATGTCCCGGCTGATTACTAGTTATCTGTAAAGCTCCATTAGCGATTATTACTGCCGGAATAGCGCTACAGATTCCGCATAAAAAAAATGATAATGCAGCAAGAACCATAGCCAAAACTGCATTAGTTTCAGTATATTGCCCAATCATTGAGTTCCCTGAAACTTGCACTGCGCTATTTGGATTCTTAGTTGGATTCGCCCAAGGTATTCCTTCACCGTTATCCATGTTCGCCCTACATGTGGTCTATTATTGAACTATTCTATATTTATTTCATAAGACATATGTAGATAGTCAATATAATGTAATTACCTTCTATGGTTCAATCATGCCAGAAATGCCAGAGGTCGAAACGGTTCGCCGGGGACTTGTTCCACATTTGGTAGATACTACCATTAGTTTTGTAGATTTAAGGCGTCCAAATCTTCGTTTTCCATTTCCTTCTGATTTTGAAGAAACGCTGACTGGAGTTAAAATACAGAAAATTGACAGGCGTTCCAAGTATCTCTTATTTCGTCTTTCTAATGGGTATACTTGGATGAGCCATCTTGGAATGACAGGAGTCTGGACCATTGGTTCAGATGGTTCTGGTAAACATGATCATGTTTATTTTGAATTTGATGATGGTGCTAAAACTGCAGTATATACTGATCATAGACGTTTTGGTTTTATGGATACATTTCTGACATCCGAAGAGTCAGAGCAGAAATGGTTAGCCAGCCTTGGCCCCGAACCACTTACTGAAGAATTCACTATTGAAATTTTGAAGTCTAATCTTCAAGGTAAACGCTCTCCAATAAAGAGTGCATTGTTAGATCAGAGAGTAGTCTCTGGGCTTGGAAATATATATGTCAGTGAGATACTTTTCCGTAGTAAAATATCACCTTTAAGAACTGCAGCAGAGGTTGCAGGTAAGAGTAAGAAAGTTGGAGTCAAGGTGCAGCGTATTTTTGAGCATACAAATCAAGTTATAGCAGAAGCAATAATGGTAGGAGGTTCAACAATTTCAGACTTCAGAGGCGTATCTGGGGAGTCTGATTTAGGTTATTTCGCGCAACAATTCAAAGTATTCAATCGAGAAGGCGAAGAGTGTGTAACTGAGTCTTGCAAAGGAACTATTCTGAGGATAGTTCAATCAGGTCGTTCTACTTTTTATTGCCCTAAATGTCAACGATAAATCACTTTAATATTTGATTTACAATAATCAATTGCAACCACATAGGGGTTATTCTTGTAACTAGAGGTAATGGCTTATTTACAATTCCTGGCATTACCTCCCTTCTCCCTTTACGCATGGACTTAATCGCAATATTTGCCACTTTATTTGCAGGTACTGCTGATAATTTTTCCATTCTACTAAGTTTCATACCTGCTACTTCTTGGAATCCTGTTACTACATAACCAGGACAAAGTGCAGTCACTGTAACTCCTCTATTTTCCAATTCTTTATGTAACGCTCTTGAATATGAGAGGACATATGCTTTTGTTGCACAATATACTGCAAACCCTGGTCCTGAAATATAAGCTGCAATAGATGCAACATTCATTATTTTCCCACCCCCTTTTTTGACCATCCGGTTGCTGAATTCATGAGTTAATTTAGTTAATGCATGAATGTTTAGATCAATCATTTGTAATTGTCTTTCTGATTGCATTTCAGTGTGATTTCCTAGTATACCAAAACCCGCATTATTGACTAAAATATCGACTTCATCAACCTTTTGAATCACACTATTAATACCTTGTTCAGTAGTTAAATCAGCTACGATGACTTCACAATCGATATTATATTTTTCAGTCAGTTTTTTAGATAATTTTTCTAGTTCATTTTTTCTTCTAGCGCAAATAACTAGGTCACAATTCTGAGAGGCCAATATTTTCGCAATTTCCATACCTATGCCACTAGAGGCACCAGTCACTAGAGCGCGTTCCTTATCCATAATCCTCACAATGTGCCCCTCTTGCAATGCCCGTATAATATCATGTTTAGTTTATATGTTTTGGAACTCAATGAAATAATCCAATACCTGTGTGCGCGGCAAATCATAACTTCTCTAGTTTTTGCTTAGTTGATATATGGTTAGGGAATAGTTGTTTATGGTAGTGATTAAATGAGTACAAGTAAGAAAAATAAAAATATTTGGAGTCTGACTTTAGTTAGGTCAGGAGGATATACAATTAATGATGAATTAGAAGATGCTATATTTTCATTTGGTAGGACTGCTGAGGAAGTCAAAACATTCCCCAAACATCGAATACCGAAAGGATTAGTGAATTTACTAAAAAGAACTAATTTAGACGAAGAAGCTCTTGAAACAGGATTTTTTATAGAAATTTCGTCTAAATTAGTTAACCAAAAAGATTGGTTTAAGTTTGAAAATATTATTTCATCACAATCTAAATCGTCCTGTCCCCATAGCTCCTCAGTAAGAGGCGTATTTTCAATAGTTGATGGATTTGATACCTTTGAATTAAACACTTTTCCTTGGGCCGGTTCCATGCCTAATCAGTTGTGGATAAGAGCTAGCCCACTAGATGATATGACCTTGGCATGGGTACTTTCTCAAGATAAAATTCTTCGCAGCGATGTTAATGAACAAAAAACTCTACATGACTTTTGGGAATTAGAAATAAGCAATCCTAAGCCTATTGGATATTTACGTCTTCCACCACCTCCAGAAACTCCGTACAACTTCTTCGACGAAGAATAATTAGAATAACATTGATGAGTATTATGTTTCCGAACACGGTTTATGACATACACCATGCAACATAAATTGACTACCGAATTTATTGGAACATTTTTCCTTTCCCTTACTGTTTGTACTGCTGCAGTTTATGGTTCAGCGGGAGATTATGCACCATTTGCTATAGCATCGGCACTGATGGTTATGATCTATGCTGGAGGGCATATATCAGGGGCTCACTATAACCCTGCTGTAACGGTCTCAGTATACCTTAGAGGTGCGTGTGACAAGGATGATGTTCTACCATATATTGCTTCACAGATAGTAGCAGCAGTTTCTGCTGCTTTGATTGCTATGAAACTACTCGAATCAGGGATTCCAATAAATCCTGATGCCCCTACACCTGAAATGTTTGAGTTAGGGACTGAGGCTGTAGTAGCAGAACTTCTCTTCACTTTTGCATTAGCTTATGTGATTTTGAATGTTGCAACTACTGAATCTACTTCAGGTAATGGTTACTATGGTGCCGCTATTGCACTTGTTGTACTTGCAGGTGCAATGACAGTAGGAAGTATTTCTCTTGGTTCATTCAATCCCGCAGTAACTAGTGCCCTAATCGTATCTGGGAAAGTTAGTCTTGCTGATTCATGGATGCACTTCGCTCCACAATTCATTGGAGCAGTTTTAGCAACATATGTTTACAAATTTACCCAATCAGATAGTTCATAACTATCACCTCATGTCCCATCTCATGGCAACTACCAAGAGAAAGAAATGGCGTCGTCGTTCTAGGGAAAGTTCGATGTATGGATCCCCTACTGCCCGCAATCCATTCCCAATAAGTCGTTCTCGCTTAGAAAAGTATCATAGTTGCCCAAGGTGTTTTTGGATTGATAGAGTACAAGGTTACGATAGACCAGGGATGCCTGGTTTTTTGCTGAATACTTTAGTTGACACACTACTGAAGAGAGAGTTTGATATTCATCGAGAAAACGGCACACCACACCCATACATGTTGGAGAATAATTTAGGGCACATGATTCCCTTAGATCATCCTATGATGGATGAATGGAGAGAGAATTTTAAAGGAGTTAGGACCATTAAACACGGAATAGAAATAACTGGAGCAGTCGACGATATTTGGAGGTCTGGAGAAGGAGAAACAGAAGAGTGGTATGTTGTTGATTACAAGTCAACTGCTACAAACGCCACAATAACTCCTGAGTTATTCCTTGAAGATATATACAAAGGTGCTTATGTCCGTCAGATGGCAATTTATCAATGGTTATTGAGAGAACTTGGGCATCCTGTTTCAACTAGAGGCTTCTTTGTTTATGAAAACGGTAACAATAGTGCTGAATCACTACTAACAGAAGGTACAACAGATAGTCCTCGAGGTATACCTCTTAAGCCGGCTTTGGTAATTGAAATTGATTTGTCCGAAGACGATGTGATTATAGAAGGTGAGCGTATTGATCTAAACTGGGTTGAAAATCTTGTAATTGGGGCTAAGAAATGCCTTGACCTTGATACAGCCCCAGAAGCAGGTGAGTTCTGTGAATATTGTGCATATGCTCATTCAGTATCGAAATTTTAGTTTCGTTTATATACCGTCATGAATAACTATGATCATGGAATGGGATGTAATAATATCTAAATCAATTGAAGACCAAAATGAAGACTTAGGGATTTTTAATTGGAACTTCAAAAGTAGTAATACCCACTCGGGCTTGAACACTCTGGTTTCAGAGAAGGTTAAAGATCGTGAATGGGCTCTAAGGGTTAATTCATCTTTATTACATGGGGTTGAAGATGGTTCTGAAGTTTGGGCTCAGGAAATTTTTCTCATTCCTAAGACAAACGAGAAGAAATCTTACTCAGGTAAGACGAAGATTTTCTATTCTAAGTCATTACAAACTATTGGAAACCAGATTGGTCTTATCGAATTAGTCAATAATGAAATAAAAGAGGGAATTTGGGACATTAAACATAATCCCTTATGTTTTAATATTCATAATAGAGGACCTTGTTGGCATATCAGATTGCATAAAATAAGTAACGTCGAAGAAGAATAGGTGTTGAGCCGAATAATGTACCTGTTGAGCTCAACAGAAAAACTAAACTATTGAGTTCAATAGCCTATTTTGTTATGAGTTTACTACCTATTGACGCCAATAGGTGTTAGAGTCCTAACGCAAGGCGCTCAATGTTTATTGGTAGTTGGTTCATTCTTCAACCCATACATGTCAAATGAAGAAATTTTAGAAGATGCTACAGATGTAGTAGAAGGGGATTATGATAATGATGATTTAGATGAATTCGTTGATTGGGTAGACTCTGTAGCTTGATTTTATTCACATATTTCTGCGGAACTTTCCACCAGTCTCGAATAGTGCTTGTGTAACTTGTCCAACTGTGCAGTATTCTACAATGTCCATCATGACTTCAAACAAATTCCCGCCTTCTCTAGCCACTTGCTTGAGTCTTGCTAAACCTTCTTCAGCCTCTTTAGCATGAACCTCTTTGAATACTCTGTTCCTGTCAATTACCATCATCCTTTCAGTTTTATCAGAACGGGTAACTTCGATATTGAATTCTTCTACAGATAATGAATTGTCTACTCCTTCTTCGAAAGTGTTTACTCCAATAATTGGTAACTCTCCAGAGTGTTTTCTATGTTCATAAATCATAGATTCATCTTGTATTCTATTTCTTTGGTAATTTACTTCAAGAGCACCTAGAACTCCACCCCGTCTATGCATTTCTTCGAATATTTTCAGTATCTCTTCTTCTACAGAATCAGTTAACCAATCTGCTACATGAGATCCTTGTAGTGGATTTTCATTTTGTAACCATCCATATTCTTTTGAAAGAATAAGTTGGATTGCTACTGCATCTCTTACAGTATCTTCAGTAGGCGTTCCAAACGCCTCATCACGAGAATTAGTATGTAGTGAATTAGCATTATCTGCAAGTGCATAAAGTGCCTGTAAGGTAGTCCTGTAATCATTCCATGTATATTCTTGAGCGTGTAATGAACGACCACTACTCTGTATGTGATACTTCAGTTTCTGGCCACGCTCATCAACTCCATACATATCTCGCATAGCAATAGCCCAGATTCTTCTACAGACTCTACCAATTACTGCATATTCAGGATCCATACCGTTGGAGAAGAACCAACTGAAGTTTCTCAAGAATTTATTTGCATCTAATCCTCTAGAATTGAATAACTCAACATATGTTAGACCATTAGATAGAGTAAGAGCCGCTTGAGAAATCGGGTTAGCACCTGCTTCTGCAATATGGTATCCTGAGATTGAAACGAAGTAGTGATTTCTTACTTCATTATCAACATAGAACTCAGCAACATCCCCCATCATTCTTAGTGCAGTATCTAGATTGAAAACTAGAGTATTCTGACCCATTGATTCTTTCAATTGGTCTGCCTGAACAGTTCCTCTAACAGTGCTCAGAGTTCTTGCTTTAATTTCAGCATGTTCTTTATCGTCAGGTTTCCGACCATTCTCTCCTTCGAACTTCTTCACTTGCTGTCTGATTGCCACGTTGAAGAAAGCAGCAAGGTGCCACCAATAATTTCCATTGATAGTTTTTGATACTGAAGTATTAGGTGCACATAAATCAAATCCTTCGAACAATTTTTCCATTTCATCAACTGTACTTATTGAAACTCCACTTTCACAGACTTTCCCAAATATATCTAGTCTTTCTTGTGGGTCATTTCCATACAAGCTAGGTGAATCAAAAGCAACTGATAGTCGGTTGAAATCTTGATCTTTAGATAGGAAATGGTATCTTTTGTTTGTTCTCTCTGCACTACCTTCTCCTGCAAACATTCTGACAGGTAACTCATCTTGTCTCTTGAATGGGAAAACACCTCCAGTGTAAGGGAATGAACCTGGCATGTTTTCTTTCCTAATCCATTGTAGAGTATCTCCCCAGTCGCTATAATCTGGTAATGCAACTCTAGGCATATCTAATCCAGAAAGCGTAGTTTTGGTTGTTTTAACTGGGATATTTTTGTTTCTAACTGTGTAACTAGTTGCTCCGGAACGATATTCCTCTGCTTTGGTTCTAAAATTGTCTAAACTTTCCCAAGCACCCTCAGGTATCTCTGAGCGAATAGTATCTGCTTCTTCTCTGAGTCCTTCAGCCGCAGTTTTATTATTCTTTAATTTCATTTGTTCTGATGCTGCTTCTAATTGTTGAACGAGCCTTATCTTTGAAGAAACCTCTTCAGTTCTAGAATGATAATTTCTGATAGTACTTGAAACTTCAGCCAAGTAACCCTGTCTTTCCGGAGGTATTGGTGAAGATCGATGTGGTAGCCCGTCTGCTCCTAATCTTGGCTCTGCTGCTGAAAATGATTGAGAATATTTTTCATTTAGTAAATTGCAAAGTTTCTGCCATAATTGGTCAACTCCTGCATCTGCAAATTGACTAGCAATGGTTGGGACGACTGGTAGGTCAGAATTCTCTGCATCCCACATCTCTCTATTTCTTTTGAACTGTTTACGGATTTCTGCAAGTGCATCTTCTGCTCCTGGTCTATCAAACTTATTCAGAACTACAATATCTGCTGAATCTAACATCTCTAACTTTTCTAATTGGCTAGGTGCTCCATATTCTCTTGTTGTTACATACAAAGAAATATCTGCAACTTCGGTAATTGCGTCATTACCTTGTCCAATTCCACTAGTTTCAACAACTACCAGATCAAATCCAACAGCCTTACAGGCTTCGATAGAGCGACCTATACAATCTGCAATTTCTCTACCACTATCTCTGCTAGCAAATGAGCGCATGAATAGATTTTCATCAGATAATGAATTCATCCTAATTCTATCTCCTAGTAAAGCTCCTCCTGTTCTTTTACGTGTAGGGTCTGTGGCTAGTAAGGCTATTTTAGTCCCTGGATTATCCCTTTGTATCCTTAACATCAATTCATCAGTAAGACTTGATTTTCCAGCACCTCCAGTTCCAGTCAGACCGATGACTGGACATTTCGAACCATCAGTTGATCTAACTTTGTTCAGAACTTCATTGAATATTTCTTCATCTGCATTTTCAGCTAATGTGAGTAATTTTGATACTGAACCGTGATTATCTGCAGAGATTGGTTTTTTCAGATTTTCAAACCTTACTGGGTCAAGTAAGTTATTTTTTGAAGCCCTTTCTATAGCATCAGATACCATACCTGTAAGCCCTAATTCTCTACCGTCTTCAGGAGAGTATATTTTGGCTATATTAGAATCAAGTAAGTACTGTATTTCACTAGGAAGAATTGTTCCTCCACCTCCACCTACTAAACTAACATGACCAAAATCTGCCTCGTCTAATATCTGTTTAGTATGGGTAAACATTTCTACAGCTCCTCCCTGATATGAAGTAATTGCAACACAATGTGCATCTTCCTGAATAGCAGCTCTAGCTACCTCATCTGCTCCTCTGTCATGACCTAAGTGAATTACTTCACAACCCATTGACTGGAAAATACGTCTGAAGATGCCAATTGCAGCATCATGACCATCGAATATAGCCGCTGCTGTAATGATTCTCAGCGGAGTTCCACCTGTCTCGGCAGACTTTTGCATGAACTCGGGACACTACGTGTCCCATTTAATCCGCCGATTGCCTACTTTTGCAAATTTATACTAATCAAGGGTTCTTGTTCATTTCTTATTGGGACATAATTGGAGTCCATTAATGCCTTGAAACCTTCAGTTTCTTTGTCTAAATATTCAGGTTTTATGTTCACGAATCTTTTCAACATCCCTACATATGATTCGTACGCTTGGATATTTTCAATCATTGATTTCTTAATTGATTTCATAAATTCTTTTTCTTCTGAAATATTGGCTCTAGTCCTAACTTCGAAAGCACCTTTATCGTTCATTCTGAAATCATGTGTAGAGTTACCTTGATTGATTTTATTCACTAAATGTTGAACTATGTCTGATACCTCATTTCCTATCTTCCAAGAAGACCTAGATTGAACTTCATACATACCGTCTTTTTCGAAGTTGAGTAAAATTTCCCAGATATCCTTCGGACTTTCAAAACTGGCATTAATGCCTCTATTTTTTGAATCTAATTCTAGATCATTCCATCCTAGTTCTCGTAGCCCATCAACGGTTCTTCGATACGCTTCGATTGAGTCAAGAGCCCCATCAACTGACATTATAATCACATTCTCCATATTTCATTCTGTTATCTAAGTATGTATCACTCCTCCAGAGAAAGATAATTTTCCTGAACAGTTCATATACTCTTAGATTGAATATTACTTATGTCTGCGCCCGGACATAAAATAGGGAAGCAAGTAGAAGTCATAAATTAATGGAGGAGCAGTCAATGGACGATATCAAGACAAATGTAGAAATCGCCGATAGAACTGGACATTCATCCCTTTCGCTAACGAAGAAAGAGACACTAGATCTCATCGAAGGCAATCAGGGATCTTGGATTTATCAAAATAACCGAATGGTACAAGCAAGTGATATTGCTGATGCTAATTGGGCTGATGTTGGTACAATCCGAATAATGCCAGGTCTAACGGGCGGACAATGAAATATGCTAGTTAGTATAAGTCGGAATTTCAAAGAAGATGGATGGTCTTTTCCATCCATTATCTCAGTGGTGTAGAACAATGACTGCCGAATTGGTGCGAGGCCAATAATATCGAAAGGAAGTAAAAATATGATTAAAAAAAGTGAATTGATAATTGGAATAATAGGGGCAGGAGGCATAGGTTCTAACTTAACCTCAGTTCTTTACCCTACTTTACAGCAGGGTGATTTAATTGGAAGATTGGGCGATATAAGGATACGTATATATGATTCAGACATAGTAGAAAAAAGTAATTTACCACATCAAAATTTCACGGTTTCAGATGTTGGTGCTTTGAAAGTTATCAGCTTATGTAATCGTCTCTGGTCGAACACTGATAAATCTTTTACAGATGGACCAAATATAATTTTAGATCCATCTCCATGGGATATCAGGGTAAAGGGCGATTTAGATGAATGTGACTTAGTAGTCGTAGCAGTTGATTCTCATCAAGCTCGTAAAGTGGTTCATGAAAACTGTGAATCTTGGTTGGACTTACGATGTTTAGGCGATGGGTATATTGCGATAGATAACACTGTTGATACCTCAATAGTCTCTCAATTAACTCCTAATCAAGAGTCGCAGTCTTGCCAATTTGAAGGGGCGATTGAATCTGGAAATATACAGTTCGGATATATGTCTGCGGCTGCTCATGGTGCGCAATGGGTCATCCAGTCTTTACGTATTATTTCGGGTGAGGACAACGCCCAAAGACCTCTTCCTCAGATTTCAAATATTACTTTTGGTACTGCTGCCAGATTAGAACAAGGAATAACTGATTCAAATAATGAGGCCCAGGATTCTTCAATATCGCCACATATTCATTCTCAATTAGAGATAGATAAGATGGTAAAATCTGGAAATCATGATTCTATAGTAATTAAGGAAACATTAGCAGCTTTCGCTGAGAAAAAGGATTGGATATCTCTTTGGTCTTTGGCAAATGAATTAGGTCGAGAGGTCAGTATATTATATGATCAAGAATTAACTATGTGGGTCGATATCGGCACTTCTGGACGCGTAGAATTATCTCCTCCAATAGGATCTTTGACTCCCTATAAACTCTGGATACACACACATCCGAGAGATGCTTATTGGTCATCTACCGATAAAGATACAATTGCTATATATTCGGAAATTTTAGATGAGGCTATTGTCCTTGGTCATGACCACTTCAAAAGAACAATAAAATCGGGTGATCAACACTTTGATTTCCTTGAAGACTTTGGGCCATTAAGTCGATGGACTGATGAAATAATATGTGAATATTCTGTGTCCGAGGTTTCAGAATGCCAATAGATGATGAAGAGTCAGTCAAAAGGTTGAATCATTTACTTGACTCTTCAGATAAAAAATCAATAGGCATAGATTCGATAATAAATACGATAATAGGGGAAGATGCGGACGATGAAATCAAACAACTGGTGAAGATAGCTTTAGATAATCTTGATGCAGGAATTACAATGAAGGAACTTGCAGAAGGTGTGATGAATTTATACAAATGGAGGGAATCTCAATGTTGATCAGTGAATACTGTAAATCTCTTAGTCTGAAACGTTATTTTATCGTAAAAGTAAAAATCTCGCTCTCTCTGATTTTGTAATAAATCGGGTAGACATTGATGCACGAGACCGCAAAGTTTAAGCGCCTTCGACATAACCTCGTAAGTCCGGCGAAGAGACCTACCTATTTGGGACTGGAGTGTTCTCCCTTTTCGGGCCTTGAGGCGATTAAGATGTGCGGTACAGATAGAGAAAATAGTAGAATAAATGGTAGAGAAAATTGTGAAGAATGTGGGAGTAAATCGATAGAAGAAGGTGTCTCACATTATCATTGCGGTAATTGTGGGATTCAACTTGAATCATTAAAGTATGACACTTGCTATACCTTTCCTAGCGAGGTTAAAACTACAAGAAGAACGAATAGTTCTTCTGATTTAGGTAGCCAGATAGGTATTGATAAGAGTAGTTCCTATCAATCAAGGAGATTAGCCGCTCTTCAAGATAGACATTCTCGTAGAAATCTTAGCTATACAGATAAGATAGTTAAAGAGGCGGAGATTGCTAATTTATCTCCATCAATTTGCCTTAAGATTGCAGATATAATTTCCAAAGCTAATAGCCGAATGGAATTAACTCATAACAGAGATGGCATGATTGGTTTACAGTTAATATCTACTAGAGAAGATAGGTCTCAGTATAGACGTAGAGTATATGCTATCGCTGCTTTAGAGCTCTTGAGCCGTAATTTAGAATCGGAAGCAATTCAAGTATTAGAAATTGCATCAAAATGGGGCATCGACAAAAGTGATGTTTCCCAGGCGATTAAACTAATCAATAAAGTTTCAATATCTGTAAATGACTGTCTTTCAGTTAGCGATATGAATAATCAAACAAACGACCCATCTATCATCAGAAACGATAAACTAAATCATTTTCTTTTCAACTTCCAAGATCATCTTTGTGAGATTATCGATTTTGATTCTGCCAAAGAAATAATTGCCTTAGCCATTGAAATACTTTCTAAAGAAGGTGAGCCTATTGGAAATGCATCTTTCATCAACAATGAAGGGAAATATCGTAATATGTCTCCCCAAAAAGCTTCCATGGAAACAATAATCGATTCTATGATTCATCTTGGATATTCGGATGAGATAATTAAGTGCTTCTTCAATAAAAAACCTGTACCTGGTATGACTTGGGTTAACTCTAGGCTGGGCCGACGGCGTCGAGCTCTCGTTGAAGATTAGCAATTCTCATTGTAACCTCATTCATTTGTTCTTCTCTGATTTGAGCCCCTTCTGGATCTAAATCATCTGCGTCTCTATTGATAATTTGTAATCTTTCTCTCAATGCGACCATTTGTTCCAAATAATTTCTATTAACGTCAAACCTTTCTCTCAAATTATCATTTTTATCTCCTCTACGTTTGTATCTTTCAAATCTCGAAAGATAATTATCCAATGTGTTTATATTTTTTCTTGACGTTTTATCATTAAGAAGAGCCATCACGATACTCCCGATTGCATCCCCAATTACCAGTTTACGAAGACTTGGGTCTTCTACAATACAGAGTTCTTTTACTAGCATATTCCTTTCTCTTTCCATACGTCGCACATTCTCTCTTCTTAATATCAAACTATTGATTTGTCCTTCAATTATATCTTGTTCTGAAATAGGTTCCGCAGTTACTCTGAATCTGGATTGATGTGGACCACGCCCTGGTATAACAGCATACTTAACTCCTAATTCTCCTGTGATCTCTATTCTCTTTTCTCCTTTCAGGACTACCTTTCCATCTGACTGGTCTATTATTCCTCTAAGGAATTTAATGCCATTAATATCTGGATTTGATATTATATTTCTTTCAGTATCACAGAATAAGTAATATTGTAGGCATTCGAGTTTCATTCTATTCTCATGACCGGGCGTACTAAGGCTCCAATTAACTAATGTAGACCATATATTCAGGTCTCTAGGCACTCTTATTTTTCTCCAGGTATCATTTCTCCGAACCCTTATCATAAGTCTTCCTTTATCTACTATTAATGATCTAGGTGCCTTATATCCTTTGATGAACATTCTTGTCCGGTCTGACAATATTTCCGACCAGTTTTCCAACCAATAATCCCTATCTCCATTCTTCAGAAGTGAATGTTGTATGAAAGTAAATACTCTTTTATTATCTATTAGATCTAGGTTGTTTATTGGATGTTTAATTATATTCTTATCTCCAATCTTAGTAAAACCTCTCGCCCAGTGCCAAGCATTAGGCTTTTTATCTAAATATTTATTCTCAGTAGCTAAGGAAATTGAGTATAATAGAATTTTCCAACTGAATGTATTATTCTGATTTGTTTCTAGAACCTCTCTTAAGTCTCTGTATGGTAATCTAATAACTTCGCCATCTAAGAAAAAGTTACCTGAAATCCAAGATAAATGGCTCCCATCTGGTAAAACCCATCCTCTCTGCAGCCTTTTCATATCATTTATTTCTTCAATTTTATATTCTCTAATTATATCCCGAAATATCCTTTCATCTTCCTTTGAAAATATTGTCTCAGTATCTTTCCTTTCTCGGTTCCAGTCGAAGATTCTTGTTTGTAATTTCTCAACTCTACTATCTAATGCCCAATCTCTGTTTTCTAAATCCAAAAGATTGAATGATTTCCAAACCTTTCTGATATCCGAAGAAGGGTTCCCAATGCTTTCTCTTAGTTCATCTGCTTTTTTCTTATCTGGAATCCAATCTAAGCTATATCCTGTAATTTTAGGTACTAGAAGTGTGCATATCTCACACCATATCTGAGTTTTACTGTTTTCTCCACAAGCTACGCATTCACTCATTTTGTTCACCATTTTTATTTTGTTCAATTAAATCACAGAAATATTCGAATCTTGCTTCCATATCCATTTCCTGCAATATTTCATCTATCATCCCATTAGAACACTCTTGCTGCTGTTGTTCAAATTCATGCTGCTGCCTTTGTATTTCTAAGTCATTTTCGTATTCTGCAATTGCCCTTTCCATATTTTCATCCATTTCATGGTGCCCGTGTATTGATTCTAGTCCTGCATGATAATCATGTTCTACTACTAACCAATAATTATCTTCTTTCATCATTGATGTATTTTCATCGATTGCATTCAAAAAGAAGTCTAAAGTGAATATATAATCCCTGGATGATATATCATTACGTAGTGCTAGTAAGTAACCTACTGCTATATCTCCAAATGGTAATTCATTATGCTCAATTAAAGGATCTATGCATAAATCTAATCCTTTATTTTCTACGTCATCGATATCTCTGATACTTTGTATAGCATCTACTTTCAGTTTATCCGAATCAAAAGAAGATATAATATAGTTAATACCTGAAAATCCTTGAACTTTTAATCCGGATTTTTCACTATTGTAGTTAATTGGAATTAATGATGAATTCTCGTTTAATTTTTCTATTTCATCATGTAATAATCTCGCAGATTTTATTTGCCTAAGACTAGGTTTCCATAGTTCAAATTCCTTACTCCAGTTCATCAAAAGTCCTTGTATAAATTCTGAGCCTCGACTTCTATTTGGTAATAGTGCACATACCATTAATTTCCTCCAATCTCTAGGGTCATTACCAAGTGAACATGTTGAAGGTTTATTTCTATCAATCACGAGTATCTTCAGTCTATGATTTTGCGTTACTAATATGGGTGTACTCTTCACCCGATATTCTTCATTATAATCGTCTTTACCATAGTATATCTCAGTCCATAATTCTCCGATCATTCCGAAATCTTCATCGTTCATTTGTTGAATATTTTCTCTTATTATTTCAGAAGGGCATCTAGTATCACCTTCTTCTCTAAACTTTCTTTCAATGAATTCTAAGAATGGTGGGACTCTTGATGTATTAATGTAATGCCCAGAAGGTACTTTCATCGGATAGTCAATACCTCTCCATGAGTTTTCCTTAATCCAATTCCCCCATTTTTCTTCATTATTACCAAAGTAATTTATAGGTGGTAGAGGTGTTGTAACACAGTCTAGCAATAATATAAAATCACTCCAATTCTTAATTGAATTTATCCTAAATGGATTCGAGAGCCATTCAGCAATATCAAGAATAGGTATGTTACTAGTCAGTCTGTACCTATTTATGAAAATTCTTTGATCTTTCTCAATAGATAGTGGCGTCCCATCAGGGAAATAATAATTCCCAGGGCGTAGAATATTGAATCTTCTCCAATAGTCTACCAATTCATCCCATTCTGAAGATTCATAATTCCAATGTGCTCTTGAATCCTTACGCTTAGATTTAAGAATTGGTGGAATAGATATAGGTATGTTAACCTCTTGTACCAAATGTCGAATCCTTTGTTCAATCTTAAGTCCTCTACCTGGTTTCAGAAATCTATTGATTTCTTTATTCCTTTTCTCTGATAAAAATGGCCTGACATCTGTCCCCATGAATTCAGATGATAACATTAGACAACCTGAACATAATTCTAATTCGTAAGGGATTTTTCCTGCACACCATTTGCAATATTTAGTCATCAAATGAATATTGTTCCGACAGATTATAAACAATTCAAAAAACAGCTACATTTACATCTATCCGGGTAAGTATTGAATAGATATGATTTATTCGAGAGAATTATGACAACCGAAGTTATGTGTTGCCCTCGAGATGGTAGCTCTCTAATCTCTCCGGATAATGCTTCAAAGTCTGTATTTTCAAGAAATGGGATTTCACATTGTCCTACATGTTCAGGTCTCGCACTAAATCCTGAGGTAGCCTCTTCTGAAATCTGTACTCAAAAATTAGACGCAATTCATGATGGATTTAAAGATGAGGGAATTCCAGTAGATATCTGCTGTCCATTCTGTCAGACAGGAATGAAAGTTCGAGACTTTGCATTCAGAAAAATAGATGGCACTCTTACTGAATTAATTGAAATAGATGGCTGTCCGAATTGTGCATCTATTTGGCTTGATTCGGGGGAACTTCAACGTTTATCTCCTCCAAGTGGAAATACTAATCAGAATCCCTCCTCGGAAGCAGGAGCGCTCGCTATAGTTCTTGATTTTCTATTGCACCTCCCACTAGTTTTTGTATAATTTTAATCTAGATATTCAGATAATATAGGTCGTTATTCATGGTTGAAGATGAAGACAATTGGTGGGTTAATAAAAATCCTGATAATGAAAAATCTCCCTCTGAATCTATGAATGTTTTTACTGGCAGCGTAGGTTCCATATCTAGTCAATCTCCTGATATCTCGATTATGCCAAATGATCCAAATAAATTTATCATGTCACAATTTCTTATAGGCCTATTAATAATCCCTATTTTCGCTGGTTTTATCACATCAGTTGTAACTATATCTGCTAATAAATCTGTTAACGATACTTATTACGATGATTATTATTATTTTTCTGATGATGATAATCCTGGTACAACTATTATTTCGGGAGACGAATATTATACTTGGGATGTGATATTTGATGTCCCTGATATTGATATCTCAGATATTGAAGAAAGGGACTATTGGTTGTCAATAGAGTTTAGGGCCGCAGAAGAAGATTCCCAGTGGGGTTATTGCTACTTTGATATGGATATCTTAGATAATAACGAATTGAAAAAATCAGGCGATGGAAGTTATTGGTATCCTATGTATTGTTCTCACTCTATGGAAGAATATGAGGTGCTTTTCCAAGTGACTGAGCAAACATTTACTTATGCGATAGATCAGAATATACAGGCTGAATACGCGAGTATTTACGGTGATACTGATATTAGTGGATTTGGAATTTTTCTACAAATACTTCCTATCCTAATTATTTTATTCTATATTGGAGTTATAGTCTGGAGTTTCATATCTAAGAGGAAATCTCTAGGATTTGGTCTAATTGGTGGAATTATTATTGTCCCAATTTCTTTTTGCTTTTCTATGATTTTCATTTCTTTCTTTTATTGGAATAATTTTTAATTAGATAACTCCTCCAATCATAAGTCCAGCAAAAATAAACATCAATACCCCCATTGCTCCATCTATGATGTGCGATATAGATCTTAATTTTTCTACACGACCTCCTGTTGTTAGTACTAATGCAACAGTTACATACCACGTTCCATCGATTGTCATCCCTAATGCTCCCATACCGAGAAGTGTCTCAATGCTTACATTATCTTCGATAAATGGAGTATAAAGTGCTAACATCCAAGCCAGAATCTTTGGATTTAATAGCGCTATAGAAAAACCTTGAATGAATCCTTGTTTATTCATTGAATCTTGATGACTTTCATCTAGAGATACTGATGGCCCCCTTTTTGCATGCTTAAGAAATGTATATCCCAGCCATATGAGAATACACACTCCTCCCCATTTTAGCCATGTTTCAGCGGTTCCATGAATCTTCAATGCAGTAGCAAATGCTCCCGCTGCAAGAAATGCATAAATTCCGAAACCGATACCATGTCCAATTCCAGTCATTACTCCTTGTGATCTTCCTCCTGCCAAGGTATTACGGAGGATTACTGCTAGGGATGGACCAGGGCTCATTGCACCTAAACTGAAGACTGTCGCCAGAGCCAACCATGCTTCAGGCGTCATTATGTAACCGACCTTTAAGCGCCTTCATACATAGCTTCAATTTCACTAGCCCAATTCTCTCTAATTTGTATTCTTCTGATCTTTAAAGTAGGAGTTAGTTCCCCGAAATCTACATTTAAATCTCTAGGTAATATAGTGAATTTCTTAATCTGCTCTGGATTACTGAATTGTCCATTTAGCCTACTTACTTCAACTTGCATTTCATTAAATATTTCTTCACTGTTTGTATAATCTGATAATGTTTTTCCAAAACTTTCTAGAGTAGTAATCTGTACCACTGGATCCTTTGGTATTTTAGCTGGGTCCATTCCATGTTTATCTCTCAGAATAGCACCAACATCTAGAGTAAATAATGCACTACAGTATTTTCTTCCATCTCCTATAAGCATGCACTGAGATACCATTGGTATTGATTTCATGGTTTCTTCAATAACTAAAGGTGCTATATTTTTCCCACCAGAACTTACGTATAATTCTTTAATTCGTCCAGTGATTTTGACGTACCCATCAGAATCAATTTCTCCCTTGTCTCCCGAATGTAACCATCCGTCCGCGTCAATAGTATCTGCAGTTGCTTCAGGATTCTTGTAGTAGCCTTTCATGACGTGTCTTCCTCTGAATAAAATTTCTCCCGAATCAGAAATCATAAGTTCTGTTCCAGAAAATGGTTTTCCTACTGTACCAAATTTATGATTCTTCTTGTAACCTAAACTAGCACCTGCAGTAGTCTCAGTCATCCCATATCCTTCGTAAAGTGGAATGTCTAGTGTATGGAATAGCTTTAGAATATCTGGATTAATTGGTGCTGCACCAGTAATAGCGTATACACAATTAGACATACCAATAGCTTCCTTTGCCTTTTTCTTGATTATCCCACCTAGTAATGGAACTTTAGCTAATTTTATCTTACCTCCTAATTTAGCAACCAAGTTACTGTATACTTTTTCATAGATTCTTGGAACTCCAATGAATAAGTGCGGTTGTACTTCTTTAGCATAATCTATGACATTCAAAGGCGCATCTACAACTGTCATGTGTAGACCCCAGCGAATGTGTGCATGACAATCTACTAGTTGACCGAAAACGTGTGCACAAGGAAGCCAAGATACGTACCCCCAGCCTCTCTCAAATTCTTGTAATTTCCAAACTTCTGCCAATTCAAAATCAATATTGTCATGGCTTAATTCAACTCCTTTAGGATTACCTGTAGTGCCGGAGGTGTAAATTAGAGAAAATGTATCTTCAGGAGTAATATTCTCTACTCTTTTTTCTATTTCTGAATATTCTACACCTGCTCCCTTTTCAATAAAATCAGACCATGATATGCATTTATCGTGTTCTGGCATATCTACACCATCCATTACCACTACAGTTTCTACTTTGTTTAATTTATCCATTATTTCATGCAATCTGTATGCACACATTTTCTCTTTATTGCCCCCATCCATTGGATTATCTCCGACAAAGACAACCTTTGAATCCGAATTCCCAACTACCCATTCGACTTCTTCTGGTGAGCAAGTATGGTAAACACCGACTGCTGCTCCATTACACATATTTGCAGCATGATAAGAAGTATACCATTCTACTCTGTTGTATGAATAAATGCTTAATTTATCACCTTCTTCAAAACCCATTGCGATTAATGACTTTGCTACTGAAGCGGTTTGATCGTGAAAATCACTCCAACTAATATGATTCATGTTTCCATCAGAATCCTTTGTAGAAATTGCTTTTTCATTTCCATAATTCTTCGCGTTCGCCATCAGGTATTCGGGAGTAGTCATAGCAGACATGGGACTCGACAGTCGTTGTTTCATCTTAATTGTTTACCAGTGTAATAATTGACACTTAGTATAATCGATTACACTTAAATCTTTAATTTCAAGGTAGAACTGAGCTAATGTTTTCTCTCCAATCTTTTCCTTTATTGCGATTAGCCAAAGGTGATGCTGGAGAAGGATGCCAGCAACTTACAATTTCTACATTCATTCCCTTTAATGCTTCAATGGCTCTTTTTTCAGCATATTTTCCAATTCCTATTACTTTCCCAATACCCATTATTTTTACGACTTCTTTCAGATGTTGGTCGCACCTTTGTATCAATTCTTTGGCATATTCACCTGATATCTTATCGGGCGTGATATTTGTAGCCCTCTCTCCATTGAACAACATCAATGGACAGTGATTTACAACGAATACATTAGAGAATATTTTTTCACAATCACCATATTGTTCTTCTAGTAAATTCCATAACCTCGTTCCTGAGACTTCTTCTTTAT
Organism: uncultured Candidatus Poseidoniales archaeon; assembly: GCA_902514485.1. GTDB lineage: Archaea > Thermoplasmatota > Poseidoniia > Poseidoniales > Thalassarchaeaceae > MGIIb-O2. The sequence goes on from CABXQY010000007.1 coordinate 20,220, forward strand.
GCCAGTTTAGTCCCGTGACTGGTCTCTTAGGGTGTAAATCCCGTGGCTGTTTCACCTCTAGGTCTCTGATATTTAGCAAATCTCTGACTACTGTTGTTGCTGAAAAAGGAATACCCATTTGCCCCATTCCATGAGGCCCAGGATTCATTCCTAGGAGTAGTGTTTTTGCTCCTTTCCCCCCACCTAATTCTATGAATGCTTTATGTGGTTCCCACGCATAAATAAGAGGGTTATAGACACAATCTATTTTCTCATCCTGAATTAAATTTTGTCCGATTATGTCGACATCATCTCTCAGTCTAGCAGCTGCCTGAATTAGTTCTTCAATTACCATAATATCACTATTGTTTTATGTCTCTAACATCAGCTTCTGTAATTTCTTTTAAATCATTGGGAGTAATTGGAAATACCGTATCAGCAGTCCCCCCAGCCCCCCAAATTAATTCATAATTGAAAAGATCTTCGTCCATTATGATTTTAGTATTTTTTAGATGCCCAAAAGGTGGTACTCCACCTATGGCATATCCAGTATTATCTAGGACATATTCCGGGGAAGCTTGCCCTGGTTTGTAACCTAATATTTTCTTCAGTTTTTTCTTACGATCGACTCTGTTTGAACCCGATGTGATTACAACAATAGCTTCATTTTCTCCCATAAAAACAATTGACTTAGCAATGTGCGATATGTCACAACCTAATTGGTACGCAGCATCCGCAGAAGTTCTGGTCCCCTCTTCATATTTTCTCGGTTCGGCGATATAATTAATTTTTTGACACTGCTCCATCCATATTTGATGGCCGTCCATATTTACTGGTGTGAGGTTTCAGAATAAAAGTTGTTTCTACTTCCGCATGATTGATGACCCATAGTATAGCGCGAGAGAACTAATGGATTGGCCGATCGGTCCTTATGGGACTTCTATGGGTGCTTTACTTCTACTCACATTGCCAATACATTTTTTCTTAACTCGTGATGAAAAAGATCGCAGAGTTTCACTTAGAGAGCTCCCCCAAGAAATTCGTGAAAAGGGCTACTGGTGGCATATTTCGCTCTATGTTCTTATGTTTTTATACAAAGCAGCAATTGATTATCATAATGAACCTATGAAAGATAAAGTAGGGGGTTTTACTCATTGGATTTATTCAATTGAAGGCGATTGGACTAATAATATTCAAGAGTACTTTTTGAATGATACACTCACAAATCTTCTTTCAGGGCATTATTTGTTCATGTATTTGTTTATGATTTGGTTTTCTCCGATATATTATATCCTATGTCGTGATGAAATTATGGCAGATAAAGCGGCTCTGAATTATTTCATAATTTATGTCCTCAGCGTTCCTTTGTACTTATTTTTCAATATAGAAGTGACATCTACATATATTGCAGATATGGATGCACTCTTGTATCATGATTCATTCACACTGGCTTTCTTTATTGATAATGATCCAATGGACAATGCAATACCAAGTCTACATGTAGGTTTACCTATCAGTCTCTTGATAATAAATAGACTACATTGTAGGAACTTAGGAATAAACTTCAATGATTGGCGGCATAAAGAATTTGATCGTTTTGTCTCTATTAATGTGATTATTTATTTGTTTTCTATCCAATATCTTGGGATACATTGGTTTATCGATATTGTCCCCGGTATTTTCCTTGCAATAATTACTTCCTCTTTCGTTCATTCAGTTCAGCCCATAATTCGTGCAAGAAAAGAAAATGGTTTTTCTTCACTGTTACCAAATAAAAGTCAATTCATTGCCTCCTTAATTACTGTGATTATTTGTTCTACTTGGTTACTTGCAGGAGTAGTAGATGGCCCCGGAACAGATGAAAATGAAGCTAATATGAGGATGGGTATTGGTGATATTAATTTGGATACAATCGAGGTTCATAGTTTATGGGATCCTGTATTCGTAGACGTATCCAATGTCGGAGAAAATAATTTAGATATACTCCTAATACAGAGGAAATATGTTCAACCTCATGTAGAAAAGGGTATTTTTAATTGGGATTTATTCGTATCTTCAGGTCAACTAATTTCTCTTTCAAGTAACGAATCAATAGAGTTTGAAGTTAATCCGACTACCTTATTTGATGTTTACATTATTCTTGTCAGAGTTTCAGAATCCAGCGATTTAGAACCAGACGCGCTGGGAGAGGTGAGAATTAATTCCCATTATGTCGACGATAAGTTACTTTGGACAGGTCTATTAGTAAGTTTACCTGCTTTCATCATAACGGGCATAGTTCTTGAAGGCGCTATTGATTTGCGTAGGAATCAAAGTAAATTATAGGCTAATATGCCGCCTATATACAGTCCAGACATCGCTCCTAATGCCAGCCAAATTCCTATTCTGAATGGTGGGTAATTATATTGCCATATGTATATCGATTGACTTAACCATACAAGAAACACCACAACTATTCCATAGAATCCGAATAGAAAACGAAACGAATAAGATAGTAAAAGTGTTACTAGATAGCCGAAATATAATTCTTTCTTATTACCATATTTCTCTGGTAATAGGAAGCAACAGACCCCCAATATCCCTAAAACTAATATCGGTGCTAAAAGATTTTTTTTACTGAAATATTCTATCTGAAATAGATATGGTATGAATGATAGTAAAAATCCAACTATTGATGGTACAGCCACCGGCCATAGTGGAGCAGACTCCCACTTCATGTTTTGTCGGATTGGTATCTAGCATATAATACTCTGAATGGTTCCATGCGTCTCATTCATCAATAAGGAGAGTCTCCGCTACGATATGACGAAAGGCGAAATCGTACTTGGTTGTCTTGCCCCCCACCCCCCACATCTCGTTTATGCAGAGAACCCTCCTCAGAATGAAGCATTCAGCGAAGGTGGTTGGGAAACACTTCGATGGGGATATGCGAAACTTGCTCGAAAATTAAAAACAATTGATTATGATGCGATTGTAATTTTTACTCCTCATTGGCAGACTTACATTGGGACTCATTTCTTAGGGCTTCCAGAATTCAAATCAAAATCTGTAGATCCAGTGTTTCCAAATTTATTTCGATATAATTATGATTTAAGGGTTGACGTAGAATTAGCCGAAGCCATGCATGAAGAAACAGCGAAAGCAGGTATAATAACAAAAATGATGCGGAATCCTGACTTTAGAGTCGATTATGGTACAATTACTTCATGTCATCTCTTGAATCCAGATTGGGATAAACCCATAGTCACAATTTCTAGTAATCGTAATTCACACTACTATTCCAACGAAGTGATGATTGAACAGGCCAAAGCATTGGGTGAAGCATGCATGAAGGCTATAGAAAAAAGCGGTAAAAAGGTTGTTTTAGTTAGTAGTCATAGTTTAAGCCACCGTCATTTCGTCACTGAAGCTCCTCTTCCTGAAGATATGAGTAGAGAACACATATACAACCATAGTCAATATGTTTGGGATATGAAGATAATCGATATGTTCAGAGATGGGAAAATGCAAGAAGTAGTGGACATAATGCCAGAATATACTGAACAAACGATAGCTGAAACAGAAGCGGGTGGACTAATTTGGATGATGGCTGCCATGGGCGTCCCAAGTTATCCAGCAGAAATTTATGGTTATCAATCGGTAATCGGTACTGGCAATTGCATTGCATGTTGGGACCCGAATAATAATACTAGGGAGCTAGTTCTTTGAGGTGATTTAATGAGCGAAGATTCACCTATTTTATTCGGACTTTATGTCCCCCCTCATCCACAACCTCTGCTCAGTCCTGATGCGAATCAAGGATATTCTAATTTGCGTGCTGCCTTCGAAACTTGCAGAAAAAGAATCGAAGAAAGTGACGCGGACCTGATATTAGTTTATTCAACAACATGGCCAAGTGTTGTTGGTCACCAAATACAAGCACTGAAAGAATCAATTTGGACTCACGTTGATGATGATTTTCATTATCTCGGTAGTATGCCATATAATTTCAAAATTGATACTGATTTTGCTAATGAATATTGTTCTGCTGCCAAAAAAAGAGGTTTACATGCCCGTACAGTAGAATATGAAGGATTCCCGATAGATACTGGTTCTGTTGTAGCACTCAGTTTACTTAACCCTGACAACCGTATACCTGCATGTATTGTTTCTAGTAATATGTATGCAAACCGTTCGGAAACTATTGTCTTAGGTAAATCCGCTAGTGATGCCTTAATTGCTCAGGGTAAAAAAGCGGTTATAGTAGTGGTATCAAGTCTCTCTAATAGGATGTTCACAGAGCATATAGATCCTGCAGATGATCGAATTCATAGTTCTAAAGATAATGAATGGAATGAGAAAATCCTACAATTCTTTGCTGATGGTAGGTTAGAAGATTTAAGCCAACTAAGTCGTGAAATTCATGGACAAATAAGAGTTCAAAAGGTGGTTGCATACAAACCTGCTTGGTGGTTAGCATCTGCAATGGGTCAACATAATAATTACCAGGGTGAAGTATTGGCTTACGAGGCCTTACACGGTTCTGGGGGGGCAGTCATTCAGCTAACTCCTTCTACAGGTTCATTTGGCGATAAAGAGTTTGATGAAGATGATGTTGAATTCTATCAAGGCGATCGTAATGTCTTGAATAAGGAGAACTTTTGATGTCTAAAGATGAGTTGACTGATTTTGAGAAACGTCGTAAACTCATCGAAGGGATCATATTTTCTCCTGATGATTTTGTTGAAAAAATGTATTCGGAATATGGTAAATCATTGCTTAGTTCTGCGGGTGGTGCATTAGGTGCTGCAGCTGGTGTAGCAGTAGGTGGCCCAGTAGGTGGTATTGTAGGTAGTGTAGTAGGTAAGAAAACAGCGGGTAAATTAGTGACTGAAAATGGCCCTTTTATCTCTACAGAAGGACCTTCAGCAGTAGGCGCATACCCTCATTTACATAGAGTAGGTAATTTGATTTTTGTTAGTGGGATAGGTCCAAGGAAGCCAGTTACAAACGAAATACCGGGAGGTCCAATTAAGGATGAAGATGGTAATCCATTGGACTACGACATCAGAGCTCAAACTCGTTCTGTTATTGACAATATTCGAATAATTCTTGAAGAATATGGTTCAAGTCTAGAAAATGTCGTGGATGTATATTCAATGCTTATAGATATGGACCGAGATTTTGCAGGATATAACGAGGTATACGCCGAGTACTTCTCTGAGATTATGCCTTCAAGAACTACTTGTGCAATATCGGCCCTACCCACACCTATTGCAGTGGAACTAAAAGTTATAGCTAAAGTTTAATTCAAAACTTTATTTATTCTCTCAGGAGTACAGTCCGTCGGCGCTGATACAGGGTTACATGCAACAGGATTTCCTTCAGGAATTTCTACCCAATAATCTATCCCATCGACTTTAGCAGGATAGTCAGTAGATATTGAATGCGCTCCTACTGATATTGCCGCATTAAGCCTAGTTTTATTATTATCATCTGCTTCACCATTTTCCGCATTATCTGCTCTCGATCTAACGATATAACCATCTTTGACCAATGCTCTAATTTCATCTGCATTTCCTACTGGATCTGTATTCGAGAATATTGCTGCTTCTGAACTACCGGCTTCTGACATTGTGAACATTCTTGCATCATTCAGTCCAGGGAATTTTTCATGATATCTCTGTCTTAATTCTCCACTTGATAGGAGAATAAACATTGCTTTACCCCTTGAATCATCTAGTAACGGCCATCCATTTTCCATTATTGCCTGAGAAAGTGTTTCTGAGTCCTTTCTCACATCATCGGGAGTAATTGTTTTGTTTCGTGGCCAAAATTCGATTATTTCTTGTTCAATACTGTCTAATAGATTCTGCAGTTCTACTATTGCAGTATTATCCGTACTTTGCTCTACCCATTCTTTTGGTTCAATCCAGATCATAAATGGGACATGTTCAGAATTTTCGTTAGACCAACTCAGAAGTGTGTTCAGACATTCCTCAAATGTGATACAAGTTGTTCGTAAGTCATACTGATTATGATAAACATAGAGTTGTCCTCTGGCATCCCACCAAACATCAATTTCAAACTGTCTCACTCCCTGTTCTTCCGCTTGTATATTTAATGGCTGGTGTGAATATTCATATGCTCTTAATGTGGGGCCCAATGGCTCTAAGTGGTACGAATTATGAGTGCCTTTTACCTGAATATGATTTATCCTTAGAGGTGTCATGTCATCTTCATTATCAGAGAATATTTTTTCTGATTGAGATAGACAGCCACTGATTGAACCCGCTGTAATAATCAACACCATAAGGACTGAAATCGCCTTCATCTTGTTCGGCCTACAATACTGTTCGGCGTTAACAATTTCGGAGTACAAACCTTCAACTATAACCAATCTTTCGCATAAATATGGATAGGTTGTCACCATCAGAAGTTCTAGGAATAGTTCTTCAACCTATTGAAAGAGTAACTGAGACTTTAGAACGCAAATTAGGACTCTTTTCAGTGGTAATTCTTTCATTATCTGCAATGTTGGGAAGTGGACTTTTCGTCCTTCCTTCTTTAGCTATGATGGAACTTGGAGGAGGTGAAATTCCAGTTGGTGGTATTTGGTTAGCGTATTTATTTGCAGGTTTAGTAATTCTACCTGGTGCGATATCGAAATCTGAGCTTGCATCTGCAATGCCTTCTTCCGGCGGAGCTTATGTCTATATCGAAAAAACATTTGGTCCAATTATTGGCACAATATCTGGATTAGGATTGTGGGCTAATTTTATGCTTAAATCTGCCTTTGCGTTAATTGGTTTCAGAGCATACTTATGGGTTTTACAAGGAATTTTAGGTTTTTCAATCAATCTTGACGTTGCAGTTATGATGATGTTGGCCTTGATTGTAGGAATTAATATTTTAGGCGCTAAAAGTATTAAGAAAGTACAAACGCCAGTTGTTTTAATTTCTGTCACATATCTATTGTTTGTTTGTTTCTGGGCTTTATCAACATCTGAACTAAATTGGAATCATGCGTTGTCTAGAGAGTCATTCGGACCAGATTGGCATAGTTTTTCATCAACCGCAGCACTAGTCTTTGTATCATATATTGGAGTCACAAAAATTGCAGCAGTTGGTGGTGAGATTAAATCTCCCAGTAAAAATTTACCATTTGGAATACTAATCTCATTACTTTTCAGCATTGTTCTATATGTTTTTGTTACTCTAACAATGGCAATTACAGTTGATCCAGCGAATTATATTGAAAGTGGACACGCACGAGAAGATCCAATCTATATTTTCGCGCTAGATGTAGGAGGTCAGACAGTCGCAACAATAGCAGCTACATTTGCAGCGGTCACAGTTCTCTCAGGTTCACTTGCAGGTATAATGGCCGCATCTCGATTCCTTTTTGCTATGGCTAGGGACAATCTTCTACCTGCATTTTTTGAAGATGTTCATGGTAGATTTGCGACCCCTCATTGGGCAATATTCGGTACTGGTTTATCGATGGCTGCGGCAATAATGTATCTTCCAGTTCATGATGTAGCAGAATTTGCTTCAGGATTTAATATTATGATTTTTATTGTTATCAATGCTTCTGTGTTAGTGCTCCGTTCATCAGCGAAATCACATTGGTATGAACCAAAATGGAAATCACCTTTATTTCCTTTAATCCAGATTATAGGAATTTTAGGTGGTTCAGTTCTTATCTATGCAATGGGATCTAAGGCAGTAATTGGTGGAACCGCTGCTATTGTAATTGGATTAATTATCTACCAATCATATGGTAAAAAACATACCGAGAAACAGATTATTACCCCTTGGGAAACTTTCCGTCTGACATTTACTAATCCTGATGAGGTAGAACATCGGCGCCGATGGGCAGCATTCCATGCAGCAGATACTGAGAGAAATAATCATCTAAATCTACACGAATTTATCTCAGCTATGCAATCTCTAGGTTTCTCTGGAGAAGGTGAAGATGCACTGAGAGAATATTTCCATGCCGCCGATGGAAATTGGGATGGTATATTAGAAATCGATGAGTTCTTGTTGGGTGTAGAAGAATTAGAGTTTGATTAGTGATTGATTAGGCGTTTAATTGAAGGCATGTATCTTGCTCGAACACTCCGAAGGTGAGCGTATGGCAATATCTAGTCGAGCAAAAAAAGTTACAACGCATACACTACAAGAAATGAAAGCAAGTGGTGAGAAAATCACTATGTTAACCTCATATGACTATTCATTAGCGAGACTAGTTGACGCAGCAGGGATTGATGTAATTCTTGTGGGTGACTCAGCATCCAATGTAATGGCGGGAAATGAAACAACCGTTCCAATCACTTTGGATCATATGATTTATCATGCACAATGCGTGATTAATGGAGTAGATAGAGCATTAGTGGTTGTTGATATGCCATTTGGAACATATCAAGGAGATTCCAAAACTGCTCTCGATTCAGCAATTCGTATTATGAAAGAATCCGGGGGTCATGCCGTAAAATTAGAAGGAGGTTCAGAGATTGTAGAATCAGTGGTAAGGATTCAGCAAGCCGGAATCCCAGTAATGGGCCACCTTGGATTAACCCCTCAGTCAATTTATAAATTTGGAACTTACAGCGTTAGAGCCAAAGAACAAGATGAAGCAGATAAATTACTTGAAGATGCCAAGTCATTACAAGAGGCTGGTTGCTTCTCGATAGTTTTTGAAAAGATACCTGCAGAATTAGCTAAAGAAGTCAGTGAAGCTCTAACAATACCTACTATTGGAATAGGGGCAGGAGTCGACTGTGACGGTCAAGTTTTAGTCCTTCATGATATGCTTGGTATTACAAAAGACTTCAGCCCAAGATTCCTAAGGAGATATGCCGATTTAGGCGAAACTATAGATGGAGCGGTCAAGCAGTACATCGAAGATGTACGTCATAAAGAGTTTCCAAATGCTGATGAAGGTTACTAGTTTTTATCATTCATCACTCCAAAACTTCAAGGACAGCCGCCTGCATAGATGAGATTGCTATGAGCGAACTTTGGGTCGAGCGACATCGTCCGCGTACTGTTGGTGATATCAAAGGTCAGCGTGCGGTAGTTGAGAGACTGAGAGCATATGCTCAGAAACGTACCTTCCCCCATTTACTGTTTGCAGGCCCTCCTGGAACAGGTAAAACTACTGCTGCAATTGCCCTAGCAAGGGATGTATTTGGAGAGGGGTATCGTACTAATATGCTCGAAATGAATGCTAGTGATGAAAGAAAATTAGAGTCTATTAGAACTAAAGTGAAATCCTTCGCTAGAACTGCACCTGTACCTGGAACCACATTCAAAGTAATCTTTCTTGATGAAGCAGATGCATTAACTCCCGATGCTCAGGGTGCTCTGAGGAGAATAATGGAACAATATGCCGAAACTTGTAGATTCATTCTTTCTTGTAATTACTCTTCTAAAATTATTGAACCAATACAATCTCGGTGTGCTGTATTTCGTTTCCGACCATTAGCCGCGGATCAAGTTAGAGAAATGATAGTTAATGTGGCATCTGGAGAAAATATTGAATTACATCCAGAAGCGGCAGATGCGATTGTCCATGTTTCTCTTGGTGATTTAAGAAAAGCGATTACTTCTCTGCAAGTTGCGGCTTCGTTAGATACCAATGTGACACGTGAATTAATCTACGAAACTACTGCGACCGCACCTCCTGAAGAATTACATGGTTATTTCTTAGCATGTCAACAAGATGGTTTTCAACCCGCACGAAGAAGATTGAGGGAACTTCTCGATAAATTTGGTCTGGCTGGGACCGATTTAGTAAATCAGTTACACAGAGAATTGGGTAGTGTGACATTTTTTGATGAATCACAAAAACTCAAAGTTACAGAAGTAATGGCTGAAACCGATTTCAGAATGGTTGAAGGTGGAGGAGAATCGCTACAATTAGATGCTATGACTGCAAAGATTTGTTCACAAATCAAAGAACAGTAGTTTGTGCAATTGAAATTGTATAAACCAATTCTGATGTATTTACCCAAGGATTTCCTTGTTCAGTCATTGTAATTTCTAGAGTATATTCGCCTGGTCCAAGAGTCCCTAAATCCCATGCCATTCCTACATCGCTCTCATGCTGTCCTATTTTGCTACCTCTAGTCCAGTTGGTTACTGAATCAAACATTTCGTTTTCTTCAGTATGCGAAATTACAGTCCCATTTGCTAATTCACGTAATATTTCTCCTCGATATTTTATTACTGCATTTATTTGAACAGACTCCGCATTCACATTATCTCTTACTGCCATTCCTAAAACTACATCGACAGTATCTTGATTCATATCTATGGTGTAGATGCCGTTCTTCCAAGTTGTATCTTCAATCCCTTCAGTTTGTTCAATATCTATCCCTCCTGCCAGTGTCGGCGGAGCAATGTCAGCAAGTGGTGGATTAGACAATATGAAGGATAATGCTAGCCATGTAAATATGAACAAGAAAATACCTCTGAACCAGTTTCCATTAGTATACAGTTCATTATATTTAGTCGGTATGACAATTTTGTGAAGTGGAACTATTGTTGCGGATAATAATAATGGTAATAAGTATAATAAAGGCCCTGGACCATCGATTTCAGGCATTAACAAGTAGCGTATTCCTGCAGCTACTGCAACTCCATAAATAATTACAAGCCACATTGAGTAAGCATCCGCGACTTCCTTTATTGAATGCATCAATGGGTCAAAAGGTTCAATCTTTTTCGAGGTAGATTTACCTCCGTCTCTGTCACTACTTGACTTGCGTTTACGATCGTTGTAAGCGCTTGCACGCAAGGCAGTGTCTACGTCAACCACGTATTGCCGATGCTGAACTATACATCAAGGGTACGGATAGACAAGGTTCCATAAAAACCTCTTTTGGAGGACGGTTATACTCAAATGGTGGTTGTTACTCGAGCCACTTACTGCCGGGGTGGCGTAGTTGGTAGCGCGTCGGACTCATAGGGTAATTTTGTGTGGAAATTTGATTTCTACTGAAACTAGTCATGAGCGCAACAGCCTGCTTTGAGTGTCTGAGACATCCGAAGGTCGCGGGTTCAAGTCCCGCTCCCGGCACCACCATTTACAAATAGTTCAACCGTTACAGTGTACAATCGCCATCACATACATCTAATATTTGTCCTTTCAGAAGAAATCCGAAAGCAATTTCAGCAGGTTCTGTAGGTGTCCATAAATACCCATGAGCGCCATTCCCTGGTCCGAAGATATTTTCTTCAGGTGCTGTATAATTTCCGTTAAAATACACAGCTACTGATGAAGATGCATCCCCTTCAACCCATATTGATGTTTCAAGTGGATGATAAACTGAACTATTCATAATCAATGCACCTGAACTTCGAACCATTCTATCTGCAGATAAAACAGGGACTACTTGGTCTCCCATTGAATTCAAAGCAACAAATTGATGTTCATGTAATCCTAAATGTTCGCTGTTGAGATATGCTGAATATACGTCAGGGTCTACAATGTCCCATAATTGCTGAATTACAGCAGACATAATCACGGCTCTATCCATTTGATTATCATATGATATGTCTAGGGAAAATGCATAATATAATCCTTCTACTGCTCCGGATCTTTCAGCAATCAAGGTGTACGGGCCTCCGCCTGCGAATAATGCTCCTCGCTCAATATCCGGAGATAATGCCATCACTGGGATTCCTACTATCCCTCCTAGGGAATAACCCCCCCAGTGAATCTCATCTGTATTTACAATCTTGACATCTGAATCATAGAATTCAGTCAAGTTAGAACAAGCATCCGAAAATGTCCTCGCTAATACTACATGATTGATCATTCCCTGTTCTAAACTTGCAGAGTGATGAGTGAAATAATTAGGATCTAACAATGCAAAAGAAATAGGGTCATAGTCAACGCTTGTGAACCCTGTGATATCAGTTGTAAGCATCACAGTTTGATACGTATGGGCCCATCCTCTAGGTCCTCCATCACTTTGTCCCAAGAAACCATGCCCCCAGATTGTAATAGGCATGTTTTCTGTACTATCTTCAATGTTTGGAATAATCATTGTGAAAGGTATTTCTCTATTTTCTACGAAGACAGGCATACGATTTTCATCTCTCTGAATCAATGTAGGATTATATTCTGAGACAGTATATTGAGGTGTCGTAAATGTACCAGTTATTCTTCTCAAAGTGAGATTATCATCCCCATAATTTTCATCAACGGAATCTATGGTACAACCAATACCTCCTCCAACTCTCTCTAATGCATCATCTCTCATGTGTATTGTTGGACCCAATGCAGATTCTGCTGAGTTAGTCGTAAAGCTCCAAATTGCTTGTATTCCTGATCTTTCAACATTCTTCTCTTCTATGAAATAGTCAATTAGAAGCGAAATTTCCCCTCTCCTATCTTCAATGTCTAATGAGTCAGTGGTATTACCATTCATTATTGCGTTAAGTGCTTGTGAAGGCTCAATTAATTCACCTAATTCATCACTTAAACCATGTACTAAGACGCCATATTCAGTATTGAATTCTAAATGTTTAATTGTTCTTATATGCAGAATCACAGCCTCTCCTTCTTCAGCCCTAGCATCTAACTCAACCCAATGCTCCACATGTTCTCCTGTATCCATATTCACTAGCATTGTTTGATGACCTGAATTCATACTTAGTGAGATATTATTCTGGCTTGCGAGCATGTCTATTATTGGTATTGAAGAAAAAGCAGTCATTATTTGAGTAGATGTACTAAATCCATCCATCTGATTGATTAGTGGTATTTCTATAACTGACTTTGATCCTGAACCTGGTAAACTATTAGCAGCATAATTGATTCTTTTTCCCGTGACAGTAGTAGAATCATCTAGCAAAAAAGCATTGGATGGGAATGGTAACATACAATGAATCGGATTGATATTATCGCACCCATTTGAGTGAGGGATACTCAATACTTCATTTTCTTCATTATCAAGTGTATCATCTATGCAACTATTATCTAATTCACAATCAGGAAGTGGAATATTATCTTCGATTTCATCTGTTGTTTCATTGGATACTTCAGTGCATCCTGAGAGTAATATTGATGCCACTATTAATATCGCTATCAGAGTTCTTTTAGTAGTATTCATCATATCTTCGAAACGACTTTGCACTAAAAATCATTGTCTGAAGAGTTAGTTAATATCCTGTGGAAATGATGGACTCCTTTTTCTTTAGACGGTGAATATCTTCCTCTTTCATAAGATTTTGAAGAAACTCCTCTTTGTGTAGCTTCAACTATCTCTTGGTCTTCTGCTTCCACTTTATCTAAATCTCCTCCAGCGCCTTTTCCGAGCATTGATTTTTCACCTACAAAGCCATGATAAACTATTCTTGTTCTGTCGACTGAGATTGGATTCACAACATTTACTGATAGACCCCATGGATAAAAGTTCAACATCAAACCTGGATATATCCAATAATAGTAAGCGGCTATTTTTTGTCCAAAGTCAGGTGATGATTCTGGTAAATCGAAACATGCCTCTCCTTCGTTAGCAATACCTATTTGCAAAACACCTCCTTCGAATAATTCTGTGCTATATGAGTCATAATCAAGCACACTGTGTAAGTCTCCATGCACAAATGGAATATGAAAACCTTCGAGATAATTATCTACATAAAGTGCCCAATTAGCATTAATGTCATAAGATCTATGCCTTGATTTATCATATTCAAAAGATTCAATATTCATCCACCCGATTCTATTTTGCATTTCATTTATTACAGTATCAAAAAATTGTTCTCCACCTAAGAATATTATTCCATTCCATTTTTTAATATCAAACTCTTTTAGATTATCAGAGTCTGTGGGAAAGTTTTCGACATCTGTAAATTCTGGCATATTCCTCATGCACCCATCTAATCCAAATGTCCTTCCATGATATCCACATTTGAGAGATTTCAGATTACAAGGCTTTGTAGCAATTAGCATACCTCTATGAGTACATACATTTGATAGACATCTTATCTTTTCATCTTTAGTAAGTATTAACGCTTCTCCGAGAAATTTTTCTAATTGACGTAAAGGTATGGTGTTATTCTCATCAAGTTGACTCACATGTGCTGCAAAGTGAAATGAATTAGAAAGTTTAGAGAGAATTTCTGAAAATAGGGATTCTTCTGTGTAGTATCTTGATGGTAAGGTATGTGCTTTACAAATATCAGAATCTATGATAGGCGCAGCGACCATTGTGTTGACTCAGATGAATTCGTATTCAGTCATTTTCATGTAGAGTCATCGAATTTCGAATCTTCGACCTCCAATTTACATAAGCAAATGATGGAATAGACCAGAGAATTATTGACCCTATCCAAGCTATTGCAGAACCGACTATCAAATCATATTCAATCATCGAC